>JAHEBH010000035.1 GCA_024642335.1 Erythrobacter sp.
TTAGCTTGCTTGCATTCCTGCCTTTGGGCAGGATGCTTCACAACGAGTCCCGCAAAGAGACCTAGCAAGAGGAGCAGGCATGCCTGAAGCACCGACCACAGAACCATGGGCGGGTACGCGTCCCGTACCGCACGTCCTTCGCCCGGGCGCCAAGCCGGAAGCCTATATGGCCAAGATCGCCGAGGGCGATGAGCGGCTGTACGTGCCGATCGTGGAGGATGTCTATTCCAAGCCCGTGTGGATCAGCCCGACGCTCAACATGTGGGCCGACGTGCTGATGGCAAAGAAAGCCACCATCGTGAACCGGCATTACCACCCCAAGCCGATCTGGGCCTATACGATCAGCGGCAAATGGGCCTATCTGGAGCATGACTGGACGGCGACGGCGGGCGACTTCATCTTCGAAACGCCGGGCGAAAGCCACACGCTGGTTTCCTATGAACACCCCGACCCGATGAAGGTCTTTTTCGTCGTTTCAGGCCCGCTGATGTGGCTCGATGAAGAGGGCAATACGGTCGGCCATTTTGACGTGTTCGATTACATGCAGATGGCCCGCGACCATTATGATGCCTGCGGAATAGGCGCCGATTATGTCGATACTCTCATTCGCTAGGAAGGACACCACAAATGGCCGAAAACAAGATGCAGGCGCCCTCCACCGTCACCGAGATCGTGGAGGTTCCCTGGGCCTATCGCGACACGGTTGAGCGGCTCAGCCCCGGCGGGCGCTATATCGATGCCGAGAGTGATGTGGATTCGCCCTGGGTGCCCTTTGGCGATGGCGCAGCGATCAAACATCTCAGCTTCGATGTGCGCTCGAACACCTATTCCAACATTCTCTGGATGAAGGGTCCGGGCACGATCGGCACGCATCTGCATCGCGGCACGGTGACCATGGTGTGCATCACCGGCAGCGTGCGCTATCTCGAATATGACTGGGTCGCCACGCAAGGCGGGCTGATTTTGGAGGTTCCAGGCGAAGCGCACACGCTGGTCACCGATCACCCTGAAGGCTGCAAGCTGTTCGGCTGGATGCAGGGCCCGATCGAGTTTTACGACGCCCAGGCGAACTTCCTCGACACGGTCGATGTCTGGTGGATGATCACCCATTACGAGAATTACTGCCGCGAGAACGGCATCCCGATCAATGAGAAGCTCTATCTGTGAATCTCGTCGTTCCCGCGTAGGCGGGAACCCAGCGAGACTAATCGCGCGCAAAGCGCTCAATCGCTCTGGATTCCCGCTTTCGCGGGAATGACGAAGGAAGAATATGACAGACCCCAAAACCCTCGACCAGTTCGACCTCACGGGCCGCTCCGGCCTCGTTACCGGCGCAGCATCGGGCATTGGCCTGGCCTATGCCGAAGTGCTCGCCGAAGCGGGTGCCAAGGTCACCCTGACCGATATCGATGGCGCAGGCGCCGAGCGCGAGGCGAAGCGGCTGTGCGATGAAGGCTATGAGGCACGCTGGGACGTTTGCGACGTGTCGGACCTGGCGCAGGTGGCGCAGGCTTTCGATAATCACGTGGCAGCTTATGGCGGCTGTGATGTCGCCTTTGCCAATGCCGGCCTCGATGTGGGCGACGGCTTCTGGACGCCCGAGGGTGACCGTAACCCGAACGGCCAGATCGACGTCTACAGCCCCGAAAAATGGTACAAGTCCATCGGCATCAACCTCAATGGCGTGTTCCACACCGTGCGCGAGGCGGCGCGGGTGATGAAGGCGAATGAGAGCAACGGATACCGCCGCGGCGGCAGTATCGTCATCACCAGCTCCAACGCGGCCGAGGTGAACGAGGCGATCGTTGGCGTGCCCTATATGGCTGCCAAGGCGGGCGTGAAGCACTTCATGCGCCATTCCGCCTATGAGCTGGCCGCATACGGCATTCGCGTGAATGCCATCGCGCCCGGCCCTTTCGTCACCAACATCGGCGATGGCTGGGTGAAGAAGAACCCGGCGGCAAAGAAGGCGTGGGACGAGCTGGTGCCCGTGGGCCGCATGGCCGAAACCTACCAGATCAAGCCGCTCGCTTTGCTGCTCGCCAGCGATGCGGGGAGCTATATGACGGGCAGCCATGTGATGATAGATGGCGGTATGCAATTGGGGCCGATAAAGCCGTTGAACGACTGACAGGGAGAGGATCGATGAAGCGCATGATCGCGGGGTTCGCCGCCATGCTGGCCATGGCATCACCGCTCGCAGCGCAGGACGGCGATCCACCTCCCCTCACTGTCGAGGTCCTGCGCACCAGCGCGGGTTCGCTCCATTCCAATGCCGCGCTGATCATGGGCGAGCATGACGCGGTGCTGGTCGATCCGCCCTTCACGAAGGCCGACGCCCACCGCGTGGCCGCCATGGTGCTGGATAGCGGGAAGAACCTGACCCACATCTTCGTGACGCACGATCATCCGGACCACTTCTTCAGCATGGATGTGCTGGAGGAGGCTTTCCCCAATGCCGAGATCGTCGCTCATCCAACGGTGGTGGCGGACATCTGGCGTTCCTTGCCCTTCAAGGTGGTGCGCTGGCTGCCCGGCCTCGGCGCCAACGGCCCCGCCTATCCCGGCGCGCCGCGCGCCCTGGAGAGCGATACGATCATGCTTGAAGGCCACGAGCTCAAGGTTTTGGGTCCGATGTGGGGCGACCATGTGCACTCCACCGCGCTCTGGGCGCCCGACATCCGTGCGCTCTTCCCCGGCGACATCGTGTTCAACGGCATGTACTTGTGGCTTGGCGAACATGACCCCGAGAACATCGTTTCCTGGGGCGAATCTCTCGATCTGCTGGCCGCGCTTGAGCCGGAGATCGTCGTAGCCGGTCACGCTCGCCCGGGCCTGCCCAATGACATGAGCGGGATCGATTTTTCCCGCCGCTATATCGCCGCCTGGCCTGGCCTTGTGGCACAGGCTCGCGATGCAGCCCATTTGCAACGCCTTGCAGAAGTAGCATTTCCCGATGCCATAGATGTGCTGGACGGTTTTATTCTGGTAAACTCCGCGCAGGTCGCGATGGGTGAACAGCCCAAGTGGGAAGAGTAGGGCAAGATTTTTGCCAAGGATTTGAACAGGCGACCTGATGAACAAGAAGAAGACTGATCTTGACCGAAGGGCAGAAATAGGCCGCGAACGTCGGGCCAGGACTCGGGCCAGTATCATTGACGCTGCATTTCGTGTGTTCGGCCAGGAGGCCGGTCTGCTCGCGCGGATCGACGATGTCGCCAAGGAAGCCGGTGTAACGAGGGCGACCTTGTACAACCACTTCGCCGGCATGGCCGAATTGCACGAAGCGGTGAGCTACGAGCTTACGCATGACCTTCGTTCTGCAGTCATATCGGCAGCCACAATTATCTCCGACCCGCGTGCTCGCGCTGCCACCGCCACCCGCATGTTCCTGCACAAGGCGCGGCTTGACCGGTCATGGGCATGGTCGATGATCAATATCAGCTCGAACGGGATCATTTTTGGAGCCGAGACTTTCAGGAATGCCCTGCTTACCATCCAGCGGGGAATCGATGCAGGTTATTTTGATGTGCCCGACGCCAGAATTGGTCGTGACCTGATCATGGGCACTTCCCTGGCAGCTTTCGGGACAATGATCAGGGACGACGTGCCGGAAGATTTTCCAGACCAGGTTGTTTGCCGCCTGCTGATAAGCCTGGGCCTCGATCCAGATACAGCGAACGAGCTCGTGAGCCGCAAATTGCCCAAATTGAAAGTTTAGACTTGACAATATGTCAAACTTTGACTATTCGTCAAATTCGGAAGACTCTTTCCGTCGTGATTCTGACCTGGTGCAACCAAGTTGGATGAAACGTTGGATTTCACACTTCCGTGCGACCCAAGACCTGCCCGTGCCACCAGCGACCCTCAAACCAGGCACGGGCAGGTTCTTTTCCGGCACCATTAAAGTCAGTCGACGCCGCACCTCCGGCGATCGTCGTCTTGTGCCGCGGGAAGACTCGCAAAGGGAAGGATTGCCGGGCTGGGCATGTCGGCTGTAGACCGCAGGCTGGCTACGCAAACCAGGCCACATCGGGCCGCAACATGGAGAAACTCCGTTCATGAAAGCCGTCACCTTCCAGGGCCTCCACACACGCCTCGCGTTCGAGGAAATCGCCGACCCCGCGCCGGGCGAGGGAGAGCTGGTGGTCAAGGTTGGCCGCTGCGGCATTTGCGGCAGCGACCTGCACATGACCGAGGACGCCGCCTATGGCTGCAAACATGGCGATGTGCTGGGTCATGAATTCGCCGGCGAAGTGGTGGCACTGGGCAAGGGGACAACGGGCCAGAAAGTAGGCGACCTCGTCTCAGTGATCCCGCTCAAGAGCTGCGGCACGTGCGAGTATTGCCGCCGCGGAGAAGTGCAATGGTGCGCGAATTTCGGCCTGCAGGGCGGCGGCTATGCAGAATATGCCGTCACCCGCCCCAACCAGTGCGTCACCCTGCCCAGCGACCTGACGCTCGCCGACGGCGCGATCATCGAGCCGCTGGCAGTGGCGCTGCACGGAGTGAACCTGTCCGGCATGAAGACGGGCGACAAGGTGCTGGTGCTGGGCGCAGGCCCCATCGGGCTCGCGGTCGCCTTCTGGGCCAAACGCTATGGTGCAGGCACGGTCGCGCTGCAGGACATCTCTGCCTGGCAGGAACAGCGCGCGCTGGACATGGGCGCCGATGCCTTTGTGGTCGACCCGGAACACCCGGTTGAAAGCGCCGGGCAAGGGCTGGGCGGCAAGGCCGATATCGTTTTCGAATGCGTCGGCATTCCCGGCCTGATCGACCAGGCGGTGCAGCAGGTGCGCCCCGATGGTACCATCGTGCTGCTGGGCCTGTGCACAAAGCCCGACACGTTCAACTCCTTCGCCATGCTGTCCAAGCAGGTGAGACTGATCACCAGCGCATTCTTCACCGTACAGGAATATGAAGCAGCTCTCTCGGCACTGGAGCAAGGGGCTGCCGAACCGCGCCTGCTGGTGACCGATACGATCAGCCTGTCCGACACGCCCGACGTGTTCGAAAGCCTGAAACGGCGGACAGCGCAGTGCAAGGTCTTGATCGCGCCGTAAGGCTCGGCCACCTCTCGCTTGCATGAGCGAAAAGGCACGACTCACCCGCGGATCGATCGCGCGCCATCTGGTGGAGCAGACCGCGCCGCTGGTCGTTGGCGTCACGGCGATGGTCTCGATCGGGCTGGTCGATGCCTATTTCGTCGGCTGGCTGGGCGCGACCGAGCTTGCCGCGATGAGCTTCATCTTTCCCGTGATTACGGCGCTCTCCAGCCTTGGCGTGGGCGTGATGGCAGGCACGAGCTCGGTCGTCAGCCGCGCCTTGGGCGCCGGGAACGAGGAACGCGCTAGCCGCTGCGCCGCCCTGGGCATACTGCTTGGCCTTACCACCGGCATTGTCGTTGCCAGCATGCTGGCGCTGTTCCATGACCCGCTGTTCACGCTGCTCCAGGCAGATGGCGCGCTGCTGCACCAGATCGGGCTCTACATGCTGCCCTATGCCTTCGGCTTTCCGCTGCTGCTGACCATTTCGGGCATGAACGGCGTATTGCGTGCACAAGGCGCAGCCAAGAGCAGCCTGGTGGTCTCCATAAGCTTTGCCGCGGCCAACTGGGTGCTCGATCCGATCCTGATCAACGGCGCTTTCGGCATTCCGGGCTTCGGGATTGCGGGCGCGGCCTATGCCACCATCGCCGGCTGGGCGATCGGCGCAGGCGTGGGCTTCTGGCTCGTACAGAAGGGAGAGATTCCCTTCCACCCGAGCGCGCTGAAACGCGGAAATCTGGCACAAGGGGTGCGCGACGTGCTGCGTGTGGCGCTTCCGGCCGCCTTCACCAATTCGATCAATCCGGTGGGACTTGCGATCATGACCGGCCTGCTCGCCAGCACCGGCGAGGCGGCGGTAGGCGGCTTTGGCGTGGGAGGAAGGCTGCAGTCCCTGGCGGTGGTGCCCCTTCTCGCGCTGTCGGGCTCGATCGGGGCTATCGTGGGGCAGAACTGGGGGGCCGAGCGATATGATCGCTCGCGCCTCGCCATGGTGCAGGCCGGCGGTTTCTGCGTTGTCTACGGCCTGCTGGCGGCGATGCTGCTCTACCTTGGCCGCGGCTGGTTTGCGGGCATGTTCAGCGAGGATCCGGCGACCATTGCCGCAGCCATGCGCTATCTCGAAATATCGGTATGGGGCTATGCCGCCTATGGCTTGTTCATCATGGGCAATGGCAGTTTTAACGCCATCGACCATGCTTCGACGGCATTGAGCCTGTCACTCGCCCGCGTGCTGCTGGTGATGGTGCCCTTCGCGCTGCTGATGCAGCCGGTATGGGGAGCGGACGCTGTCTACACGGCGGAGCTGCTGGCCAATCTTCTGGGCGCCGCGGCATCCATGACGATGGCTTGGTACTTCCTGTCGCACAGGCGCAAGGACAGGGTGGAAATTCCTGCGATCTAGACGGCTGGGGGCAGGGGTTTCTGGCGCAGCGCAGCCTCTATCTCGGCAAGGTTGCCCCCATCAGCTCCTGCTTCCGCCTGCCCCGACAATGCGCGATAGGCTGACAGCACTGCCTCTCCTTCTGCCGTAAGCCGTGCTCCCGCAGCCTTGCCACCTCCTGGCTGCGTATCGACCAGCTTCTTGCGAAAACAGCGGTTCATCACATCGACCAATTGCCATGCGCGGCGATAGCTCATGCCCAGATCGCGCGCGGCAGCAGATATCGAGCCGCTCCGCCCGATTGCCTCAAGCAGGTCGGCCTTGCCCGGCCCCATGGCGATCTCGTCACCACAGATCAGCTGGATCTTGAGCTTGAAGCGGGCCATGCTTCCCTCCTGAGTTCCGCCGGTCAGAGCGGCTTGGAATAGATCGTGTATTCGCGGTTCATCCTGGCCTCGATCGTATCTGCGATGGCGATCATGCCCTGGTTGTCTTCCAGCACCCAGCCTACCTCCCCCCGCTTTGCACCATGTTTCCCAACGGCATTGCGGCGGATATATTCGATCATCATGAAAGCCAGCTGGCTGGCCATGCGGCTGTTCTGATATTTCTTCACCACCCCCATCAGCGGCACGCGAAAATCCGCGTCCCTGGGGTTGCGCAGCCACCACAGCAGTTTCGCCCAGTTGAAGGGGAAGAGTTTTCCGCCCATGTGCTTCAGCTTCTGGTTCAGGTCCGGCAGTGCCATCATGAAGGCCACCGGCTCCCCGTCCAGCTCGGCGATCATATTGGTATCTTCCAGTATGATCGGCTTGAGCTTTTTGGCGGCATAGGCCTTTTCGGTCTCGGTAAAGGGGACAAAGCCCCAATTGCTCGACCATGCCTCGTTGAGGATGTCGATCAAGATGGCCGCCTCGCGCGCGAACTGGCTCTTGTCCACGGGGCGGATGGTGATGCGCTTGTTCTTCTCACCCATGGCGACGATGCGATTGACGAGTTCGGGAAAACTATTCGATACATCCAGCTCATAGGTATACAGCCGCTTGGCCACTTCATAGCCGCCCGCGCTTTCCACCCAGCCCTGGTATGCGGCATTGTCATGCCCCATCATCACCATCGCCGGATGGTCGTGACCATAGGTAAGCAGGCCCGGTTCTTCCCAGATCGACAGGCTGATCGGCGCAAGGGCGCGGGTCATGCCCTGCCCGCGCAACCAGTCTTCCGCCGCAGCGATCAGGGCATGGGTGACCGCTTCGTCCTCTGCCTCCAGCATGCCCCAATTGCCGGTGCCAGGACCCATGCCCTGCTCCACCGGCTGCTTCAGCGCCAATTCGTCGATGTGCGCGGAAATGCGGCCCACCACCTTGCCGCCACGTTTCGCCAGGAACAGCTGCATGCGCGCATGTTCGTGGAACGGGTTCTTCCCCGGCGTGAGCAATTCGACCATATCTGCGCGCAAGGGCGGAACCCAATTGGGGTCATTTGCATTCAGTCGATAACTCAGATCGATAAAGGCATTGAGCTCGCTCTTGCCGGAAACCGGCACAATATCTATTTTATCGGACAAATCTTACCGCCTCTGCCTGCGCAAGCTGATCATTTGCAGTTAGCTGATGCTTATGCTTTGCGTATCATGTCAAGCGGGCCAGAGTGACATGCTGTCTTGATGTATGACAAGGCGCACCCGCCGGAGACGATGCAAGAACCTTCCCATGACCGCCCAGCCCGCCATCCAGCCTGCCCCCGCCAATGCGGGTGATGCACCGACGCCCAAGTCGCAGATCCCCGACGACAAGGAGATGCTGCGAGCGGCTGCCGAACTGACGCGCGATATCAGCGAGGCGCGGCCCGACATCTATTGGCCGGACATGCTGGTCTCTGCTGCCGTAGGTTATAGCGCATTGGCCGGGGCAATATTGATCGACGACGTCATGCTGGCAGTGCTGAGCGGCGTTATCAGCTTTGTCGCACTCTACCGGGCGCTGCTGTTCATCCATGAGATCACCCATTTGCACCGCAATGCCCTGCCCGGCTTCCGCACGGCATGGAACTTGCTGGTCGGCATACCCTTGCTCACGCCCAGCCTGATGTATGAACAGGTGCACACGCTGCACCATTCGCGCATGCGCTATGGCACGCCGGAAGACCCGGAATATTTGCCGCTGGCGCTGATGAAACCCTGGAGCCTGCCCGCCTTCCTGCTGGTGGCATTGCTGGCGCCCGTCGCGCTGCTGATCCGCTGGGGTATCCTTGCCCCCATCGGCCTGCTTGTGCCAGGGGTACGCAAATTCGCCTGGGAGCGCATCTCCTCGCTGTCGATCAACCCCGACTTCCGTCGCCGGCCGCCAGAGACGGAGGAGCAGCGCCGCTGGTTCGCTTGGCAGCAGGTGGGAGCGAGCATCTGGGCCATGTTCCTGCTCACCACACCTTTCTGGCTGGGCTGGAAGCCGCTCCTGGTGGCCCTGGCCGTCGCCTCGGCGGTGGCAATCTTCAACCAGCTGCGTACGCTGGTCGCGCATCTGTGGGAGAACGACGGTGAGCGGATGACCGTGACCGCGCAATATCTGGACTCGGTAAATGTGCCGAGCGCGGTGGCCGCATTCTGGGCCCCAGTGGGCCTGCGCTATCACGCCACCCATCACTTGCTGCCCAGCCTGCCCTATCACTCTTTGCACGAGGCGCACTGCCGCATCAGCGCACATCTGGGCAAGCAATCGACCTATCAGGGCGCTATCCATGACGGGATGATCCCGCTGGTGATGAAGATCGCGCGCAGCACGATGGGCAAGCGCAGCTGAGGAACTATTCCTCGGTCCGGATCAGCACCGTTTCCCCGAGCAGGAAGAACAGCAGGAAGGGCGCCCATGCCGCCAGCAACGGCGGATATCCGCCGAAGCTGCCCATGGCGAGCGCGGCATTCTCGACCACGAAATAGGCAAAACCCAGCGCCATGCCGATGACCGCGCGGGCGAACAGGTGGCCGGATCGGGCAAGGCCGAAACCCGCGACCGCGCCCAGCAGGGGCATCAGCAATGCCGCGAGCGGGCCGGATATCTTGTGCCACCAGCGCCCTTCCAGTTCCGACGTGCGCCGCCCGGCGGCTTTCAGGGCGGTGATTGAGTCTGCCAGCTGGAACAATGTTTCGGCATCCGGATCGACCCGGCGCAAGGCTACCTGACCAAGCGTGGTCCCGGCGGCGACCATGACAGGCTCTTCCGCCTCGCTCGATGTGGTTGTCGCGACATCGAAGATCTTTGCGTCTTCCACCAGCCATCCGGGATTGGCGAATGTCGCGCGGCTTCCCGTTACCTGCTGGGTGATCATCCCGGCATCGTCACGGTGGTAGAAGCTGACCCCCGTCATCACCGTATCGGCGCCCTTCCCGCTCATGGAGCGGGCCATCAGCACGTCATTGCCATCGTTGAGATAGACATTGCTGCGCGTACCGGCCTCTTCGGGAATCGGCCCGTATTCGACATCCTGCCACGCCTTGAGCGTGGCCGTGGCGCGGGTGACAACCCGCTCGTTGAAAGTGAAGCTGACCAGCGCAACCACGGCTGCCGTCAACAGCAAGGGGGACAGTATCTGGTGCGCAGACATGCCCGCTGCCTTCATCGCGGTCACTTCCGAATTCTGGTTGAGACCGGCCAGCGTGAAAATGGTGGCCAGCAGCACGGAATGCTGGAGGAAGGTCTGGATCAGCTGCGGCGCGCGCAGGCTGGCATATTTCCACAGCTCCTCCTCGCCATTGCCGGGATGCGCCAGGATATCGCCGGTTCGTCCGAGCAGGTCGAGCGCCAGCAGCACCAGGACCAGCATGAACAGCATCGCCAGGATGCGCGTGATAAACAGCTTGGCGAGATAGAAGGTCAGCCGCCGCGAAGGAAAGAAGTCAAACAGCAAGAGCGTCTTCCCCTCTTGCCGCCGCACGTCCCTCAAAGCGCCTGTCGCGGCGGAACAGCTTCTTCAGCAGCTTGGCCAGCCTTGAATAGAGGCTTTCCAGCGCGCCGATCGGCTGGCCTCCGGGCACATAGGCAATGCGATAGAACATCCAGCCGATCAGAAGCGTCAGGCCCGCAAAGGGCCCCCAAAGGGCGAGGAACGGATCGAGCCGGCCCAGTTGCGCCACACCTTCTCCATATTGGTTGACCTTGTGATAGGCGACCACGATGATGATCGAAAGGAAGATGCCGAGCGCGGATGTCGAACGCTTGGGCGGCACGGCCAGCGCCACGGCCAACAGAGGCAGCATGATCATCATGACCACTTCGACCATCCGGTAATTGAAATTGGCGAGGCTGCCGGTGCGTTCCTCTTGCGTCGCTTCGGAACTCCAGCCGATCTCCAGCAGTTCGGGCAGGATATATTCTCGCTCATCCTCCCCCCGCGCGCGGAAGCGTTCCAGCGCGGGCAGGTCGATCGGCAAATCGTGCTGGCTGAAGCTGAGCACGCGCGGCGTGCCATTGGGCACCGAATGCACGATGGTGCCGTCGGTCAACCGCAGGATGATGGTGTTGCGATCCTCCCGATTGGCGAGGAACCTGCCGGACCGGGCAGAGATCGACAGCACCTGCCCCTTGTCATCTGCCAGGCGGGCAAAAATGCCGCGTAGTTCGCGCCCGGCATCATGGCTTTCCTCGATCCTGAGCGCCATGCGGTCTTCGATCGCGTTGAATTCGCCCACCTTGATCGAAGCACCGAGTGCGCCGGACCGTAATTCGAACTCCATCTCCTCATAGGCGAAACGCGCCTTGGGCTGGAGGTATCCGACAATCGCAAAGTTGAGCGCCATCAGGGCAAGCGTCATCAGGTAAGGGACGCGCAACAGGCGCGTGTAGGACAGGCCGACAGCGCGCATCACGTCCAGCTCGCTCGATATTGCCAACTTGCGGAATGCGAACAGCGTGCCCAGCATCAACCCCAGCGGGATCGCCAATCCCGCATATTCGGGGATCAGGTTGAGGAGCATCTGGAACACGACATTGATCGGCCCGCCTTCGGTCGAAACAAATTCGAACAGGCGCAGCATCTTTTCCAGCAGCAGCAGGCTGGCGGCCAGCACGAAGACGCCAATCATCGGCACCAGGACAAGCCGGAAGATGTAACGGTCTGTGGCGGTGATGAAGTTCGACAAACGGCTTCTCGAAGGCGACCTATGCTTAGCTCGTCAACCCTTAGCGAAGAATATAGGCAAGGTCATGCCCGATCTGGGGCAGTTCGGTGATTAGAGCACTTTCCGACCATTCTGGGCAACGTGACGGAGTCGAAACCGCCCAGTGCGAGGCGCGAGGATGGAGCGATGCGGCAGCATCGTGACTGACGAGCAACGCTGCAATGGGGCGGTTTCGGCCCGCCGCAAAGCGGTTGCACCAGGAAACCCTCTGGACAGCGTTGCGTCGCTTGCAGGGGCGGTAAAGCCCCTGCTGCGCGCCGCGCCTTGCCAGCGGGTTTCCTGGTGCAATCACGGTGATCCAGAATGGTCGGAAAGTGCTCTAAGGCGCGTCAGGCCTCTTCCAGCGTGCATTGCAGCGGGTGCTGGTTCTCCCGCGCGCAATCCATCACCTGGTTCACCTTGGTCTCTGCAACTTCATAGGGAAAGATTCCGCACACGCCCACGCCGCGCTGGTGGACATGCAGCATCACGCGCGTGGCCTGTTCCAGATCCATCTTGAAGAAGCGCTTGAGCACCATGACAACGAATTCCATCGGCGTGTAATCGTCATTCAGCAGCAGCACCTTGTACTGGCTGGGCTTCTTGGTCTTGGCGCGCGTCTTGGTGGCAAGGCCGGTCTGGCCTTCACCATCATCGCCTTTGCCAGGAGCATCGCCTGCTGCCTGCGGCGATTGCACAAGTGGCATATCGTCAGGAATGAACTTCATCGCCGGGCCGAATATCGTATCGGCGCGAGGGGGCGCAAGACGTTGTGCAGAAAAATCATGCTTAACGCCGAATCAAGAACGGGCCAGGCAGTTGAACTGCCTGGCCCGCTGATCGACTTGCCGGAAGGGAGAGGAGAGAGCCGGCAAGGAGAAATTGTTGGCCTGAAGCCTCAGGCGGCCTTCGAGATCTTCTCGACGGCGATGTTCACGCGGGCCGAAATCGGGGCGAAGACATCATTGGCCAGCTTCATGGCGGACTCGGTTCCCTTGGAGGAGGAGGCCACCATAGCATCGAAGTTGCGACGCATGATCTTGCCCTGCAGCTGGAACAGCTCGGTCGGGCTCTTCACGCCTGCCATTTCCTTCAGGTCGGCGGTCAGCGTTTCATAGGCAGCCTTGGCTTCATCAGCATAGGTCTTGCCCAGGTCCTGCGCGCCGGCAGCCATGATCTTGCCGCTTTCGACAACCGCTTCGACATTGCCCTTGGCCGCTTCGGTCATTTCCGAAACCAGGCTGGTGCCCTTGTCGTAAGCTTCCTGCGCCTTGGTCTGCATTTCCGCCACGGCTTCGGTCACGGACTTGCTCATCATTTCGGTAAAATCCTTGGTCTTGGTAGCCATGATCATTTCCTTCAATTCGATAACGGTCGGAGCCTGTTTCGCCGCGACAATCTTCGCAGCTGGTTTCTTCGCGACCGCAACTGGTTTCCTGCGGGTCGCCGGCTTGCGCCTGGCGACAGTTGTTTTCTTCTGCGCCGGTTTGGGAGCTGCCTTTGCCTTTACGGGAACAGGCTTCTTCGCCGGGGTCTTGTCCTTGACATCCACCTTGCTGGGCGCGGCTTTCGCTGCAGGCTGCGCGGGTTCCGGCTTGACTGCCGTTGCCGCAGCGGGTTCAAGCTTCAACTGGGACGCTGCATCGGCATAGGCCTGTTCAGCGCCACCACCATTGTCCTTCGGATCAGCCATAAATCCTCGCTTGCCTCAAAAGTGACCCAGCAGGGTCTTTGTTGCAATGCACAAAATATGCATTGCAGGTGCGAAGTCAAGCTATTTTTGTGCGGTGCACAATAGATTTTTGGAAAACGTTCCTAACGCATCCGGACGTAGCGGCCCGGGGCATCCTCGATGGCAGGATTGGACTTGCCGCCCGGCTTGCGGGCGCCGGTGGCTTTTACAGTCTTGCCAGACAGTTGCTCGATCCAGGCGAACCAGTCTGGCCACCAGCTTCCGGCGTGTTCCGTCGACCTGGCCACAAAGTCTTCGAGCGAGGGCGCATCTGAAGGTCCGGTCCAATACTGGTACTTGTTGGCGGATGGCGGGTTGACCACTCCGGCGATGTGGCCGCTGCCCGCAAGAGTGAACTGCACCGGACCGCTCAACTGCTCCAGCATGCGGAAGACACTTTCAGGGGGCGCAATATGGTCTTCCCGCCCCGCCTGCACATAGGCCGGTGTCTCGACCAGGTGGAGGTCGATCTTCGTGCCATCCGCCTCCAGCACATCTGGCACCACCAGCAGATTGTCGCGATAGCAGTTCTTCAGATAGGCCGCGTGCCACTTGGCCGGCAGGTTGGTGACATCGCCGTTCCAGAACAGCAGGTCGAAGGCGGGATAGTCCTCGCCCAGCAAATAGTGGTTGACCACGTAGTTCCAGATCAGATCGCTGCCGCGCAGCATGTTGAAGGCCGCCGCCATATAGCGCCCATCCATATATCCGCCCTGGCTGGCCTGTTTGACCAGCTCGAGCATCGCATCGTCCGTAAACAGCCGCAATTCGCCCGCGCGCTCGAAATCGACCTGTGCTGTGAGGAAGGTGGCAGAGGCCACCTTGTCCGCTTCCCCGCGCCGCGCCAGCACCGCCAGGGTTGCCGCCAGCGTCGTGCCCGCGACACAATAGCCAAGCGTGTGGACCGCGGGCACTTTCAGCCGCTCGCGCACCACGCCAATCGCCTCGATCTGCGCCCTTACGTAATCGTCCCAGCCGATATGGGCCATGCTCTCGTCGGCCGATCGCCACGAGACCAGCAGCACGGTCAGCCCCTGCTCCACCGCCCATTTGACGAAGCTCTTCTTGGGATTGAGATCGAGGATATAGAAGCGGTTGATCCATGGCGGGAAGATCAGCAGCGGCACTTCCAGCACCTCGGCGGTCGAAGGCGAGTACTGGATGATCTGGAACAGTTCGGTCTCGTAGATCACCTTGCCCGGTGTCGCCGCGACATTCTCTCCCAGCACGAACTTGCTGGTGTCGGTATGGGTCAGTTGACCCTTTTCGAGGTCGCTCGCCAGACGTTCCATGCCCTTCACCAGATTCTCGCCATGACTCTCGATCGTGCGTTCGAGAACGACCGGGTTCATCATGGGGAAGTTGGCAGGGCTCATCGCGTCGATCACGCCTTGCGTGGCAAAACGCAGCTGCTCGCGGTCCTCCTCACCCAGGCCTTCAACCTTGTCCACTGCCTCGGCGATCCGCTCCGCGAGCAGGAGGTAGGTCTGGTGGATCAGTGCGAAGACGGGCTGTTCGCGCCAGGCCGGGTCGGCAAAGCGGCGGTCCTTGCGCGGAAAATGCTTTTCGTCGCCCGCCGAATCCGCCTCTTCTCCATCACGGGAGAAGTGCTCGAGAATTCGCTCCCAAAGCTCGGCACCTTCCTCCCAGATCTTCTGCTGTTGCCCGGGATCGAGCGCGGGCACCTGCTCGTACCAGGCCTGCATCATGGCGAGCCACTGGCCGGGATCGGCCATGAGCGGCGCAAGTGCCTGTCCCTCATTCCTGTCTCCGCCACTCAAGCGGAACATATTTTCCTGGAAATCGACCACCGACTTGCCCAGCGCCTGAATTTCCTTGTCGCCGGGAAGGGAATCGACCGCCTGCGGCGCGAAGGCCTGCATCACCTGCCGCGCCGCTTCACCCTGAATCCTCAGCATTTCGGTGAAGATATCGGCGGCGTTTTCGCCAGCATCGCTCTTTTTCGCCATGCCCCATCTATAATCACAAAAATGTGATTTGGGAGACAATCTGATCGGCTAAGCAGGCTTGCGTTGCGCAAAGCTGCGGATTCGGCCACACTTTGCGCGGCGCATGCCGAACCAACCCTGTGAAAACGAAAAGAGAAGATGGACACCGAATTCTACCGCATCAAGCGACTGCCGCCCTATGTCATCGCCGAAGTCAACGCGATGCGAGCGGCCGCGCGTGCGGAAGGCCGGGACATCATCGATCTGGGGATGGGCAATCCCGACCAGCCGCCGCCGCAGCACGTGATCGACAAGCTGTGCGAAGTGGCACAGAAGCCCGACGCACACGGCTATTCGCAGTCCAAGGGCATTCCCGGCCTGCGCAAGGCCCAGGCCAATTATTACCAGCGCCGCTTCGGGGTGGAACTCGACCCGGAAAGAGAAGTGGTCGTTACGCTGGGATCGAAGGAAGGTCTTGCCAGCCTCGCCACTGCGATCACCGCGCCGGGCGACACGATCATGGCGCCCAACCCTTCCTATCCAATCCACACCTTCGGCTTCATCATTGCCGGGGCATCGATCCGCTCGGTTCCGACCACGCCGGACAAGCATTATTGGGAAGAGCTGGAAGCGGCGATGAACTTCACCGTTCCGCGCCCGACGATCCTGGTGGTGAACTTCCCGTCGAACCCGACGGCGGAAGTGGTGGACCTCGAATTCTACAAGAAGCTGGTCGACTGGGCAAAATTCCACAAGGTGTGGATCCTGTCCGACCTTGCCTATTCCGAACTTTATTATGACGGGAAGCCGACGCCTTCGATCCTGCAGGTGCCGGGAGCAAAGGATGTGGCGGTGGAATTCACCAGCCTGTCCAAGACCTATGGCATGGCCGGCTGGCGCATCGGTTTCGCGGTGGGCAACAAGACGCTGATCGCGGCACTTACGCGGGTGAAATCCTATATCGATTACGGGGCATTCACGCCGATCCAGGCCGCTGCCGTCGCCGCACTCAACGGCCCGCAGGACTATGTCGAAAAGACCCGTCTGATGTACCACAAACGGCGCGACGTCCTGGTCGAAGCCTTCGGCCGCGCCGGGTGGGAAATCCCCGCTCCGCCTGCTTCCATGTTTGCCTGGGCGCCCTTGCCGCCCGCGCTCAAGGACATGGGCAGCATGGAATTCGCCAAGCAGCTGCTCACCCATGCCGACCTCGCGGTTGCCCCGGGCGTGGGCTATGGCGAGGAAGGCGAAGGTTTCGTGCGCATCGGCATGGTCGAGAACGAACAACGCCTGCGCCAGGCAGCCCGCAATGTGAAGCGCTATCTGCAGAGCATGGGCGTCAATACATCGGCTGCCTGAATGGAGCGCCCCGGTCGATCCGATCGGGGCAAAATCCTGCAAGATTGTGAGAAATACGGACTTGCATCCGCTTCCAATCCGCTTTGCATAGGCAACCGATACGAGGGGGCCCTATGTGAAGCATTTCGGCTGGATTGCCCACGATAGCGAGCCGCCTGTGCAATGGGATTTGCGCTGCGCCGACTGGCATCTTTGCAAGGGCCAGAACGGTTGCCGCGCCGAGTGCAAGCATGTGCTGCTATGCGACGTACGCGAATTGGGACCGGCCGATCGCCTCGGTCTGGCGGAGGCCGATCGTCCGGCATGGCGGCTGATACTGCTCGGGGTGGAGGAGCCGTCAGAGCGGGCGCGCCTGCTTTCCATCGGTTGTGCGGAGGCCCTTTCGGCATCAACCAATCTGCGCGAGCTGGCCGTTCGGGCAAGCCGTGTGGACGAAATGTTCGGCATGTTGCCCCGCTGGCGAGTGCTGGGTCCGATCACGCTGGACCTGTTCCATCGCGACGCGCGCAAGGGTAATCGCTGGCTTCGCCTGCACCCGCGCGAATTCGGGGTCCTGTGGCGTCTGGCCGATGCTTCCGGCGAGCGGGTGACGCGCGCGCAGCTGTTGCAGGATGTCTGGAGGATCAACCACGAGCCTGGAACAAACAGCGTCGAGGTGCACGTCTCGCGCCTGCGCAGCAAGCTGGCAGAGGCAGGTTGCGAGCATTTGCTGCAAACCGTTCCGGAAGGCGGATATCGCCTGACAACGGAAGTGCCCTTCATGCTGGCGCAGGGTTTCGCACAGGCCGATTCACTGGATCGATATCTGAGAAGTCTGGACTGGGGCTACACGCACGCTACCTAGCATGTTAATACCCTCGAAATCAGGCCTAGATAACGGGCCGATCTGCGCCTAATCATGGTGCAATATGGGTTGGTGGGAATGAGGATCATCCATGGCTAGTGCAGCGGGCAAGACGCTCGACGTTGCGGAATTTCTGCAAGGGCTGAAATTCAACCGCTATCACCTGCAACTGCTGGTACTGTGCAGCCTGGTGACCTTTTTCGACGGGCAGGACTTCTCCGCCCTGACCTATGCCCTGCCCTATATCCGTGACGACATGGGCATCGACGATACGATGACCGGCTATGTCAGTTCGGCAGCATTCCTGGGGCAGATGATCGGATCACTGGTCGGTTCCTATCTTGGCGATATTTTCGGGCGACGGCCGGTGATCATCTGGTGCACCATCGGCAGCGCGGTGATGACAGCGCTGGTCGGCTTTGCCGGATCGCCCGAACAATTGATCGTGCTGCGCTTCATCTCGGGCCTTGCCATTGGCGGCCTACTGGCGCCTGTCTGGGCGCTGAGCATCGAATCCATGCCCAAGTCGATGCGCGCCACCAGCGTGACCATCATCATGATGGGCTTCTCCTTTGGCGGCGCTTCTGCCGCGCCAATCGCCAACTGGGTTGCGCCGGCGCTGGGCTGGCAGGGCATCTTCTGGGTGTGCGGAGCGATGACCGGCGCCTTTGCACTGATCCTGATGCTCACCCTGCCGGAAAGCACCCGCTGGATGGTGGCCAAGGGCAAGCCTGCTGAACGGATCGCCCCGGCACTCGCGCGCTTCTCGCCAGACGCAGGCGTTGGCAGCTATTCCGCCTTCGAACTGTCGGACGAACGCAAGACCACCGACAGCGCCAACCCGATCCGCAAGCTGCACGAACTCTTCGTGGGGGCGATGCTGATCGTGACCCCGCTGATCTGGGCGGCCTATTTCTTCTCCAGTTTCGCGATCTATCTGAAGAGCTCCTACGGCGTGATCTTCATGGAGAACCTGGGCATGGCGCGGACCGACGCGGCATGGCTGGGGGCAGCTTCGGGCATCCTTGGTGCGATCGGCGGGGTGGTCCTGCTGGCGCTTACCGAAAAGCGCGGCCCCGGCTGGATCGCCTTTGCTCCGCTGGTGGCGCTGCCCTTCACTCTGATGGTCGGCCTTGGCTATGTGCTGGGCGGTCCGATGCTGGTGCCGATCCTATTGATTGGCGCCACGCTGGTGGGCGCTGGCCATGCGGCGGTAATTTCCATCACCAGCATCTATTACCCCAGCGCGGTCCGTTCGACGGGCGGCGGATGGGCCAGCTTCATGGCTAAATTCGCCGCTGTGGCTGCACCCAATGTCGGCTCTGCCATGGGCTTCCTGCAGGGACAGGGCGGCGCGATGGACGGCTATGTGTTCACCGCCTATTGCCTGGCGGGTATCGCGATCAGCATTCTGCTGCTCGCCTGGTTTGCCCGTGGCATGCGGGATGATGGCCAGTCCGCCGCTCCCAAACCCGCCTGACAGGATTTCTTGATGACCAAACTGCGCAGTCTTGCCGCCAATTCCCCCGGTCGCCGTGCCAATTGGAGGGCTTTGGGCCTTTCGGCGGAGGACATGCTCAAGCCCAAGATCGCGGTGGTCAACTCCTCCAGCGAACTGGCGATCTGCTATGCCCACCTCGATGGCATCGCCAGGATCGTGAAAGAGGAAATCCGCAAGGCTGGCGGCGTTCCATTCGAAGTGCGCACCGCCGCCCCGTCGGACTTCATTACCGGTGCGGGCAAGCAAGGCTCCTACATCCTCGCAGGGCGGGACATCATCGCCAATGATATCGAGGTACAGGTCGAGGCCGCCCTGCTCGACGGCATGATCTGCCTGACCTCTTGCGACAAGACGCCGCCCGGGCACCTGATGGCCGCTGCGCGGCTCAACATCCCCACCATCCTCGTCATCGGCGGATACCAGCCTGCAGGCGAGATCGATGGCGAGCCGGTGGATGTGGAGGACGTCTGGTCAGGCCAGGTAGGCGAGCGTTTCGGCAAGAAGCCCAAGTTCCCCGTCGCCGATATGGCGGAGAACGCCATCATGGGGCCCGGCGTCTGCGCCGGCATGGCCACGGCCAATACCATGCATTCGGTGGTCGAGGCGCTGGGCATGGCCCTGCCCGGCCACGCGCCCGTGCGCGCCAATTCCCCCAAGATGCAGGACAATGCCCGCGCCGCCGCGCGCCGCATCGTCGAGATGGTGGACGAGCAATTGTTGCCGCGCGATATCCTCACCGAAGGCGCCTTCCGCAACGCCATCGCCACCGTGCTCGGCGTCAGCGGCTCCATTAACGCCATCAAGCATCTGCAGGCCACCGCCATCGAGGCGGAGAACGGGCTCGATATCTTCGCCATGTGGGAAGAGATGAGCGATGTTCCGGTCCTCTGCGCCGTGCGGCCCACGGGCAATGTGCGGATCGAACAGTTCGAGGATGCCGGCGCCGCGCGCGCGATCCTCAAACGCCTGCTACCGCGCATCGATGGCAATGCGCTGACCTGCACCGGCAAGACTCTCGCCGAAAACCTCGAAGGCTGGGAAATCCCCGGTCCCGACGTGATCCGCCCGCTCGACAATCCGGTCGGCCCCGGTCCCGCCATCGCCATCCTGAAGGGCAATTTTGCCGATACGGCTGTGGTGCGCCTCGGTATCCGCGACGGCTCGCGGCCGGAGGAATTCTCCGGGCCTGCCAAGGTCTATGAAAGCTCGATGGAATGCCTTCAGGCGATCGAGGATGGCAAGGTGGTGGCAGGCGATGTGGTGATCGCGCGCAACCAGGGCCTGAAGGGAGCACCCGCCATGGGTGGCGGCGCCTCGCTGGTGCTCTTCGCACTCGACGCATCAGGCCTGGCCAAAACCACCGCCTTCGTCACCGATGGGCAGCTCTCCGGCCTGTGCCTCAAGGGCCTGACTGTGGCTGAAGTTTCCCCTGAGGCCGCAACGGGCGGCCCGATTGGCAAGGTGAAGGATGGCGATATCGTGACCATCTCGGTCACCAACCGCTCTATTGATGTCGACCTTACCGCTGAGGAACTCGCCACGCGCGAGGGCCCGGGATACAGGATCGAGGCGACCGGCTATCTCGCCAATTTCCGCGAGAGCGTGCGCGGCATGGAAACGGGCGGGGTCTTGCTGCCGGAGAAGGATTGATCCGAATGTGGCGACCGACTTTCTGCGCTACCCTGCTGCTCTTGTCGGTTCCCGCCCTGTCCCAGCCGACCGAGGATCCAGCCGAGCCGGAGTGGCCGGAGTGGAGCCAGCCTGGATGGGATGCAGCAACGGTCTATGCCGTGATTGCCAAGAACGAGTGGTGTCCTGGCGGCGCTGTCATGCTGGACCTTTGGACCAGCCGTTATGTGCTTGTCCCGCGTAACCAAAGGCCCGGATGTTCCAGCCCGGATGGCAGCCGGCGTGTACAGGATGGCATCTTGCCCGACGGCGATCTGGCGCGACTGCGCGCGGCCTATCGCCTCGCAGCCGCCGCCGGCCTCGAAATGCATCCCAAGAATGATGTAATCACAGTTACCAACGGCGGGCCCGAATTGCTCGTGGTGACCGGCCCCAATTTCGACATGGTAACGCCCGAAGCATCCCACGACTGGTCGCTTGAGGCACGCGCGCTTCATGACTTGCTGTTCGAGATATTCGGCACCGCGCAAACCGCAACACCTTTTAGGGATCTGGCTGGTCGACGGACCGTGGCACCTACGGAGTAGCTTTCATGTATCTCGATCTCGACCGCGCGCGGATCTTCTTCGATGTGGCGGGATCGTCGCTGGCCCCGGGAAGCGAAGGCATGGAACAGCGCCCCGCACTCCTCTGCCTCCACGGCGGGCCGGGCTTCGACCACACCACGCTGCGTCCATATTTTGATCGCTTTGCCGATACGCACCAGGTGATCTATCTCGACCATCGCGGCAATGGCCGCTCGACCGGCGAGTTTGCGGATATGCATCTCGATCGCTGGGCTGACGATATCGCCGATATCTGTGCAGCGCTGGGGATCGAAAAGCCGGTCGTCTTCGGACAGAGCTTTGGCGGCATGGTGGCGATGCATTACGGCGCGCGCCATCCTGACGGGCCCTCGAAGCTCATCCTCTCCTCCACCGCCGCGCGCATGCGTTATGACGTGACGCTGGATATCTTCGAGAAGCTAGGCGGGAAGGAAGCACGTGCAGTTGCGCTGCGTAACTGGGAGGAGACAAGCGAGGACGCTTTTGAGGCTTACGAGCAAGTCTGCCTGCCACTTTACAATCCCGACCCAGACCCTGACGCAGCAGCGGCATTCCAGCGCGCCATCCGCAAGCGCGAGGTGACGGTCCATTTCTTCGAGAACGAGCTCAAGCACATGGATTTGCGCCCCGCCCTGCCGGTCATCACCTGCCCCACGCTGGTGATCGCCTGCGGGCAGGACCCGATCACGCCGGTGATTTGCGGCGAGGAACTGGCCCAGGCCATCGGCAGCAATGCGAGGTTGGAAGTCTTCATGGACTGCGGCCACGGCAGCTACCGCGACGATCCGGCGGGAAGCGAGAAACTGTTGCGGAAATTCCTGGCGGAAGGCTAGGCCGCCCGGCGCACCCGGTCGCGGCCGAATTCCTTGGCCTCATACAGCGCACGGTCCGCTCTTTCGAGCAGGGATTGGGTATCATCGCCCTTGGTCCAGCAGGCAACCCCGGCAGAGATCGTGATCGCGGGCAGCGTGCCGCCGCTTTCTTCTGCCACCAATTCGCGCAGGCGATCCGCCGCACAAAAGGCAGTAAAGCTGTAAGTATCGGGCAGGATCCAGACGAATTCCTCGCCACCGGTGCGGCCGATCAGGTCGCGCTCGCGGGCGCGCAGGCGCGCCAGGTCGGACAGGCGCTTCAGGACGGCATCGCCAATGTGGTGACCATGCGTGTCATTGATCATCTTGAAGTGGTCGATATCGAACATCACCACGGAGAGGTTTTCACCTGTGGCGATGGCACGTGCGACGCACAAATTGAGCTCGTTCATGGTGCAGCGGCGGTTGGGCAGGCCGGTCAATTCGTCGGTCAGCGCCATTTTCCTTGCCTGCGCGGCTTCCTTCACGGCCTTCGTCCGCTGGGCACTGAGCGAGCGGACCACTTCTATGTCCTCTGTCACGTCGCGAACCACACCCACGGTTCTGAGCAGCGTACCGTCGGTATCAAATTCGTTCATCGCACACATGGCCAGGGTCTTGTGCGGAAAACCGGGGGCATCGAGATCGAAGCGAATATCGAACTGCTCGCGCGTTTCCCGGTGCCCTTCCAGCTCATCGTAGAAGTTGAGAGCATCGAGGTCGGAAAAGCGTTGCGGCAGTCTTGCCCCCGAGCCTGGCTGCGGCTGGCCCACGATCGCGACAAGTTCATGCGACCATTCTTCGCGGCCGGTCCGCGGATGGTATTGCCAGCGACCGATGCCTGCGAGTTTCTCGGCCATGCTCAGCAGGTTCAAATTGCGCCGCAAATGCTGGTTCCGGCGCGACATGCGTTGCGCCAGCAGGTCGTAGGATGTCAGCAGACCGGCAAGAGGCATTGAGCTGCCCACCAGGACGAGCATGTATATCTGCAGCAGGAAGCCGGTGGAATAGGGATCGAGATGGAGGAAGGCCGCAGGCGGTTCTCCGCCAAAACTGACCACCGCCGCAGCAATGGCAAAGGCCAGCACGCCCGCCGATGCGCCGATATGGCCGTGGCGGACGACAGCGTACATGGTGATGGCCATGGGCACGAAGAGCAGATTCAAACTTGTCTGTTTCAAGACCACCAGCGATGCCGCGAACAGGATCAAGGTAATCAGCCACAGGCTGCCCGATCGTTCGGGAGCCCAATGGCCCGAGCGGGTCGCCCGCGGCGCATTGATACGGCGCCAGGCGTAAAGCACCAGCGGCGTCACGATCAGCGTGCCGAGCATGACCGAGGCGACCCACCAGCCGAATGTCAGCAAGGTGACGTCGTCGGGCCGGACGATCAGTGCGACCAGCCCGCTGGCAAGTGCCCCCAGGAATGCCGCGCCGGTAAACTTCATCATGTCGGTAAGCGACAGCACTTCGAGCCGCTTGCGCCGAGCGATCTTCTTGGCCAGCGCAGCAGCAACCAGCCCTTCGACAAGATTGGAAGCGGCAATGCCGATGGCCATGACCGGCGGCATTCCGACAAATAGGTTGAGCGCCACTGCGGCCGCATAAAGCACAAGATTGGCCAGCGGCCAGCGACGGTAATCGAGCAGGAACAGGGCGCCGATCCAGATGCCGTTGGGAACCCAGAGCAGGATCACCGAACCGCCGATTTGCGAAGCGGACATGAATATGGCGGCGCAGGCCAGCCATGCTGCCCCTATCGCCAGGGCAATCCTGAGATTTGTCCATTCCAGCATGTCGCAACCCGTTAGTCTTGCTTTATCGCAGGTGCGGTTTTCTCAGAATTTGATTTAGCTTGCGTGGTTAGCCGTCCTTTAACTCACGTGTCCGAGCGTGCTTTCGTTCTGGTAAAGGGAGGAATTTTTCACAGGCAAACGGGATTCACCGATCGAATGAAGGAATTGGCATCGACTGGCAGAATGTCGTATCATTGCGATTGGGAAATGGAGAAGTCTCGATGAAGCTCGGATATCTTGCAGCAAGCATCGCTCTGGTCGCCCTGGCAGGACAGGCTGTGGCGCAAGGCAACAGCCAGAACAGGGGGCAAGGCCCCGACAGGACCGTGCAGGGTCAGGGCAATGGCGGCGGACAGGCCCGCGGTGGCCCCAACGCTGGCAATGGCCAGAACCGTGGGAACGAGAGTGCAGGCCAAGGACAGGGCCGGTCCAACGCCGGCAATCAGGGCAACCGACAGGCTTCTAGCGGCCAGTCGGCAAACCCCGGGAGGAGCAATGCCCAGGGCCAGGGGAACAACAGGGGTCAGGGACAGGTACCGGGCCAAGGCAATGCCGGCAATGGCAATGGCAACGCCCAGAATGCGCAGAGGGGCAACCGCCCGCTGGACCGCGATGTGGACCGCTTGCTCAGGGATCGGGATCGGCGCGATGGAGACTTCCGTCTCGGCTATGGTGATCGCCCCGGTCGCGGCCTGATTAATGGTTGCCCGCCGGGCCTGGCCAAGAAATACAATGGCTGCCAGCCTCCCGGACAGGCGCGGCAATCGCTGTGGCAACGCGGCGGCTTCTACGGCCATCGCTCCGATGATCCGTTCCGTATCCTTGACGGCTATCTGCTGCGGATGGGCACAGGTGGTCGGATTCTCGGATACGATCCCCTGCTGGGCGGTGCGTTGCGCATCGGCAATCGCTGGCCAGAGGGACAGAGGTATAATGACGAGCCGGATTATCGCCGCCGCTATTACGGCTATGGCGACAGTTATCGCAGCTATGGCAACGCCGTCTATCGCATGGATCCGGAAA
Source organism: Erythrobacter sp. (assembly GCA_024642335.1). Lineage (GTDB taxonomy): Bacteria > Pseudomonadota > Alphaproteobacteria > Sphingomonadales > Sphingomonadaceae > Alteraurantiacibacter. The sequence goes on from JAHEBH010000035.1 coordinate 24,871, forward strand.
CGCAGGCCATCGCCTCGATCGCCGCATTGTTGACCGGACAGGACATTGCCGTCGGCCAACAAATGCCGCGCGGTTACGATGCGTACAACGTGCCCTATGCCTATCGCTCGCAATATGCAGACGGGCCAAACGCCGCCTATCGCTACAGCGATGGCTATGTGTACCAGCTCGATCCCGAGACACGCCTTGTCCAGGCGGCGATTGAGCTGCTGCTCTGAACGCCACGCCAAAGAGCCGAAGGAACTTCATCATGCAAATTCGCAGGCTATCCGTTTCTGTCGCTTCGATCCTGCTGGCGCTGTCGGCCTGTTCCGGGAGTGACGAGGCGCCCGCAGATCAGACGTTTGAATCTATCCCCGTGGCACTCGCTTCGACCGACGGCTTGACGCAATCGGCTCGCGCGCTGGAACTGACCGGCCTTGACGGCATCTTCGCGGGCGAAGCCAGTTACACGCTGCTTGCCCCTACCGATTCAGCTTTCGCCCGGATCGAGGGATCGGACGAATTGTTCGAGCAGGAAGAGGCCCTGCCCGCGCTCGCGGCACTGCTACGCCAGCATATGCTGCCTGGCTATGTCACGCCCGACGATCTGGCGGCGGCCATCGCCGCATCGCCCGATGGCGAGGTCGTGATGCTGACGATGGACGGCAGTGAGGTGACCTTCTCAAGTTCGGCAGACCAGTTGCAGGTCACCGGCCCGGACGCAGCGATTGCCAACCTCTCGAACGATGCGCTTACGTCTCAGGCGAGCATAGCTATCCCGGTGGATGCGATCCTGATTACGCCTTGAACCTGTATCAGTAAGACGGCTCTACTAATGTCCGCTAACGACCCAATTGCGGACATTAGCCTTTTGCCTGATATTGTTGAAATGCAGGTAAAGGTATTCGAAGCAGACACGCCGATTGGCAGCGCAAATATTAGGGCGCTCGACCCTCCGATGTGTGTTGCCATTGCTACTTTCACGCCATCTTCCGGCTATGAGGCCAAACGCCATGCTAATGAGATTGACGGCGAGTACGTTGCTGATCGTAGCGACATCCTTCGGATCTTCTTACCTGATGGAAGCGAGCTCAGAAGCCACGCTATATTAATCCTAGACTTCCCCACACTGGACGAAATCGAACTCCACATTGTGGGCATCTACGAACCAAGCTTCGAGGAACTATTTAGCGCTCACCCCGACTATCGCGCCTATTTTGATCTAGACCTCACAGATGAACAACGTGCTGACAAGCAGCGAATGCTCCAGTCCAAAATGCGAAGTAGGCTCGCTAAAGAATGGACAATCTTGGGTACCATCGTTGTGGCAATCTCTGCCGCGATCGTGATCTTAGCCTAGGTCCGCTTTCCACCCAATTCCAGACATTGCGACCAGGCTTATAGTCGCCCGAAAGCAGACAGGCAGCTATTTACACCTGTGAGATAAAAGCGGACTATCAGCTAACGACCCAAAAGCGGACGTTGGATCGCCAGTGTAGGAAGCAATTAGACAACCGTGACAACAATGGAACTGCAGATCGCTGCAATTCCATTGCTATCGAGTGTTGGGCGGACCGCGCAAGCTGTCCGCCCAAGAACTACTAGCTTCCGTTGCAGGACGTGCCTGGGTGGAACGGGGCCGAGGGAATGACCATTCCAATGAACGCCTTCCAGAACGATGCGAAAGTCTGGGTGAAACCCATTGCGTCATCAGGTGTATCATTGCGGCCAGAATAGCTGCACTCCGACGAAGCAACTGAAGGCGCAATAACCCATTTGCCATTGCCTGTAATTTCGCCTGCGGAGGCAGACGTACCCATCATCAGGACTGCAGCAGCTAATACAATTGTGAACTTCTTCATCGCTCTCTCCTCTACCGTTACATCGGTTAAAAGTTGCGACCCACGACTCACAATGTTCGGCTAATATCTCATACTTCCGCTTTGCCGTCACCCGAGGGCCTTCGTCGGCTCGGAGCAAGATTTGAGGCAAAGGCGATTACGTCCGCTTGCCACCCAGTTGCGGACGTTCGCATGGCAAGATCAGTCCGCGCCATCCACCCGCTTGAGGAAATCGCCGACAACCTCCGCATAAGCCTCCGGTTCGTCAACCATGGTCATGTGCGCACTGTGTTCCATGATCGCGATTTC
>JAHEBH010000081.1 GCA_024642335.1 Erythrobacter sp.
CGCATATCTTCGACCGCCTGTCGACGCGCCTCGAAAGCGACCCCGTATTCGGCGCGCGCGACGGATTGCTGGTCGATTTCGTCGAACATGCCGCAGGTACGGCGCCCAATGGTGATGTGATTGACCGGCCCTACCGCGTGGCAAGGCTCGATTTCACGCTGGTGTGAGGCCGACCGTTCAATCCTCTTGCTTGAGCACCTCGAAGTAGGCGAGCAGGTTTTCAACGTCACCTTCTTCGAAGACGAAGACCGGCATCTGGGTCGTATGGCCGATCTGCACGCCACGCTCGAGTGACCCCGCCACCATCCAGTCCGGCAAGCGGTGCGCGGCACGGCGAAGGCTCGGGGCGTCCGGATTGGGCGATACGCCATCATCAATGGCGTGACAGCTGGCACAGTTTTCCTGCGCAAAGACCCTGCCCTCGGCTGCAGCTCCCGAGAGAGTATTCGCGCCGCCATCGGTTACGCAAGCGGCGGCGATGAGCGGAATTGCGAGGATCAGCAGGCGCTTGGGCACGATATGGTCTCCTTATCTAGCAGGTGGAGTAGCGCAGGGAGGCAGGCGGGCACAAGGAGGTCTGACGCGACGGGAGGATTAGCTGTGAATGATGGCTGAGGTGAGGAGCGGGGTAAATAGGTGGAAAGCGGTCATTCGCTCCTGCGCCTTCGTAAAGGTCACCAGACGCGTCTCAATATGTTGCTATCAAATCTGCATGACAAATTGATCGGTTTCTCTTTCGTAACAATAGAGAGGATACCCGGGAAGGTCCTCGTAAATGACCGTATAGTGAGGATCGAATTCCACGAAGAAGCAATTTTATTCCTTGGTCGGGAACCAATAAACGACAGCATCTTCTTTGGGGGAGGGCATGTCTGGATCGGCCGCGAACCTTGCTATGACATCCTCTGCGATGGAGAAGTCGGCGGGCACACTTTCAAAACGTGGAGACGCGGTTTTGTTGCCGCAGCCTGATACGAGGGAGGTGGCCAGTAAGCAAAAGGGCAATAGCTTCTTCATGTTGCGGCCCTCTGGTTTGGTCGCTTGGCTTTCAACGATTAGCGCAAGTGTGCCAATGTCAGCAATTGGGTCGTTAGCGGACATTCCCTCAGCGCCGCTCCGCAAAGAACGCCTTGAGCAATTCCGCTGCCTCGCTCTCTCCCACGCCCGCCACCACTTCCGGCGCGTGCAAACATTGTTCCTGCTCGAATACGCGCGCGCCGTGTTCGACCGCGCCGCCTTTGGGGTCGCTCGCGCCATAGGTGAGGCGGGCGATGCGGGCGTGGCTGATTGCGCCGGCACACATGGGGCAGGGTTCGAGCGTGACATAGAGCTGGCAGCCGGTGAGGCGTTCGGAGCCAAGCACGCGCGCTGCCTCGCGCAGGGCGACGATTTCCGCATGGCCTGTCGGGTCGGCATCGGTGCGCGTGCGGTTGGCTGCCGCGGCGATCACTTCCCCGTCCTTCACCACCGCCGCGCCCACGGGCACTTCGCCCGCTTCGGCAGCCTTGCGGGCATGGTCGAGCGCCACTTGCATGGCATGGGGAAGCGGCCAGCGGGTCATGCGATTCTCGCTAGACTCTCTCTCGACCGGCGGCAATGGGAGGTTTCTGGCGCTCTCTGGAGGGGTTCACTCGCGTGAACCCATGCCCTTGCCGCCCCGCCTCCCCGCCCGGCCACCAACATTACCAGTAGTATTTGGTGGCCCGGCGGGGAGGCGGGGCGGGAGGTCTGCGCCAGATTTGAGGCCCCTATTGCTTGACGAGGCCGCACACCGCCTGTATGCGCGCGCCTTCTTCCAGCATTAGCTGATACCGATTCACTTTTCGAAACGAGAGTTTTCGCCATGTCGCGCATTTGCGAACTTACCGGCAAGGGCCGCCAGGTTGGCCACAACGTGAGCCACGCCAACAACAAGACCAAGAAGGTCTTCCTGCCCAATCTGCAGAACGTCACGCTGATCAGCGAGAAGCTGGATCGCAGCTTCAAGTTCCGCGTTTCCACGCATGGCCTGCGCTCGGTCGAGCACAATGGCGGCCTCGACAACTGGCTGCTGAAGACCAGCGATACCAAGCTTTCTTCCGGTGCGCTGAAGGTAAAGCGCGAGCTGAAGAAGGCTCTCACCGCCGCCTGAGCCTGAAGGGCTTTGTAAACGCGAAAGGGGCGTCCGGTTCGATCCGGGCGCCCCTTTGCTTTGCCTAGGGTTCGGGTTTCCAGTTGAGCCGCGCCAGCAGGCTGCGCTGGAACGCTGCCATATTGTCATCGCTGACCAGCCAGATGTCGAGCGAACCGTCGGCGGCAGGCGTTACCGCCAGCCCCTCGTAATTCTCGCGCGGCAGGCCTGGGACAAGATTCGCGAGCGGTTCCATCTCGAGCGTTTCATCAGCCACGATATTCGCCGGATCGGCAATAGCCAGCATGATGTCGAATGGCGGAAAGGTCAGCTCCAGCCTTCGCAGCAAGATCAGCAGGCGGCCATCGGGAAGCAGTGTGGCATCGCTTGGCTGGAAACCCTCGGGCGGGTCGAAGCGGAAAGGCAAGGGGTCGCCACCCGTCACGGGATCGCCGGGAAACAGCAAGCCGCCGCCTGCCTCCCTGAACAGGATGAAACGGCCATCGCCCAGCCGCGCCATGGCCTCGGCGCCCTTGTTGATGCCCCAATGGCGCATCGCTTCCGGTTGGATGGCGCGCACTCCGCCGGGAGAATCGAATCGCACCACGGCATTGTGATATTCGAGCGCCAGCCAGAGTTGCCCCGTAGCCCGATCAATCGTCGCCGCTTCGATATCGACAATATGGCGGCGCTCCACCGGAATCGGCGGCAGGCTGACCATCTCGGCCGCATGGAATGCGCCCGATGTATCGAGCATGGTCCGCGCGCCGCGATCGCTGAAGGCTTCGAGCAGCCCGTCCTCGCGCGCGACCAGCGCCGACCAGCCGCCCATGCGCCAGTCATTCGCCCCGATCTGCCACAGGCCGGTGAGCGTGAGACCTTGCGGCCAGCCAGCGGCTTGCGGGAGCGGGAGCGGTGCCAGCGTGACGCCGGGGTTGTCGCTGCTGCGCGGCGGGCTGCGCAGGAATTGGGCGGGAAGGAGAAGCGCCAGCAACAGCGCAAGAAGTGCCAGCCGCCGCCAGTTGCGCACAATGGTTTCCGCCAGCATCAGATGCCCGTTCAGGGCATGGGGCCGAGAAACAGCAGCGGATCGAGCCGCGCGCCATTATGCCACTTGATGCTCCAGTGCAGGTGCGGCCCGCTTGTCCGCCCGCTCTGGCCGACAAGGCCGATCTGCTGGCCCTGCGTGACATGGTCGCCCTCGCTCACGTCGATCCGCTGCGCATGCAGGAATGCGCTGTTGAGGCCCTGCCCGTGGTCGATGATGATGAGCTTTCCTTCGAGCGAGAAATCGTCGTGCGCGGCAAGGACCACCACCCCGTCTGCCGGGGCCACGAAGGGAGTGCCCGCACCCGGCGCTATGTCGAGCCCGGTGTGATAGCTGCCAGGCTCACCGCGATAGATGCGCTGCGCCCCGAAGCGGCCCGAAATGCGCCCCGTTACCGGCCAGACGAAGGATTGACGCCAGCCATCGGCGTCCGTGACCTGCTCGCGCGCGGCCCAGATGCGGTCGAGCTCGGGCTGGCGGCGGCGCATGAAGGCCTCGCTCGACTGGCCGCCGGGGCGCAGCGGCGCATCGACATGCTCGAGGTTCCATCCGCGCGGGGACACGGCGATTGTGGTGGTGACGGTGCTGCCGTCCTGCAATTCCGCGACCAGCGCGGCCTCAGGCCCCGCATCGCGATCGAAAGCGGCGAAGAATCGGCCCTGCTCATCCAGAACGAGTTGCTGGTCTCCCAGCTGTGCAGTCACCGTTCCGGCAGGCGCCTGGCCGCGAATCCAGCCGCCTTGCGTCGCTTCTCCCGCAAATGTGAATCCGGATGAGGGGGTATCTGCCGGTGCGGAGGAAGCGACCGGCTGCGCCCCCGCGCCGCCTGCGTGCAGCACCAGTGCCAGCGCGGCGGCGATCCGCAGCTGGCGTATCACTCAGCCCTCGAGCGCGCGGCGGGTGGAAATCTCGCATGAGGCATAGGCTTCCTGCCGCTCGACGCTCCAGTAAACCAGCTCTTCGAGCAGGATTGCTTCGCCCGTTACCGCACAGGCCACGAAATGGCCGGACCTGATCACGCGAAACCCGTTGGGGCCGTAGATCAGCGTGGCGGGTTTTTCCGAAGATGACATCAACATGGGCGCGTTCTTACCAAGGGGAAGGCTTCAAAGCAATTTCGGTTGGCCAGTTTCGGGTGGTGCGGTTTTTGGGGCTAAGGGTTTCTTGCGCCCGGCCGGCACCACCGAAAGCTCGCCATCGGCAAAGCGTATATCCAGCCGCGCCTTTCCCTCTGCTGAAGCACGGCTGGTGACGGCCTTGCCCTGCATATCAAGCACCATGGCATATCCGCGCGCGAGCGGCTTTTCCGGATGGAGCTGCTCGGCGAGCCTTGCCAGCGCGCCGAGCCTGCTGTGCCGTTCGGCAATCGGACGGGTGACGAGGGTGGGCGAAAGGCGAATCCCTTCCAGTCGCATGCGTCCATCGCGCACATTGCGATCGAGCATGGAGCGGTTGAGGCGCAATTGGGCGAGCTTCTCGCGCCCTTCCGCCGCCCGGTCCACCAGCCCGCGCCGCAAACGTTCGGCCAGATCGTCCAGCCTCTGCGCCTGGGCTTGCAGCAATTGTTCGGGCCTGGGCAGGCGCTGCGCGCGCGCATCCAGCCGCTCTCTGCCCAGCTGTACCGGCCTGAGCGCGGTCTTGCGCTGGCGCAGGCCGAGATCGCCGAGCGTGTTGGCGAGTTCGGCGCGCACCGGCACCGCCATTTCCGCCGCCGCCGTGGGCGTGGGCGCACGGCGATCCGCCGCATAGTCGCACAAAGTCGTGTCGGTCTCATGCCCCACCGCACTGATCACGGGGATGGGCGATTCGGCGACCGCGCGCACAACGACTTCCTCATTGAAGGCCCACAGGTCCTCGATCGAACCGCCGCCGCGCGCCACGATCAGCAGGTCGGGCCGTTCGCCCACGGGCATGGCGCCGAAACCGCGCACTGCCGCCGCCACCTGCTCCGCCGCGCCCTGCCCCTGCACCAGCACCGGCCAGACCAGCACATGGCTGGGAAAGCGGTCCGCCAGCCGGTGCAAAATGTCGCGGATCACCGCCCCGGTGGGTGACGTCACCACGCCGATGGTTCGCGGGATGAAGGGGAGCGGCCGCTTGCGTTCCGGCGCGAACAGCCCTTCCGCTTCGAGCCGCCGCCGGGTCTTTTCCAGCAGGGCAAGGAGCGCGCCTTCGCCGGCGATCTCCATGCTTTCGATCACGATCTGGTATTTCGAGCGCCCGGGATAAGTGGTGATCTTGCCCGCCGCGATCACCTCGATCCCGTCCTCGGGCACGAAGGCAAGCCGCTGCGTGGTGCCGCGCCACATCACCGCGTCGATCACCGCGCCCTCATCCTTGAGGCTGCAATAGAGATGCCCCGATGCGGCCCGCTTCACCCCCGACAATTCGCCGCGCAGCTTCACGAAGCCGAAGCGATCCTCGACCACGCGCTTCAGCGCCTGCGAAATCTCGGTGATCGTCAGCGCAGCGGAATTGTCCCCGGCGCTCTCTTTGGCTACCAGCCCGTCACTTGCAGAATCGAAATCGGGATTGGGCACTGAAGTGGGAGTGGGCATGAACATCCTCTTGCTGGGATCGGGCGGACGCGAACATGCGCTGAGCTGGAAGCTGGCGCAATCCCGCGTGATCGCAAAAGAGGGCGGAAAGCTCTTCGCATCCCCCGGAAATCCGGGAATTGCCGAGCATGCCGAATGCTTCGACATGGATGTGACCGACCACGACCTGGTCATCGCCTTTTGCGAGCAGGAGCGTATCGGCCTGGTGGTGATCGGCCCCGAAGCCCCGCTGGTGGATGGCCTCGCCGATTCGCTGCGCGCGGAAGGATTCTCCGTCTTCGGCCCGAGCAGGGCCGCCGCACAGCTCGAAGGCAGCAAGGCCTTCACCAAGGAATTGTGCGACCGCGCCAACATCCCGACGGCGGGCTATGTCCGCACCGCCTCTCTCGAACAGGCGCTCGCCGCGCTCGGTCGCTTCAAGCCGCCCTTCGTGCTCAAGGCAGACGGGCTCGCCGCGGGCAAGGGCGTGGTCATCGCCGAAAACCGCGCCGATGCCGAAGAAGCGCTGGCAGACATGTTCGGCGGCCAGTTCGGTGATGCCGGTGCCGAAGTGGTGATCGAGGAATTCATGGAGGGCGAGGAGGCGAGCTTCTTCGCGCTCACCGATGGCGCCACCATCGTCGCCTTCGGCAGCGCTCAGGATCACAAGCGCGTGGGCGATGGCGATACCGGCCCCAATACCGGCGGCATGGGTGCCTACAGCCCCGCCCCCATCATCACGCCCGAACTGCGCGCCGAGGTGATCCAGAAGATCATCGCCCCCACGGTGCGGCAGATGGCCGATGAAGGCATGCCCTATTCAGGCGTGCTCTATGCCGGGCTGATGCTGACCGATGCAGGCCCCAAGCTGGTCGAATACAACTGCCGCTTTGGCGATCCCGAATGCCAGGTGCTGATGATGCGGCTGGAAGCCGACCTTGCGGACTATATGCTCGCCTGCGCCAACAACAGCCTCGCCAGCATGCCCCGCCCCGGCTTTGCGCCCGACACGGCGCTGACCGTGGTGATGGCGGCCAAG
>JAHEBH010000036.1 GCA_024642335.1 Erythrobacter sp.
TTCGTCACCGCCAGTGTGCAAGCTCGCGCGCAGCGTCGCTGGAATGAAATGAAGGAACGCGGCGAAAGCCATACATTACTCGAGATCGAGGACGATCTGCGCCGCCGCGACGCTCGCGACACATCGCGCAAGGATGCACCGCTGATAGCAGCCGAGGATGCGATTCTGCTCGACACGTCCGAACTGGACCGCGATCAGGCCATTGCCAGGGCGATCGACATCGTCAATCAGTCGACAGGCCAACAGCCCTGCCCCTGATTGGCTAACGGGCGGCGCGCTCCATTTCGGAGCGCAATTCGCGCCGCATCCCAAGTGCAAAGCCCAGTTCCGCAACCACGAAAAGCGGGCCAATCAGCAGGCTTTTCACTTCGTCCAAGAAGGCCGGCTTGCGCCCTTCATAGGCATGTCCGACAAGCTGGAAGACCCACCCGACAATAAAAAGGCTGATCCCGTTCTCGAGCCATTGCCAGGTGGACATGGAGGCAATCACCAGCCCCACCCAGGCGCAGAGGGCCAGCAGTGCCGTCATCACCAGACCAAGCCTGATATCGAGTCTGAGGTAAAAGAGCGCCGCCACCACCGAAAGCGCGATCGCCGGTGTAAGCACATAGGAGCCGACCTCCCACATCGGACGCGACAACAGTATCTCCACAGCGAGAAATATCATCGGAATACCGACCAGATGCGTTCCCACATTGCGGCGATCGCGATGATATTCGCCATAGGCGACCAGACAGCGAACAAGCGGGCTCATATTTGAACTCCTCTCCTCATCCCCACTTTCCTACAGAAAAGCGGCGGGAACAAGATGCCATTTCAAGCAAGCCATGACCTTCAGTTTCCCTTGCCTTTGCCTCCGTTTTCGCCTAGTCGCGCGCCCGTCGGACGAACAGGAAACATGTTCGCGGCGCGCTAACCACGCATGGTCGGCATCCTACCGGGGCGCAACGTCGCCTGCCCATGCGTGCTTACGTCTGCGAGCTGACCGGTTCGAAAGGCGCCTGCATCGGCATTCGGCTGTGCGGGCAGTTCGGCCCTCTTGGCCCACCAAGGCAATGGTGCTGCGGTGGAGAAAGACCCCGGATCAAACCGGTGGCCGGAACAAGATTGAATTAGGAAACCCAATTCTATGGCTACTTCTGCCAATCCCACCCGCGACGAATTCGCGGCTCTCCTTGACGAACAACTCGGCGGTGCCGACGGCGGCTTCGAAGGCCGCGTGGTCAAGGGCACTGTCACCTCAATCGAAAACGGCTTTGCCATCATCGACGTAGGCCTGAAGAGCGAAGGCCGCATCTCGCTGCGCGAATTCTCCCGTGGTGAAGACGAACACGGCCTGGCTGTTGGTTCCGAAGTCGAAGTCTTCGTTGACCGCGTCGAGAATGCCGATGGCGAAGCCATGCTGAGCCGCGACCGTGCGCGTCGCGAGGCCGCATGGGACAAGCTGGAAAGCGAATTCGGCGAAGGCAAGCGCGTCGAAGGCCGCATCTTCGGTCGCGTCAAGGGCGGCTTCACGGTCGATCTCGACGGCGCCGTGGCCTTCCTGCCCGGCTCGCAGGTCGACATTCGCCCCGTACGCGACGTCAACCCGCTGATGGAAATGCCGCAGCCCTTCCAGATCCTGAAGATGGACCGTCGCCGCGGCAATATCGTCGTGTCGCGTCGCGCCGTCCTGGAAGAAACGCGCGCCGAACAGCGTAGCGAGCTGATCGAAGGTCTGGAAGAAGGCCAGGTCGTAGACGGCGTGGTCAAGAACATCACCGATTACGGCGCCTTTGTGGACCTGGGCGGTATCGACGGCCTGCTGCATGTCACCGACATGAGCTACAAGCGCGTCAACCACCCCAGCGAAGTGATCGAAATCGGCCAGACCGTAACCGTGCAGATCGTCCGCATCAATGCCGATACGCAGCGCATCTCGCTGGGCATGAAGCAGCTGGAAAGCGATCCGTGGGAAGGCGTTGCAGCCAAGTATCCGGTCGGTGCCAAGATCACCGGCACGGTCACCAACATCACCGAATATGGTGCATTCGTGGAACTGGAAGCGGGTATCGAAGGCCTGGTCCACGTTTCCGAAATGAGCTGGACCAAGAAGAACGTCCACCCCGGCAAGATCGTTTCGACCTCGCAGGAAGTCGAAGTCATGGTGCTGGAAGTCGATTCCGACAAGCGTCGCATTTCGCTCGGCCTCAAGCAGGCCCAGCGCAATCCGTGGGAAGAATTCGCCGAGAAGAACCCGGTTGGTGCAACCGTTACCGGCGAAGTCAAGAACGCCACCGAGTTCGGCCTGTTCATCGGCCTGCCGGGCGATGTGGACGGCATGGTCCACATGTCCGACATCGCATGGGGCATCTCGGGTGAAGACGCCCTCGCCCTGCACCGCAAGGGTGAAGAGGTTCAGGCAGTGGTTCTTGACGTCGATGTTGAGAAGGAACGCATCAGCCTGGGCATGAAGCAGCTCGAAAAGGGCGCGCCGGCAGAAGGCGGTGCTGCAGGTGGCTCGCTGCGTCGTGGCGAAGTCGTCACCGTCACCGTTCTCGAAGTCCGCGATGGCGGCCTCGAAGTGCAGGTGGGCGACGATGGCGCAACCGGCTTCATCAAGCGTTCGGACCTCGGCCGCGATCGTGACGAACAGCGTCCCGACCGCTTCCAGACCGGCCAGAAGGTCGATGCCATGGTCACCGGCTTCGATCGTTCGAAGAAGCCGAACTTTTCGATCAAGGCACACCAGATCGCCGAGGAAAAGGAAGCCGTGGCACAGTTCGGTTCCGCCGATTCCGGTGCATCGCTGGGCGACATCCTGGGCGAAGCGCTGAAGAAGGGCGAATAAGCCGCTCCATCCCGCTTGGGGGTTATGAAGAGGCCCGTCTGCTCAAGCGAGCAGACGGGCCTTTTCTACTCAGGGCCAAGAGCGTAGGGCTGGTGCCATGCTTACAGTCCATCAATTTCCCTGCTTGTCCGACAACTACGGTCTTCTCCTGCACGATACGGACAGCCACGAGACCGTCTGCATCGATACGCCCGATGCGACAGAATGCTTGCGCCGGGCAGAGGCCAAGGGCTGGCGCATCACACAGATATGGAACACCCATTGGCACCCGGACCATGCCGGCGGGAACGAGGCAATCAAGGCTGCAACAGGGTGCAGCGTAACTGCTCCTGCGGGAGATGCGGCCAAGATTGCCGCCGTGGACCGCACGGTGTCCGGCGGAGACCAGGTGAAGATCGGCAGCCATAGCGCGCAGGTGATCGACGTTCCGGGCCATACGATGGGTCATATCGCTTATCATCTGCCCGATGCGGGGATCGCCTTTGTCGGGGATTCGCTTTTCGCGCTCGGCTGCGGGCGCATGTTCGAAGGCTCACCGCCGCAATTCTGGGATTCGCTCAAGCGCCTGAGGGCGCTGCCGGACAACACCTCGCTTTACTGCGCGCATGAATACACAGCGGCGAATGCCAAATTCGCGCTACATGCCGATCCGGACAATGTCGCGCTAAAGGCCTATGTCGAGGAAATCACCGCGCGGCGTGCGAAGGAGGAGCCGACCGTGCCTTTCCCTCTGTCACGCGAAGTTGCGACCAACCCCTTCCTGCGCGCCGATACGCCGGAAATGCAAGCAAGATGGGGCGGCGATCAGCCGCACGAAACCTTCGCAGCGCTGCGGGCCGCGAAGGATAACTTCTGAAGTCATATCCGAGCCCCCGCCTTCGCGGGGACTCACCTTTATCCGTAGGCAGCGGTAAAGCGCGCCTTCACATGGTTGCCCTGTTCAAGCTCATCAACCATGGCGATGGCATAATCGGCATAGGAAATGTTGCTCTGACCGGCCTCGTCGGTGACCAGCTCTTCCTTGCCGAGACGGAAGCTTTCCGGTCCCTTGCGTTCGCCAACAAAAATATTCATCGCGGGCGAGAGAAAGGTCCAGTTGGTGCTGGTTTCCTGACGCAATTCGTTGAGGAAATCGATGGCAGGCTTCACGATCGGCTTGAGGAATTCGGGGAAGCCTTCGCTGTCATAGAGCATCACGCCCTCGGCATTTTTCAGGCTGGCTGCACCGCCCATGACCAGCAGGCGATCGACACCGGCCTTCTTGACTGCACTGAGCAGGGTGGATGACGGCACATCGAAGTGGATCGCGCTGATCACGGCATCAACGCCTCCGATCAGGCCCGCCAGTTCATCGGCATCGGAAGCATTGCCGGGCTTCTGGGTAATGCCCTCACCGCTTGGCAGCGTTTCGGCATTGCGTCCGATCGCAACCACGGTGTGACCGCGCGAGAGCAGTTCCTTGACGATTTCCGAGCCGCCCTTGCCGCTCGCTCCCAATACCGCAACATGCATCTGACAATCTCCCTATGTGTCGATGCCTGCCAAGCTAAAGATTCACCGCGCGATCCGCAAAGTAAAACCGAAGATCACCTGGACATAGCGGCCCGATTCATGAACCCGCGATCCACCATCCAGTCTTCGATCGTACCCGGCCAGTTCTGCAGCGAGACCAGTTCGGTCGCCTCACCCATGTTGTAGGCGTGTCCGCCCTCCTGGTAGACATGCAGTTCGGCGGGCGCACCTGCCGCTCGCAAAGCCATGAAGATGTCGATGGTCGGCTGCGAACAGCATTCGTCGTCCGCAGCGGTGGAAAGCAGAACAGGTGGACTTTCCGGTCCCATGTTCTCGACGTCTCCCTTCATTGGTCCCGAGAAAACGATGATCCCGAAATCAGGAGCGGCATCGCCCTGGTCGACTGCATCACCCTCACCTTCGGGCGGAACCGACGGACTGAACAGCGTCATACGTGCCAATTCACCCCCGGCAGAAAAGCCCACAACACCCACGGCATCGGGATTTGCGCCGAGCTCGCCGGCACGCGCCCGGATCAGGCGCATGGCCCGCTCTGCATCCTGCCTGGCATCCTCGATGTCCCAGGGCGCGCCCTCCTCTCGGGCAAGACGGTAATAGAGAACGAAGGCGGCCACGCCACGCTGGGCGAACCATGCAGCTACATCATGCCCTTCGGTGGTCGTAACCAGTTCCTGATGGGCCCCGCCCGGCATGATCAGCACCGCCGATCCATTGGCCAGCGCCTCGTCGGCCGCGTAGAAATGGATCGAAGGATCGTTGATCTGCTTGGTCCACCAGTCCTGGCTGATTTCGGGAATATCGCGCCTTTCCTCGAAACCGGGAACGCCATTGTCCCAGAGCGGGATGCGTTCGGCAGTGGGAGAGACTGTGGTCTCTTCAGTCTCTGCATCTTGAGCGGGAGGTGAGGAACAACCCGCGATGATAGCGCTACCAACAATGAGTGGGACAAGCCCCCGCACGAATCTTCCCACTTTCCCTCTCCTGTCTGGAAAGTTGGAAGGATGCGGAACGCTTGGCCTGCCGTCAAGGCAGGCACAGCATGTCAGATGTTGGAGATTACCTTGTCGGCAAGCGCAGAATCGGCGGCAGCATCGTGCTTGTCAGCGATTAGGGCCTTTGCAGCGGCAGCAGAGGCATCGACTGCCTTTGCACGCAGATCATCCACGGCCTGCCGCTCGGCAGCGGCGATCTTGTCCGCTGCCATCTTTTCGCGGCGCGCGATCATCGCCTTGGCATCGGCAGTCGCCTTCTTGACGATGGCGTCAGCTTCAGACTTCGCCCCTGCCAGCATCGCCACTGCGTCCTTTTCCGCATTGGCGATCTTGGTGGCATATTCCGCACGCAGTGCTTCAGCCTCATCGCGCAGCTTCTTCGCCTCGTCGAGGTTCTCGCGAATAGCGGCGATCTTGCCGTCCAGGCCGCCGAGGATCAGCCTGTGCACACCCTTCCAGACGAGGATGAGGATGAAGAACAGCATAGCCAGGCCAACCCAGCCACCGGGAGCAAGGCCCAGCGCCATAGGCTCTGCGTGCTGAACTTCCTCACCATGCTCTTCCGCCACCAGTGCTGCAGCCACTTCGGTCTCCAGGACCAGCGGGTTTTCATTCGCATTAGCCATTGGCCATTGCCTTCTTCACGGCAGCCGAAGCCGCAGCCCGGTCCACTTCGATACCGGCTAGGCGCGCGACAATGTCCTGCGCGGCCTCTGCGGCAACAGTCTGGATTTCCGAAGCTGCCTTGGCACTGGCCGCGGCAATGCGCGCCTCTGCTTCAGCTGCTTCGGCATCGATCTTTTCCTGTGCCTGGGCGAGCTTTTTCTCGGTGGATGCGGCAGCCTTGGCCTTGGCCTTGCTGACAACTTCCTGCGCAGCGGCGCGATTGTCATTCTCGCGCTTGCGCCAGGCTTCTTCCTCCTGATCGGCAGCATCGCGTGCTGCCTGTGCGGCCGCCAGATCGTCAGCAATCTGCTTGTCGCGCATGCCCACGGTTTCCATTACCTTGGGCACCATGCCGCGACCGACAATGAAAAAGACCAGGCCAAAGATCAGCAACAGCCAGAAGATCTGGCTGGCATAGGTTTCGGCCAATTGGGCTATCTGAGGCATGGACGGATTCCGTCTGTGATCAGGAGTACAGGGAAAGCTGCCGGCCGGGCGGCAAACACCCGGCCTGACAATTCATCAAGTCGTTAGGCGACGAAGATCAGGATCATCGCAACGACGAAGGCCAGCAGGCCGAGAAGTTCGGCTGCGGCGAAGCCGATGAACAGGCGGCCCTGCTGGCCGTCTGCGGCACCCGGATTGCGCAGCGCGCTCTCGAGGAATGAGCCGAACACGTTACCCACACCGATGGCGGCCATGCCGGCACCGATAGCAGCGAGACCCGCACCAACGAGCTTTGCAGCTTCTGCGTCCATTGTAATTTCCTTTCGTTGAAACCTGCGAATGTATGAGGATGGATTAATGGAGGTTCTCTGCGTCGTTGAGATAGAGCGACGCAAGAAGAGCGAAAACATAGGCCTGAATGCCGGCAACAAGGATTTCCAGCGCACAGATGGCCAGCATCAGGATAAAGCTCGGTCCGCCGATCGCCACGCCCCAACCGATACCGGCATTGGCGGAATCAATCACGAAGCTGGCGAGCACTTCCAGCAGCACGTGTCCGGCCATCATCGCAACAAACAGTCGCAGGCCGAGGCTGAAGGGGCGGAACATGAAGGAGATCAGCTCGATCAGGAAGATGATCGGGATCATCGGCACCGGTGTGCCATGCGGCACGAACAGGCTGAAGAAGTGGAAGCCATGCTTGCCGAAGCCGACGCTCAGCACGATCGCAAAAGTCATGATTGCCAGCACGCCGGTGATGGTAAAGTGGCTGGTGAAGGTGAACGCATGGACGCCAGCCATGGCCAGCGGAAGCGGCAGCAGGCCAAGCAGGTTCGCAAACAGGATGAACATGAACAGGCTGAAGATGTAGGGCACATACTTCTTGCCGTTCTTGCCGATATTGGCTTCGAGCAGATCGTCGATGAAGCCCGTGAAGGTTTCCACCGCCATCTGCCAACGTCCGGGCACGAGCTCGCGCTTCATGCCACCCAGAACGAACACCCACAGTAACGCCGCAGCAATGACCATCGCCAGCGAGGAGTTGGTGAAAGCAATGTTGTATCCTGCCAGCTCAAGCCCTTCCGTGCCGAACATCGGCTCGATGGTGAACTGGTGCATTGGATCGACCTTGGCCGTTTCGCCTGCCACTGTGTCTCTGCTTCCCTAAACCTGAAACGCGGCGCTCTCGCCAACCCCCTCATCGGGATCAGTCCGGGCGCCGGCTCGAAATCCGGATAATGTTCCTGAAGCCGACGACTATTCCGAGGAACAGCATCACCAACAGACCCCAGGGCGACGATCCTGCCAGCTGGTCAATTGCCCAGCCGACAGCCGCACCGCCAAGAATCCCGCCGAGGAGATAGCTGAGAACGCGGCTGCCGAGCTTTTCGCTCTCGCTGGCACCCTGCACTCTTGGCCGGTTGCGTTCCTCTTCTCGCTCGCGCGCGGCTTTCAGCCGCCTCTCGAGCGCGTCGATTCGCGCATCCTCCTCAATGGGTTCCCGTGCGGGTTTCTCGTCACTCATGCCTTCCCCTATTTCACAAGGATTTGACACGTGCAACAAAGGTACCCGCCAAGGGCGCCGCCCCCTTAGGCAAGGGGCATATCCGAGTCAACCGGTGGGGCGGGTTTGCGTGCGCTTTATGCCGTTTTTCAGGCGACACCTACGGACAGCTGGAGTGGCGCACGGGCGGCGCGCTGGTCCGGCGCTGCCACGAACCGTCAGGAGCCTGGTACATTTCTCCCGGTTCGGTGCGCGAGATGGCCAGACAGCCAGCGGTGAACGAATATTCGGCCAAGGTAGCACCCTCGGCTTGCGCGCGCTCCGCATAGACGGCGCGGCGACGGATGTTGATGTCGTCGACAAGCGCCTGCAGGTCCGGCGTTGCGGCCCCCACTATGCCCAGATAACCATCCATCTTCTCGCCCACGGTGCCCGCAGAACGCGCGGAAGCGTAAGCCGGATCACGCTGCGCCAAGGCAGGAGCGGCAAAGAACCCAAATGCCAAGGCTGCCAATGCGCCTCCCAGGGCCATGCGTCGGATATTCTGTGTTGTCATCTCTCGCTCCTCGAAAAGGCCAGCATCAGAAGATGTCGGCATTTTCATCAATCGTGTTCCCGGCGTCTTCAGCCAGTCGGTAAATCACTTCCTGCGTGATGTTGATATTGAGCTCGATCACGATCGGCTCTGCCGGTGCGTTCACCGTTATGCAGCCGCCGAGCGTCAGCACGCCCAATGCCAACATCGCGCCTTTTGCCGGTCTGGAATTCAAGCCCCTCATCTGGGCCTTATGCGCCCGGCAAGCGCTTGTGGTCAATTTGGCAGATGTCATGGCATCTCCTCGCTTTCAGGGGGCTGAATATCGGGTTCATCGAAGGGGGCGGCTCCCGGACGGGCATCGCCCAGGAGAAAGCGTGTTCCATCATCGCGCATGAGGCCCAGGCCGCGCGGATCGCGAATCATGGTCGGGTCGTAAAGCGAACGCAGGCTTGTCATCAGCGAGTAGAAGGGTGCGCGGACGTTCACAACGAAGCGAATGGGAAGTTTTGAAAGCCGCTTCGTGACAAAGTTCTGCTGCGTGCCCTCACCCTGCCGCGCGCCTTCGAAGCTGACATTGGTCACCATTTCTCCGATTAGCGAGCCGTTCATTTCGATGCGCATCTCACGATATTCGAGTGCGCGCAGGGCGGCGAACGCATAATTGGCGATCGGACTGAGGTCCTGGTAGCTCAATTCGCCGATATAGGAGAGGCTGCCGGCCTCGCGGGAAACGAGTAACCCGCCTTCCAGGCTGCCATTGCCTTGCTCGTCGAAGATCACCGGAATCGTGCCGTCGAACACACCCGTTGCGGCAAGATTGTACAGCTCCATATGCTCAATGAAGCGCTGTGCCTCCAGACCTTCGATCTCGAGAACGTAGCTGCGCCTTTCCTCGACCCCGATGGCAAGGCGGACCGGTCGCATGGTCAATGTGCCGCCAAGGAAGGGCCAACGCGCGCTTTCCAGCTGCAGGATCGAAGCGTCGGTCAGCGAAACTTCCAGTTCACCATCGAAGACCTCGATGCCGGGATTGATCGAACGGACATAGACGCGCTGTCCCGGCGGTGTTGTGAGGTTGATCAGATCGGTAAACTCGATCGTCCCGCGCGCACCCTGGACCGGACCGAAGGCCGCCGCGAGATCAAGCGAATCGCTGGTGAAGCTGCCGGAACTGGTCACCTCCTCGGGGGTCCAGTCAATCCTCCCTTGGCCAGAAACGGTACCTTCCACCAGCGCCACGACGCCCTGCATCATGCAGGTGATACCGGGAGTGCGCCGCCCGGTCGGCCGCCTAATTTCCGCGGTGCGGGAGGAACAATCATCCGCCGCAACCTGCAAACGGTCGTCGAAAAGCAGGCCCGGCACGTAAAGATCGGCATGCCCCGCCCCGCTTTCCAAAACGTGCTGGATATCGACCTCAGCCACCAAGCGCTGGCTGCGCGGTTCTCGCAGCATTGCGGTTGCCGAGATTGTACGGTCTGCCATGCGCAGGCTCGCTCCGTTTGCCACCAGCGGATCGAAGCGCATGTCCGCCTGCCTGTCCGCGACCTGCAGTTTGGCCTCCGACACTTCCAAAACGCCATCGGAGTAGCGCCACGATGCCTCGGACGCCTGAACATCCAGCGGTACCGCATAGAGGCCAGCACTTACCATCGAGAGAGTACCGTGCATTTCGTCGTCCAGCGATGCAGAGAGTTCGCCAAGTGCAAACCTGTTTTCCTCTCCTGCCTCCCCAAGCAGCAGTTCCACGCCGGTAAGTGCAAGAGTGCCGGGATAGGCGAGCGAGACCACGCTCGCCTTCATGTCCAGCGGAGTCTCTCCCAGTCGACCCGCGAGCGCAATGTCCGTGCTCTGCGCACCGATGCCGATGCCATTGGTGCCATAGGTGAGGACGGATGAACCCCCGAAAGGACAGAAAGAGAGTGACCTCCGATCGAGCTGCAGGTCAGAAAGCTGCAATTCATCGAACCGCACCTCTGTGCAACTGTTCCACATGGCAATTGCGCCGTTGGAGGAGACGCTGCCGGCAATCGGGATCTCGAGGTTTCGGGTACGCCCACCCGGAATTGCGCCGCTCGCCACAACACGACCGAAAAGTGTCAACGCCCCGGAACGGGCCTGGCGAATATCCAGCTGAGGAATGGCAATCGCTGCGTCCCCCGCGGCATATTCACGCATGCGCAGGCGCAATTCCAGCGGGCCGCCCTCATCCTGTTCCATCCTGCCCGTGATCTGTGGCAGCCCTTCCCCGCCGGTGGAGAAATTGCCGGAAACCAGCGGAATTCCTTCCGGTGCAAAGCCGATCTGCATGCGCGAAAGCAGAAGCAGGCTTGATCCGCTTCTTCCGCGGATCCGAGCTTCGGGCACGACAAGACTGAAGCGATCATCCTCCCTGCGGAAAGTGAGGTTGGCGGCAATCGTACTGCCTTGCGTCTCATGGGCCAGCTGCCGGTTCAGGCGATCCAGCAAGGGTGCCAGCAAGCTGCCTTCGCTTGCCTCAACAGCGCTGGCCAGGTTAGCCTCAATGTCGCTCCCGGGAACGAGGCCGCTACCTTCGACATCCGCGTCGATTTCAACCTGTGCAAACCGTTGCTGCGCCCGGAATCCGCCATCTGCCTTGATCTGGGCAACCCGCAACGCAGTTGATTGAAGGCTCTGGCCCAGCAGGGAAAAATCGCTCGTGAGATTACCGCCACGATAGGAGAAACGTGTCCTTCCCGAAAGGGAGGCGAGGGTTGCGGCCGAAGCACCAACCTCGCCGACCTGCAATTCGCCTTCGCCCTCCAGATCGGTCAGATTGCGGTCCGCCCGCAGCGCAAGTTTGGCCCCGCCCCTGCCGATCCTGACTTCACCGCAGTCGATAGCGTCAAAACGCAAGGGGCCTGAAAACTGCGGCCGCTCGGCGTCCACATTGACCTCTCCGAACAGCGTTGCGCCGCTGGCCTCGCACCCGCCGACAACCAGTTGCGGCGCGATTGCTGCCAGTTCCGCGGCAAAGCCGCCACGCAAATGCCCTCCACCGTCTAGCCGCACTGCCACAGGTCCATGATCGCCCTCGATCAGCGCGCGCCCGTCATTCACGGTCAGGCGAATGTCAGGAAACTCGAACGGTTCCTCGCTGTCGGTGAAGATCACCCGATCAAGCGAGCCGAAGCTGGGTTCACCATTGACGATGCGGCCCCACAGGCGCGGCTTTTGCAGAACCAGGTGATTTATGGTTGGCAGGCCGAGACGCGGCGAGATACGGATCTCGACCCTTTCGATGGTGAGATCGGGATGGTCAGGATCGCCCACCACGATATTGCGAAGAACCTGTACCCCAGGTTCGATACTTTCGATTTCGTACTGCGCTTCCAGGTCGTAGTCGCGCAGGGTATCGGCGATAAAATCGTCCGCGATCTCCTTTCGCTGAAACCATGCCAGCACCAAGGCCGTCAAAAGCGCAAACAGGCATAGAAGCAGAAAATTGCGCACCGGGCGACGTTTCCGGAGGACAGGTACCTCTTCGCCTTCGGGAATCTCTTGTTCGGCCATGAGGTTGCAACACTTGCGCTTGGCGCGGCGCAAAGGCAATGGATAAGCCGCGCAAAAGGGGATGGTTTTGGCTTTTGACGAGGAATCGCAAGGGGATGTCCCGACAACGCCGCCCAGCCATTCGGGTTCGGGCCACCGAGCCCGCTTGCGCGACAGGCTGCTCAATGGCGGGCCTGAAGCACTCGCCGACTACGAAGTTCTCGAATATCTCCTGTTCGGTGCCAATGCCCGAGGCGATACAAAGCCTGCCGCCAAGGGGCTGCTCGCGCGATTTGGCAGCCTATCGGCCGTATTGAACGCGCAACCCGCAGCGCTCAAACAGGTCAATGGCGTCTCCGATGCATCAGTCGGCGCGCTCAAGATCGCTGCGCTTGCCGCACGCCGCATGGCGCGCAGCGAGGTATCAAACCAGCCAGTGCTGGGCAGCTGGCAATCGCTGCTCGATTACCTGGCGATCGACATGGCGCATCTGACGCACGAACGTGTGCGCGTGCTCTACCTCAATGCCAAGAACCGCTTGCTACTCGACCATCTTGCCCACGACGGAACGATCAACGAGGCGAGCATCCACCCGCGCGAGGTGATCAAACGCGGGCTCGACATTGGCGCTTCCGCCCTCATCCTTGTGCACAACCACCCCAGCGGCAGCCCTGAGCCAAGCAGGGCCGATATCCACGTGACGCACCGCATTGCAGAGGCCGGCCGCCTGCTTGGCATCACGGTTCACGATCATGTGATCGTAGGCAGGGAAGGACAAGTGTCCCTCCGTTCCAAAGGCCTGATCTGATCTAACGTGTCGGAACGATGCCGTGCCGGGCGTAGAAACTCTCCAGCTCCGGCGCCATGCGCAATGCCATTGCGATGTCGGAGCTTCCATCAACGTCACCCGACGCAAGGCGCACGACACCGCGCAGGTAGCGTGATGGCGCAAGGCCCGGCGCCATCTCCAATGCGGCGTTGAGATCGGCAAGAGCGCCAGCCAGTTCGCCCATCCTGAATCGCACCAGCGCCCTGCTGTCCATGGGCGCCGCAACAAAGCCTGCTCGCTCCACAGCGCGTGTGCAAAGGTCCACAGCGTCATCGAGCGCAACCGAGAACAATCCCCGATACCAGCAATCGGCATTCAGCGCGTCGGCATTGGCAGACATGTCGGCCAGCTGGTCCGTGAGCAATGCCAGCCCCTCATCCGCATCGCCCGAAAGTCCGGAGATCGTTGCCATCAGGTCGGCCATGGTGATCTCCTCACCTTCGCCCACCGACAGATAATCAAGAATTTCCTGCGCCTCGTCGACCTGCCCTGCATAGGCCAGCATCCGCGACAAGGCGAAGGCGGTGCCATTCTGCGGGTCCAGATCATAGGCCGAGCGCAAGTCCGCGATTGCCTCTTCCTTTCGGCCAAGCGATTCAAGGATCGAACTGCGATAGTGATAGGCCCAGGGCGAAGGGGTTTCTTCGACCAGCACGTCGAAATCCTGCAACGCTGCCTCAAAGTCGTAAATGCTGTTAAGGAACATGGCTCTGGATTGAAGCGGCCCGTAATCGTCGTCCTGAGCCAGTTCGATCGCCTTTTCATAGGCTTCCAGAATCGGCTCGGCACGGCGCAATCGATCCTCGTCAGGCAACTCCCAACGCCAGGTCACATCATCCGGTGTGACTAGTTCCACCCGACTGTTTTCGATCCGCCGCGCTTCGCGCTTGGCATCGCCCAGTTCATCTGCCGGAATTTCTCCCAGGCGCAGGAAGTTTTCTCCCATGGCCAGAAGCATGCCGCCTTCCAGTCGCGCATGGCGTTCGATGCGCAGGTTGGCAAATCCGTCCGACATGCTGGTTTCGCCAGCAAGCGAATAGCCTTCACCCCCATCCGGAAGGATCAGGCGGCTCTCGAACAGCTGGCGTCCCGGCCCCGGAGTCGCCACAGGGATTTCACGCCATGCAGGGCGCGCCCGATCCGGGTTGAAATTGTCCGGATCGCTGCCGGTTTCGACATCCATCTCCATACGCCCGTCGCGCCATTCGAACATCGAATTGGCGACACCCCTGACATGGACCGTGCCAACCGCCTGTTCCTCGTCATAGGCAATTTCGATCTCAGAGACGCGCGCACCTTCAAGCTGCCCACCCGAGGTGAAGCTGCGCGCAAGCTGGCTCAGGACGTCGGGATTTTCCGCATCGACCGCTGCCTGCAACGGTGCACCCGCAACTCCATTCAGCTGCAACTGCAGGTCAAACAGCATGGGAAAATCGGTTCCCGCCGAGTGGTCGATCGTCAGGTCCACGACCATTTGCGGAACAGCAAGATCCCGCTGTTCCATCGCAATCAGACCCGAACCACCTTCTCGCAGTGGCAAGGCATGAAAGAAGGGCGGAACATCGGAGATATTGGATAGGCGCGAGGCGGTGCTCGTTCCATCGAGCCAGTAATCCTCCCCATCCACCACGGCGTGAACGATCATGTGATTGAAGGCGGCGGGAAGCGGGAGCAGCTCGGGAACCGCATCCCCGCCCTGCGTGGTCACCAGAACGACTTCGGATTCGATGCCCATCTCGCGCAGCATGGCAAGAAGCAGGACCGACTTGGCCTTGCAGTCCCCGTAGCGCGCATCCCAGGTTTCTTCCGCCGATTGCGGCAGGTAATTGCCACCATCCAGGCCGTTCAGCAGATAGCTCACTTCATCCTGCACAAGCCGCACCGCCATCGCCATGCGTTCCTTCGGATCGCTGGTGTGCTGCATGATGGCGGCGGCCTGCTCCGCCACGCCGGATCCGGAAGAAAGCTGCGCCGCCTGTTCGAAATGCGGCGTCATCACCTCCGACAGTTCGTTCCAGCTCGCAAAGCTGCCCACGCGCAAGATGTCGGGACGCTGGAAGCGGGATGGCGCATCGTGAGGAATTGGCGCGCGCTGCTCCAGCGGTAGATCGACTTCAAGGTATTTGTACCCGTCGCGCTCCACCGGTTCGCCCAGATCAATGCGATCCTCCACGCGCCAGTATATCTCTTCATCGCTCGGCCAGCTCACGATCGCACGCGCCATCCCGACCTGCCACGGATCGCTGGGCAGAAACTGCGTGGCCTGGACTTCGTGCCCAAGGGCCTGGTCGTCGACGGAAACCGAATAGGCCAATCGCATGACATCGCCTTCACGCAGACCCGGCACGGCCAGAGTGGCGGTAAGCTGACCATCGAGAAGGCGCCGCTCAAGCCCCCGCTCGCGCCGCAGAACTTCGAAGGTGACGCCCTGCTCGATCAGGTCGAGCACTTCGTCACCGCGAAGAATTTCGAGGCGATGGATGGTGAGGTCACCCTTGTCGGGAAGCCAGTTCAGCGATAGCGTGCCCTGCTGCATCAGCGCCTGCGGGTTCTCGAGCCGGATCGCCATATCGCTGAAGCTGTAAGCGACCCCGTCCTCCAGTCGGTGCTGCCAGTCGCGCATGAGATCGGCGGGGCTGTTTGACTGAAGGATCGCATCCATGTCCACCTCCTCCACCCATGCAGGCAAGTCGGCATAGAGCACCTCCTCACCGGCGTGAGCCGGGGTCGACAGAGCCGCGACCGAACAGAAAAGGGCGGCGCGCATGAATGTCATCAAATATTCCTTAGTCTTCCAGCCTCTCCGGCTTTGACCGATAGACTATATAACGTTCAGGATTATGCAATTGCAGCATTCGTAAGGCCAAAAGTGGCCCGCCGCCTCTTGCCTTCGAACGCTTCCGGGCCTAGCCGCGCCGCATCGCTGATATTCGCAGAAAGAGAGCACCATGGTCCCCCGTTACGCCCGCCCCGCGATGACCGCGATCTGGGAACCCGAGATGAAGTACACCATCTGGTTCGAGATCGAGGCGCATGCGACGCAGAAGCTGGGCGAGCTGGGCGTGGTGCCCGAAAGCGGCCCCAAGGCGCTGTGGGACTGGTGGGCGACCAATCCCAAGGTCGATGTGGAAGCGATCGATGCCAAGGAAGCCGTGCTCAAGCATGATGTGATTGCCTTCCTCGATTGGGTGGCTGAACAGGTCGGCCCGGAAGCGCGCTTCATGCACCAGGGAATGACCAGCTCCGACGTACTCGACACCACGCTGGCGGTGCAGCTTGCCCGCGCCACCGACATCCTTCTGGAAGACATGGATGCACTGCTCGAAGCCATCAAGCGCCGGGCGATGGAGCACAAGTATACGCCCACCATTGGCCGCAGCCACGGCATCCATGCCGAGCCGACCACGTTCGGGCTCAAGCTGGCGCAGGCCTATGTCGAATTCGGGCGCGGCAAGAAGCGCCTGCTGGCAGCGCGCGAGGAAATCGCCACTTGCGCCATCTCCGGCGCGGTAGGCACCTTCGCCAACATCGATCCCAGCGTCGAAGAATATGTTGCCGAGAAGCTGGGCCTGGCGGTGGAGCCGGTGTCAACGCAGGTGATCCCGCGCGATCGGCATGCGGCCTATTTCGCAACGCTCGCCGTGATCGCCAGCTCGATCGAGCGGCTCGCGGTGGAAATCCGCCACTTGCAGCGTACCGAAGTGCTGGAAGCGGAGGAATATTTCGCGCCGGGCCAGAAGGGCTCCAGCGCCATGCCGCACAAGCGCAATCCGATCCTGACAGAGAACCTGACCGGCCAGGCACGCATGATCCGTTCCTATGTCATGCCGGCGCTGGAAAACGTTGCCCTGTGGCATGAGCGGGATATCTCGCACTCCTCGGTCGAGCGCTTTATCGGCCCCGATGCCACCATCACGCTCGATTTCGCCCTCGCCCGGCTCACCGGCGTGGTCGACAAGCTGCTGGTCTATCCCGAACGCATGCAGAAGAACCTCGACCGGATGGGCGGCCTCGTCCATTCGCAGCGCGTTATGCTGGCATTGACGCAAGCGGGTATCACCCGCGACAACGCCTACCGGCTGGTCCAGCGCAATGCGATGAAGGTGTGGGAATCGGACGGCCAGCTCTCGCTGCTCGAACTGCTCAAGGCCGATGACGAAGTGAAAGCCGTCATGTCGGAGGCGGAACTCGAGGAGCAATTCAACCTCGATTATCACTTCAAGCATGTCGATACGATTTTCGCGCGCGTCTTCGGTGAGTAAGCTTTCGGCGCTCTAACACCTTCACAGGCGCAAAATGAGCGCCTAGCATCGTGTCGAGCTGAATAAGGGGAAAGCCATGCAAATCGTCCGCACTGTGATCTGGGTGCTGTTGCTCGTCGCCTTGGCGATATTCTCCTACGCTAACTGGCTGCCCGTGTCGGTGCGCATCTGGGACAATCTGCTGGTCGATACCATGTTGCCCGCAATCGTCGTGGTCAGTTTCCTCATCGGTTTCGTGCCCATGTGGCTCTATCACCGTGCCAACAAATGGCAGACCGCACGCCGGATCGCTGCACTGGAAAGCGCTGCGCGTGCGGCTGCGGTTACGCCCGTACAGCCGAAGAGCACAGAAGTGCGCCCTGAATCACCCGCTCCACCGCTCGAGCCGGAAACCGACAAGCCTGAACCGCACCCCGGAGCCCCCTTACCATGAGCAACCCCATCTACCTTGCGCTGGACCTGCCGCAGCTCGACGCTGCGAAAGAGCTGGCGCAAAAGGTAAAAGGCCATGTCGGCGGGCTGAAGCTGGGACTGGAATTCTTTTGCGCACACGGCGCACATGGCGTGATGGAAATTTCGCATGCGTGCGGCCTGCCGATCTTCCTTGACCTCAAACTGCACGACATTCCCAACACTGTGGCCGGTGCCATGCAGGCGATCCACGTGCTGGAGCCCGCCATCGTCACCGTTCATGCGAGTGGCGGACGCGCGATGATGGAAGATGCCAAGGCCGCCGCGGGTGAGAATACCAGGGTCGTGGGCGTGACCATGCTCACCAGCATGGACGAAAACGATCTAAGGCGCACCGGCGTCGAAGGCACGCCGCACGATCATGTGATGCGCTTGGCGGAACTGGCCGAAGCCTCTGGGCTCGATGGCATCGTATGTTCAGGACAAGAGGTAAAGTCCGTCCACAAGCAATGGAAAAGCGGCTATTTTGTGGTTCCCGGCCTGCGCCCCGCCGGATCCGCTATTGGCGATCAGAAGCGCGTCGTGACGCCAAGACAGGCGCGCGATGACGGCGCATCGGTGCTGGTGATCGGCCGCCCGATCAGCCGCGCGGCAGACCCCGCACAGGCCGCGCGCGCAATCGAGGCGACGCTCTGACTTGGCCGACCACGCCACACCCAACCTGCCCTCGCGCGAATTTCTCAAGACCGAACGATTCTATGCCAAGCTGGGCTTCAAGGCATCCTATCGCTCCGGCCACTGGTTGATCCTGCAACGCGGCGGCGTGCAATTGGAATTCTTCCCCTGGCCCGATCTCGATCCGAAAGAGAACAGCCACGGCTGCTGCATCCGGTTGGACGACCTTGATGCACTGGTGGAGCTAGTCGCGGCTGCGGGTATTCCCGAGGCAAGGACCGGCATTCCCCGCATCGTCCCGCCCTCGCGCGATATCAGCGGGCTGACCATCGCCTATCTGGTCGATCCGGACGGAACCCTCCTCCGCCTGGTGCAAAATCCACCCGAGGGGTGACGAAAGCGGCGCAACGCACTAGATCGCTGCCCATGTCCCGTACCCAGATCAAGATTTGCGGCCTCAAGACTCGAGAGGCCATTGACGCTGCGGCAGCGGCGGGGGCGACGCATGTCGGCCTCAACCTCTATGCGCCCAGCCCACGCAGCGTGTCTGTCGAGGATGCCGCAAACCTGCGCCGCGCGGTGCCGGAATCGGTGAAGGCTGTCCTGCTGCTGGTCGACCTGAAAACCGATGAGGCCACCAAGGCGATTGCGGCAATACAGCCTGACATCGTCCAGTTCCACGGCTCCGAAAGCCCGGAGCAATGCGCGGCAATCCGAAACGCGCTGGGTATCCCCGTGTGGAAAGCTGCAGGCGTCAAGGATTCCTCCTCGCTGGAGGACGCGCAACGCTATGTCGGCGCAGTAGATCTGATCCTCTATGATGCGCCCCCGGGGAAGCTTCCGGGTGGTCAGGGGATCAAGCTCGACTGGTCGTTGCTGGCCGGATACCGCCACAAGGCGCCCTGGGGCCTTGCTGGCGGTTTGAACGAGCAGAATGTGGGTGACGCCATCCGCCAGACCGGTGCGCCGCTGGTAGACACATCCTCGGGCGTGGAAAGCGCGCCCGGCGTAAAGGATATCGACAAGATCAGGGCCTTCTGCCAAGCGGCCCGCGAAGCCCGAGAAGAGTCATGACCGAACAGAAGCCGAATTCATTCAGGAACCAGCCCGACGAACGCGGCCATTTCGGCCAGTTCGGCGGACGCTATGTCGCCGAAACGCTGATGCCGCTGATCCTCGACCTGGAAAAGCACTACACGGCGGCCAAGGCCGATCCGAGCTTCAAGGAAGAGTTCGAGGACCTGCTGGAGCACTATGTCGGTCGTCCCAGCCCGCTCTATTTCGCGCCGCGCCTGACAGAAGAACTGGGAGGCGCACAGGTCTGGTTCAAGCGCGACGAATTGAACCACACCGGCGCGCACAAGATCAACAATTGCATCGGGCAGATCCTGCTCGCCATCCGCATGGGCAAGAAGAAGATCATTGCGGAAACCGGCGCGGGCCAGCACGGCGTGGCCACGGCCACCGTCTGCGCGCGCTTTGGCCTGCCCTGCACCATCTTCATGGGCGCAACCGATGTGAAGCGGCAGCAGCCCAATGTCTTCCGCATGAAATTGCTCGGCGCGGAGGTCGTGCCCGTCACCAGCGGCGCGGCGACGCTGAAGGACGCGATGAACGAGGCGCTGCGCCACTGGGTCGCCCATGTGCACGATACCTTCTACATCATCGGCACGGCGGCGGGCCCGCATCCTTATCCGGAGCTGGTGCGCGACTTTCAGAGCGTGATCGGGCGCGAAGCGCGCGAACAGATGTTGCAGCGCACCGGGCGCCTGCCCGATCTGCTGGTCGCGGCAATCGGCGGCGGCAGCAATGCCATCGGCCTGTTCCACCCCTTCCTCGACGATCCTGCTGTAAAGATGCTCGGCGTCGAAGCGGCGGGCCACGGGCTGGACAAGCAGCACGCCGCCAGCCTTGCGGGCGGCTTCCCCGGCATCCTCCATGGCAACAAGACCTACCTTCTTCAGGACGAGGACGGCCAGATTGCCGAGGCACATTCGATCAGCGCCGGGCTCGATTACCCCGGCATCGGCCCTGAACATGCCTGGCTCAAGGAAAGCGGGCGGGTGGACTACACCGCCGTTACCGACACCGAGGCGCTGGAAGGCTTCAAGCTGCTGTGCCGCACCGAAGGCATCATCCCCGCACTCGAACCGAGCCATGCCATTGCGGCAGTAGCAAAGGTTGCGCCGACCATGCCCAAGGACGCGATAATCTGCGCCAATCTATGCGGGCGCGGGGACAAGGACATCTTCACCGTCGCCGAAGCACTTGGGGCGGAAATTTAGTCGCATGACCCGCTTCCAATCCGCCTTTTCGCCCGATCGTGCGGCGCTCGTCTGCTTTATCACCGCAGGCGACGGCGATACCGCCGCCAATCTCGATGCCCTCGTCGCAGGCGGTGCCGATGTGATCGAGCTGGGCATGCCCTTCACCGATCCGATGGCCGATGGCCCCGCGATCCAGGAGGCGAATTTGCGCTCTCTCGCCAAGGGGACGAGGACCGCCGATGTTCTCGCCATCGCTACCGCATTTCGTGCGAGGCATCCGGAAGTCCCGCTCGTCCTGATGGGCTATGCCAACCCCATGATCCGTCGCGGGCCCGAATGGTTCGCTGCCGAAGCCGCGAAAGCGGGAGTCGACGGCGTGATCTGCGTCGACATCCCGCCCGAGGAAGATCCGGAGATCGGCCCGGCATTGCGCGCGGCAGGCCTTGATCTCATACGCCTTGCCACACCGACAACCGATGCTGCGCGCCTTCCCGCCGTGCTCGATGGCTCTTCCGGCTTTCTCTATTATGTCTCTGTCGCTGGCATCACCGGCAAGCAGCAGGCGGCGATCGATTCCATCGAGGGCAATGTTACCCGCATCAAGCAGCACACCGATCTGCCGGTCGCGGTGGGATTTGGCGTGAGAACACCCGAACAGGCAGAGGAAATCGCCAGGGTTGCTGACGGCGTGGTGGTAGGATCCGCTCTCATCGATATCGTTGGCGAGCACGGCGAGAATGCGCCCGAGCACCTGCGCGAACTCACCGCCAGCCTTGCCAAGGCGGTGCATAATGCGCGAAAGGCGTAGGTCATGAGTTGGCTTTCGAGAGTTCGCAACGCGCTGCCGTTCGGTAACAAGCGTGAAACCCCAGACAATCTGTGGGTCAAGTGCCCGCGTTGTCAGGAAATGCTGTTCACTCGCGAATATGAGGCGAATCTCTCGGTTTGCCCGAATTGCGACCATCATGGCCGTATTGGTGCGGACACGCGTCTGGCGCAGTTGATGGACAAGGGCTTCACACTACTGCCCGATCCCGTGGTGGCGGAAGATCCGCTGAAATTCCGCGATACCAAGCGCTATGCTGACCGGCTCAAGGCTGCGCGCGCCAAGAGCCCGCATCCCGATGCATTCACCGCCGCTTTCGGCAGCATCGAGGGGCACAAGGCCGTTGTCGGTGTGCAGGACTTCACCTTCATGGGCGGCAGCATGGGCATGGCCGTGGGCAATGCATTCTGCGCAGCCGCTCAAAAGGCGCTGGACAACAACTGCGGCTATATCGCCGTTACCGCTGCTGGCGGTGCACGCATGCAGGAAGGTATCCTCTCTCTGATGCAGATGCCGCGCGCCACGGTGATGACGCGCCGACTGAGAGAAGCAGGCTTGCCCTATATCGTCGTTCTGGCGGACCCGACCACGGGCGGCGTCACGGCCTCCTATGCCATGCTCGGCGACGTGCACATTGCCGAACCCGGCGCCCTGATCGGCTTTGCCGGCCAGCGCGTGATCCAGGAAACCATTCGCGAGAAACTGCCCGAAGGCTTCCAGCGCGCCGAATATCTGCACAAGCACGGCATGGTGGACATGGTCGTGGCCCGCAAGGAACTGCGCCCCACTCTCGCCAAGCTGCTCGATTACCTGAGCCCCGCCAAAGCGGCCTAAGTCGAAAGACGCACATCGCATGAAGGACTTTGCCTCTTCCGGGGACCCTGAAGTTCAGGCCCAGCTCGATCGTCTGTCCGCGCTCTCGCTGCCGCAAGGCCGCATCGGTCTGGAAGTGGTGCACGAAATCCTCGACCGTCTCGGCAATCCGGAGCGGAATCTTCCGCCCGTATTCCACGTAGCGGGCACCAACGGCAAGGGTTCCACCTGTGCCTATCTGCGGGCAATCCTGGAGGCGCAGGGTCTGACGGTCCATGTCGCCACCAAGCCGCATCTGGTGCGCTACAACGAGCGTATCCGCGTTGCCGGGAAGCTCATTTCCGATGACATGCTGGCGGAACTTCTCGAGGAGGTTCTCGATATTTCGGAGGACCTTGGCCCAAGCTTCTTCGAAGTCACCACGGCTGCGACCTTCCTCGCCTTTGCCCGCGTTCCGGCCGATGCCTGCGTGATCGAAGTTGGCCTTGGCGGACGCCTGGATGCGACCAATGTGATGGTTAGGCCCGCAGCCTGCGGTATCTCCTCGCTCGGAGTGGACCACCACCAGTTCCTGCTCAATGACGAGCCCGGCGCGCCCTCGCCTGACAATCCCGAAGTGCGCATCGCCTTCGAAAAGGTTGGCATCGCGCGTGAAGGCTCACCCATGGTCACGCAGAATTACCGCGAGGACATGGAGGCGATGATCGCCCGGCGCTGCGCCGAAGAAGGCGCGCCGCTGTTCATGCGCGGCAAGGCGTGGAATGCCGATGTGAGCACAGACGGTATCGCTTATAGCGACGCCAAGGGCGCCCTCACCCTTCCCCTGCCGCAGATGCCCGGCAGCCATCAGGGCGACAATGCGGCGCTAGCCGTTGCCATGCTGCGGCATCAGGACATTGTCGAAGTGTCACCCGAAGCCATGGCCGAAGGTATCCGCTCCGCCATCTGGCCTGCGCGGCTGCAGGTTCTGGCAGACGGCCCGCTGACGCGAATGCTTCCCGAGGCGCTGGTGCTGCTCGATGGTGGCCACAATCCCGATGCCGCCGTCGCCATGGCGAAATTCCTCGATGCCCAGGCGGAAAAGCCGGTGGATGCGATCGTCGGCATGCTTAGCGCCAAGGACGCACGCACCACGCTGACCACCATCGCACCTCATCTCGCCAGTCTCACCGCGATTCCCATCGACGGCAGCGAATATCACCCGCTTGAAGACCTTGCCGGTATCGCCAAGGATGCAGGTGTGGCCCAAACGCTCACCGCAAACAGCCTGGAGGAAGCGCTGCAAGCCATCGCCGCGCGCCACAAGAAGGGCGGAACCGTGCTGATCGCGGGTTCGCTTTACCTTGCGGGCAATGTGCTCAAGGCGAACGGGGAAGTGCCGGATTAGGGGCCCGCTCGCGCATCATCCTCTGCGTCGGCGGAGCCGGCCGTGCCCATGGCCGCATCGACAAGGCCTGTTCGCATCATCCACCAGAACAGGACAATGCCCGGCAAGGCAGCAAAGGTCGTCAGCACATAGAAGTTCACATAGCCAAAGCGTTCAATGAGTTCGCCAGCGGTGGTGCCCGTCAGAACTCGGCCGACTATGCTGGCTGCCGCCGAGATCAACGCATATTGCGCAGCCGTAAAGCGCAAGTCGCACAGAGCGGAGAAATAGGCGACCACCACGACCCCGCCATAGCCGGAAGCAAAATTCTCGAACCCGATGGCTGCCGCCATGCCCAGATTTGATTTGCCCGCTGCCGCGAGCAAGGCGAAGCTGAGGTTCGAAACTGCCATGAGCACGAGTGAAATCAGCACCGATTTCTTGAGGCCCATTCGCGCATAGATAACCCCGCCAACGAAGACGCCGATAATCAGCGCCCAGAATCCTACGCCAACGTCGTAGATGACAATTTCGTCATTGGTGTACCCGAGATCATCGAACAGCAGGCGCAAGGTCAGATTGGCCAACGTATCGCCGATCTTGTGGACGAGGATGAACAACAGCACGACCATGGCCCCGCTGCGCTTGAAGAATTCGACAAAAGGTCCAGCTGCGGATCGCCACATCTCGGCTATGCCCTTGCGCGCAATCTCAACCTTTCGGCGCGGTGGCTCGCCGAGAATCAGCGCTGTCAGCATGGCGGGCAAGGCAAATCCCGCGCAGGCGATATAGGCTGCCTGCCAGCCCCAGCGTGCCGCGACGAACAACGCCACTGCACCAGCGGCGGCGGCACCCACGCGCCAGCCATATTGGCTCATCCCTGAGCCCGTGCCGAGCTGATAAGGCTTCAATGTCTCGATACGATAGGCATCGATCACGATATCGAATGTCGCACCAGCAGCGCCAACGAGTACTGCGCTTACGGCCGTCCACCAGATATCCTGCGCCGGGTTGGCCAGCGCAAGATTGACCACCGCAGCCATAACCAGCACGCCGGTTACCAGCATCCATGACACGCGCTGCCCCAATGCTCCCAGCACCGGAATTCTTACGCCGTCTACCACCCAGGCCCACAGGAACTTGAAGTTGTAGACGAGGAAGGCGAGGCTGAAGGCAGTAACGGTGCTCTTTTCGATCCCGTCCTGCGCCAGTCTTGTGGTCAGCGTGGCCGCGATCATCGCATAGGGAAAGCCAGAGGACATGCCGAGGAAGAAGGCCGCCAGCGATTCCTTCTCGAAATAGGGTTTGACCGCCTGCCAGATGCTGCGTTCGACCGGCTGGGCACTTGCTTCGGACATCCACTGACCCTTTGCGTGTGATTGCCGTGCCATATTAGTCGATGCCGGATCAATGGGAAGCGGGGGACGAATCTTGTCTTCCACCATCTTCACTATCGGGATGACAGAGGCCCGCTCGCGCCTTTAGTGTGGCAACATGACGTACTTGCGCGCGCCAGTGGACCAGACCAGCATCACGGTCAAACATCTCGGAAACGAGGGAGAGCCGCTGGTCATCCTCGACAATTGTCCGATCGACATCGAGCCGATCGTGCAGGTGGCAAGGCAGGCCAGCTATGCGCCTGCACATGGTTACCCGGGTATCCGCTGCAGGATCAGTTCCACCTATCTTGCCCCCGTCGCGCCAATCCTGAAGCAGGTGCTGGCAGAGCATTTCGGTTTGCCCAACGGTGCAAAAGTCGAAAGCTGCGACTTCAGCATCGTCACGATCCCGCCCGAAGAACTCACCGAAGGGCAGCGCCGCCCGCATTTTGATGCTTCGGAAGGCAATGTCTTGGCTCTGCTGCATTTCGTTGATGGACCAGAATCGGGCGGCACATCCTTCTACCGCCATCGACGGACAGGTTTCGAGGCGATCCATCCGCACCGTGCGGCGCAATTCGCGCAGGGCGTCCGCGAGGATGAGCAGGAATTCGGCCCGTTGCCGCCTGCCTACTTCCATGGCGATGATGAACGTTACGAGATGATCGGCCACGTCGATCCCGGACCCAACCGGATCATCCTCTACCGGGGCCGCCAGCTCCATTCAGGACACATCCCACATGTCCCCCATCCCGATCTTGCTCCTGCCCAAGGTCGACTGACGATCAACACCTTCCTGATCGGACAGGACTGACAACTCCCTCTATAAGCCATGCAACACTTGGACAGGGCGCGCTACGCGTCTAAGGGGCGCACTATGTCCGGGAATGAAGACCGCAAAGGCGATCGTATCGCCAAACTCCTTGCACGTGCAGGCGTAGCCAGTCGGCGCGAGGTGGAACGCATGATCGAGGCCAAACGCATCAAGCTCAATGGCGAACTGGTGACAACGCCTGCAACCATTCTGGAGAGCCTGCGCGGGGTAACGGTTGACGACAAACCCGTTGGAAAACCTGACCGTACGCGCCTGTTCTGCTTCCACAAGCCCGGTGGCCTGCTGACGGCGGAACGCGATTTTTCGGGCCGTCCGACCATCTATACCGCCCTGCGCAATACGCTGCCCAAGGATGCGCCGCGCGTGATGCCGGTGGGTAGGCTGGACCTCAATACCGAAGGCTTGCTGCTGCTGAC
>JAHEBH010000082.1 GCA_024642335.1 Erythrobacter sp.
TTCGGTGAGATCAAGAAGCCCGAGACGATCAACTATCGTACCTTCAAGCCCGAACGCGACGGCCTGTTCTGCGCCCGCATCTTCGGCCCGGTGAAGGATTACGAGTGCCTGTGCGGCAAGTACAAGCGCATGAAGTACAAGGGCGTCGTCTGCGAAAAGTGCGGCGTGGAAGTGACCGTGACCAAGGTCCGCCGCGAACGCATGGGCCACATCGAACTGGCCGCGCCTGTCGCCCACATCTGGTTCCTGAAGTCGCTGCCCTCGCGCATCGGCCTGCTGCTCGACATGCAGTTGAAGCAGCTTGAACGCATTCTCTACTTCGAAAGCTATGTGGTGATCGAACCGGGCCTGACCCCGCTCGAGAAATTCCAGCTGCTGACCGAGGACGAGCTGCTCGATTACCAGGACGAATATGGCGAAGACGCCTTCAGCGCCGGCATCGGTGCCGAAGCGGTCAAGATCATGCTGATGGACCTGGACCTGGAGAAGGAACGCGACGACCTCATGGAGGAACTCGCCACCACCAAGTCCAAGCTCAAGCCGGCCAAGATCATCAAGCGTTTGAAGGTTGTCGAAAGCTTCATCGATTCGGGCAACCGTCCGGAATGGATGATCCTCGAAGTCGTGCCGGTCATTCCGCCGGAACTGCGCCCGCTCGTCCCGCTCGATGGCGGCCGTTTCGCGACCTCGGATCTCAACGATCTCTATCGCCGTGTCATCAACCGCAACAACCGCCTCAAGCGCCTGATGGAACTGCGCGCGCCGGACATCATCGTCCGCAACGAGAAGCGCATGCTGCAGGAATCGGTCGATGCGCTGTTCGACAACGGCCGTCGCGGCCGCGTCATCACCGGCGCCAACAAGCGTCCGCTGAAGTCGCTGTCCGACATGCTCAAGGGCAAGCAGGGCCGCTTCCGCCAGAACCTGCTCGGCAAGCGCGTCGACTATTCGGGCCGTTCGGTTATCGTGACGGGTCCGGAACTCAAGCTGCACCAGTGCGGCCTGCCCAAGAAGATGGCGCTCGAGCTGTTCAAGCCGTTCATCTACGCCCGTCTCGATGCCAAGGGTCTGTCCATGACCCTGAAGCAGGCGAAGAAGTGGGTCGAGAAGGAGCGCAAGGAAGTCTGGGACATCCTCGACGAGGTGATCCGCGAACATCCGGTGATGCTCAACCGCGCACCGACGCTGCACCGCCTCGGCATCCAGGCTTTCGAGCCCGTGCTGATCGAAGGCAAGGCGATCCAGCTGCACCCGCTCGTCTGCTCGGCCTTCAACGCCGACTTCGATGGTGACCAGATGGCCGTCCACGTGCCGCTTTCGCTGGAAGCCCAGCTGGAAGCGCGCGTGCTGATGATGTCCACCAACAACATCCTCAGCCCCGCCAACGGCAAGCCGATCATCGTTCCTTCGCAGGACATGGTGCTGGGCCTCTACTACCTTTCCATGGACCGCGAAGGCGAGCCGGGCGAGGGCAAGATCCTTGCTGACATCAACGAAGTGCACCAGGCACTGCATGTCGGCGCGGTGACGCTGCACTCCAAGATCACCACCCGCGTTCCGCAGACGGACGAGGCCGGCAAGGAGTACATGAAGCGCGTCGAGACCACGCCGGGCCGCATGCTGATCGGCGAATGCCTGCCGAAGAGCCACACCGTGCCCTTCAGCGTCGTCAACCGCCTGCTCACCAAGAAGGAAATCGGCGATGTTATCGACCAGGTCTATCGCCACACCGGCCAGAAGGACACTGTGCTGTTCGCTGACGCCATCATGGTGCTGGGCTTCCGCCACGCCTGCAAGGCCGGCATCTCCTTCGGCAAGGATGACATGATCATCCCCGAAGAGAAGGTAGGCATGATCGAGGAGACCAAGGCGCTGGTTGCCGATTACGAGCAGCAGTACCAGGATGGCTTCATCACGCAGCAGGAAAAGTACAACAAGGTGATCGACGCCTGGAGCCGTTGCGGCGACCAGGTGGCGAACGCCATGATGGACAAGATCCAGGCGATGCCGAAGGACGAGGACGGTCGCCAGAAGCCGATCAACTCGATCTACATGATGAGCCACTCGGGTGCCCGCGGCAGCCCGGCGCAGATGAAGCAGCTTGCCGGCATGCGCGGCCTGATGGCCAAGCCGAGCGGCGAGATCATCGAAACGCCGATCATCTCGAACTTCAAGGAAGGCCTGACCGTTCTTGAATACTTCAACTCCACCCACGGTGCCCGCAAGGGCCTGGCCGATACGGCACTGAAGACGGCAAACTCGGGTTACCTGACCCGCCGCCTGGTGGACGTGTCGCAGGACTGCGTCATCGTCGAGGAAGACTGCAAGACCGAAAATGCGCTGGAAATGCGTGCCATCATCCAGGGTGGCTCGGTTATCGCTTCGCTCGGCGAGCGTATCCTTGGCCGTACCGTGGCGGAAGATATCATCAACGCATCGACCGGCGAAGTGATCGTCAAGGCCGGAACGCTGATCGATGAACCCATGGTCAAGGAAATCGAGGACGCCGAAACGCAGGTGGCCAAGATCCGCAGCCCGCTGGTTTGCGAAGCCGAACAGGGCGTTTGCGCCACTTGCTATGGCCGTGACCTTGCTCGCGGTACGCCTGTGAACATCGGTGAGGCTGTCGGCGTTATCGCCGCGCAGTCCATCGGCGAGCCGGGCACCCAGCTGACCATGCGTACCTTCCACATCGGCGGCGCGGCACAGCTGAACGAGACCAGCCATCTGGAATCGATCTCGGACGGCAAGGTCGTCTATCGCGACATGCCGACCATCATCGACAAAAGGAAGCGCATCCTGTCGCTTGCCCGCAACGGCGAGATGGTGGTGGTTGACGCGGAAGGTCGCGAACGCGCGATCCACCGTGTACCCTATGGTACCGTGCTGATGTTCAAGGATGGCGCCAAGGTGAAGGAAGGCGAACGCCTGGCAGAGTGGGATCCGTTCACCCTGCCGATCATCACCGAACAGTCGGGCGTGGTCCGCTACCAGGATCTGGCCGAAGGCAAGACGATGGAAGAGCGTGTGGACGAAGCCACCGGCATCGCCCAGCGCGTGGTCACCGAATATCGCTCAGCCGGTCGTTCCAAGAAGGAAGACCTGCGCCCGCGCCTGACCCTGCTGAACGAGGCCGGGGACGAGACCGAAGCTGCCCGTTACATGCTCGCTCCGGGCACGACGCTTTCGGTCGAGGACGGCCAGGAAGTGCAGGCGGGCGACATCCTTGCCCGTGCTTCGCGTGAGGCCGCCAAGACGCGCGACATCACCGGCGGTCTGCCGCGTGTTGCCGAGCTGTTCGAGGCGCGCATTCCGAAGGACAATGCGATCATCGCCAAGATCAGTGGCCGGGTCGAATTCGTCCGCGACTACAAGGCGAAGCGCAAGATCGCGATCGTTCCGGAAGAAGGCGAGTCGGTGGAATACCTGATCCCCAAGACCAAGGTGATCGACGTCCAGGAAGGCGATTTCGTCAAGAAGGGCGACACGCTGATCTCGGGCAGCCCGAACCCGCATGACATCCTCGATGTCCTGGGCGTGGAAGCGCTGGCCGAATATCTCGTGGCGGAAATCCAGGAAGTCTACCGCTTGCAGGGCGTGAAGATCAACGACAAGCATATCGAAGTGATCGTTCGCCAGATGCTGCAGAAGGTCGAGATCACCGATGGCGGCGACACCACGCTGCTGCCGGGCGAACAGGTTGACCTGGAAGAAATGAACGAGGCCAATGCCAAGCTCGGCCGCAATAAGCAGCCGGCCTCCGGTACGCCGATCCTGCTGGGCATCACCAAGGCGAGCCTGCAGACCCGCAGCTTCATTTCCGCCGCATCTTTCCAGGAAACCACCCGCGTGCTGACGCAGGCGGCGGTCGAAGGGAAGAAGGACACGCTGATCGGCCTGAAGGAAAACGTGATCGTTGGCCGCCTCATCCCCGCCGGTACCGGCGCGGGCATGAGCCGCATCCGTGTGGCTGCATCCAGCCGCGATGCTGCCCTGCGTGCGCAGTACAAGAAGATGCAGGATGCGCTCGCGCCTGCCGAAGAGGAAATGGTTCCCGATACCACTCCCTCCGAGGATGCCATGAAGGCAGCCATGGGCGCCAGCGAGGCTCCGGCTGAAGCGCCTGCAGAGGATGCGGGCGAGGAGTAAGCGCTCTTCCCAGGCTCTCGAAATCAGGCCCCGCCAGTGCAAGCTGGCGGGGCCTTTTTCTTGTGGCAACCCGCCCTTGCCTCTCCCGGCTGGCGCATCCTTGCGCTCGCGGCTAGACTGCTCAACGGGATAGCCAAATGGGGAGGGTTAAATCATGAAATCAATCGCAGTCCGTATCGCCGCCGCATGTCTTGTTGCTACCGGTGTCGCATTGGCACCGACCGTTGCGATCGCTGCCGATCCGGCAGAGGACATCAGCGGCACCTGGGCCGCCACCTTTGACAGCCAGGTGGGCGAACAGAGCTACACCTACACCTTCAGTGTCGCCGCCGACGGGACGCTGAGTGGCCACAGCGCCTCCAATATCGGAGAATCCGATCTTACCGGCAGCGTTGATGGCAACACGGTGACTTTTGTCGAGAACCTGAACTACCAGGGCATGGACCTGGCGATCACCTATAGGGGTACGATCAAGTCCGCGGACGAGATCGAGTTCAGCCGTGATGTCGCCGGGCAAGGCGGGGAGAGATTTACTGCCACGCGCCAGTAAGCGCCATCATCGTCGTCACAATGCCGCCACCTGCGTGAAATCAGGCGGCGGCGGGGCAATCAGGCGGTTTCGCGAGCCGCAAAATCGCCTATGGGGGCAGCCATGACGATTGTTACCCGCTTCGCCCCATCACCCACTGGCCGCCTCCACGTCGGCAATATCCGCACGGCGTTGCACAACTGGATGCTCGCCCGGAAGGCCGGCGGGCGGTTCCTGCTGCGCATCGACGACACCGATGCCGAGCGGAGCAGGGAGGAATATGTCGAAGCGATCCGTGCGGACCTTTCCTGGTTGGGTCTCATTCCTGATGGCGAGGAGCGCCAGTCGGCGCGGCTGGCGTTATACGATGCGGCCTTCGAGCGCCTGAAGGCCGAATGCCGCGTCTATCCCTGCTACGAGACCGCGCAGGAACTCGACCTCAAGCGCAAGATCCAGCTGGGGCGCGGCCTGCCGCCGATCTATGATCGCGCTGCCCTTTCGTTGAGCGATGGCGAACGTGCGGCCAAGGAAGCCGAAGGGATCTTCCCGCACTGGCGCTTCAAGCTCGACCATGATGAGGCCATTACCTGGGATGATGGCATTCGCGGTGCGCAGAAATTCGATCCCGCGCAGCTGTCCGATCCGGTCGTCCGGCGCGCTGACGGGTCCTGGCTCTACATGCTGCCCAGTGCAGTGGACGATGTCGACATGGGCGTGACGGATGTGTTGCGCGGAGAGGATCACGTTTCGAACACTGCCGTGCAAATTCAGATGTTTACCGCACTCGGGGTGCAACATCCGAAGTTTGCGCACGAGGCCCTGCTGGTGGGCAGCGAAGGCAAGCTTTCCAAGCGCCTCGGTTCGCTCGGTTGCGATGCCTTTCGCGAACGCGGGATCGAGCCTTCGGCCATTGTTGCCCTGCTCGCACGGCTGGGCACATCGCTGCCCGTCGAACCGATTGCCGACCGCAAGATGCTGGTAGAAAGCTTCGACCTTGCCTCATTCGGTCGCGCACCCGCGCGCTTTGACGATGAGGAGCTTGCACGCGTGAATACGGCCATCGTGCATGGCCTGCCATTCGAAGCGGTGGCATCGCGCCTGCCTGAAGGCATGGACGAGGCGGCATGGCTGGCGATCCGGCCCAACGTCGAAGTGCTGGCCGATGTCGCTGATTGGTGGTCGATCGTCACAGGACCCTTGAAGGCTCCAGCGATGGAGGCAGAGGACAAGGTCTTCCTGCTCCAGGCGGCATCGCAACTGGCCGACAGCGGCGATGACTGGAGGGCACTGACTTCCGCGCTCAAGGACAGCACCGGTCGCAAGGGCAAGGCGCTGTTCCTGCCGCTGCGCCAGGCGCTCACCGGGCGCGATCACGGGCCGGATATGGCCAGCCTCCTGCCCTTGATCGGCGTCGAGGAGTCCAAGGCCCGGCTTCAGGCCGCGGCCAACTGACCAGCCGTTCATTCGCTGCGACAAGCGGAGGCAAGCGGGCACTTGGCATTCGGTCGCGGGCGTCTACAAGGACGAATGTTATACCATTACATTTTTTCGATTGAAACCTTGATGACTTCTCGCGCCCGATACCTGTTGTTTTCCGCTGCACTCTCGCTCGTACCCGTCACACTTCATGCGCAGGATAATGATGCGCAGGACCGCGATGCCCACACGGCTGACGATTTCCACGACCAGATTGTCGTCACCGCATCGGGCGTTGGCAGGCTGGACGTGCTGGCTGGCACATCGGTCCTGAATGGCGCGGACTTGCAGCGCAATATGGACGGGCAGGTGGGCGAGGTGCTCGCCAGTCTTCCGGGTGTGACGGCATCAGGTTTCGCTCCGGGTGCCTCGCGTCCCGTCTTGCGCGGCTTTGGCGGAGAGCGTGTGCGCGTGTTGACCGATGGCATAGGCGCGCTCGATGCTTCCAGCACATCGG
Organism: Erythrobacter sp.; assembly: GCA_024642335.1. GTDB lineage: Bacteria > Pseudomonadota > Alphaproteobacteria > Sphingomonadales > Sphingomonadaceae > Alteraurantiacibacter. The sequence continues at coordinate 6,612 of JAHEBH010000082.1, forward strand.
ATGACCACGGCGTTGCTGTCGACCCGCTGATCGCCGAGCGGATCGAGGTGCTGCGCGGCCC
>JAHEBH010000083.1 GCA_024642335.1 Erythrobacter sp.
TTATGACTTTGGCAACGAGGTAGGGCATGAACATCAATGCCACGTTAGTTTTGCAGTCGATCGCGATGATGATCTTCGTGTGGTTCTGCATGAAGTTCCTCTGGCCGCCCCTGATCAAGGCAATGGACGAGCGCCGCGAGCGCATCGCCGAGGGCCTGGCCGCTTCCGACCGCGCCGAGAAAGAACTCGAGTCTGCCAAGACTGAAGTGGACCGGCAAATTCGCGAGGCGCGTGACAAGGCAGGCGAGATCGTCGACCAGGCGACCCAGCGCCACTCGCAGCTGGTGGACCAGGCCAGGGAAGATGCCACGGCCGAGCGTAAGCGGCAGGTTACGGCAGCCGAAGCGGACATCGCCCAGGCAGCCAACCAGGCGCGGGAAGAATTGCGCGCCGCGGTAGCCAACCTGGCGGTGCTGGGGGCGACGAAAATCCTTGAACGGGAAGTCGATGCCAATACGCACCGCGAGCTTCTCGACAAGCTGATCGCCGAAATCTAGTGCCCGACGCGAGCAACAAGCTACAGGTCAGGAGGAACGAGGCATGAGTAGCCTGACGACCCTGGCGCGCCCATATGCCAAGGCAGCGTTCGCGCTGGCCGAGGCGGAGCAGGCGCTGCCGCGCTGGGAAGAGATGCTGACACTGGCATCCGCCATCACTGAAGACGCAACGATGGCGGAGCTGCTGGACAGCCCGCAGGTGAGCAGCGCCGAAGCTGCCCGCATGATCGCGGATGCGGCAGGGCAGGCGTTTGACGGCCGTTTCAGGGACTTCCTGGCGGTACTGGGAGCCAACGGCCGACTGGCGGTGCTGCCCGAAGCAACACGGCTGTTTCAGCGGTTGCGCGCTGAGGCGGAGAAGCGGCTGCGGGTTCGCGTGGTTTCGGCCGTCCCACTGGACGCCGACCAGTCCGCCCGTATGCGTGACGCCCTGGCGCGCCGTTTCGAATGCGAAATCGAGTTGGAAAATGAAATAGACGAGGCCGTCATTGGCGGCGCCGTGGTTTATGCCGGTGACGAGGTGATCGATGGATCCCTGAGCGGCAGGCTGCACAAGTTGTCCAGCAGTCTTGTCCGATAATCCGGCCCACTGAATTGAAGTAAATCTGAACCGACCGCTGCGCTTCCGGGCGGTGACATGGGAATAAAACGATGCAGACGACATTGAATCCATCCGAAATCAGCGAGTTGATCAAAAAGCGCGTTGAGGAACTTAACATCAAGGCCGAGACCCGCAACGAAGGCACGGTGGTCAGTGTCTCAGACGGTATCGCCCGCATCCACGGCCTCGAAGACGCCATGCAGGGCGAGATGATCGAGTTCCCCGGCAACACCTACGGGCTGGCGCTCAACCTCGAGCGCGATTCGGTCGGCACGGTGATCCTGGGCGACTACGAGCACATCACTGAGGGCAACACGGTCAAGTGCACCGGGCGCATCCTCCAGGTGCCCCACGGCCACGGCCTGTTGGGCCGCGTGGTCAACGCGCTGGGCGAGCCGATCGACGGGCAGGGTCCGATCGAGAACGACGGATTCGCGCCGATCGAGAAGGTGGCCCCAGGCGTGATTTGGCGCAAATCGGTGTCGCAGCCCGTGCAGACTGGCCTCAAGTCCATCGACGCGATGATTCCGATCGGCCGCGGCCAGCGCGAGCTGATCATCGGCGACCGCCAGATCGGCAAGTCGGCCATCGCCATTGACACGATCATCAACCAGGTCGGTACCGGCATCAAGTGCGTCTACGTCGCCATCGGCCAGAAGCAGTCGACGGTGGCGAACGTCGTGGCCAAGCTCGAAGAGCACGGCGCCATGGAGCACACCATCGTGGTCAACGCCTCCGCTTCGGAGTCGGCCGCCATGCAGTACATTGCGCCATACGCCGGTTGCACCATGGGTGAATATTTCCGCGACCGCGGCGAAGACGCCCTGATCATTTACGACGATTTGACCAAGCAGGCCTGGGCCTACCGCCAGGTGTCGCTGCTGCTGCGCCGCCCGCCGGGCCGCGAAGCCTACCCGGGCGACGTGTTCTACCTGCACTCGCGCCTGCTGGAACGCGCGGCACGCGTCAACGAGGACTATGTCGAAAAATTCACCGAGGGCAAGGTCAAAGGCAAAACCGGTTCGCTGACCGCGTTGCCGATCATCGAAACACAGGCGGGCGACGTGTCTGCCTTCGTTCCGACCAACGTGATCTCGATCACCGACGGCCAGATCTTCCTCGATACCGACATGTTCAACGCGGGTGTTCGCCCGGCTGTGCATGCTGGTTTGTCTGTTTCCCGTGTTGGCGGCGCCGCTCAGACCAAGGTCATCAAAAAACTGGGCGGCGGTATTCGCCTGGCGCTCTCGCAATATCGCGAACTTGCTGCTTTCGCGCAGTTCGCTTCGGATCTCGACGATGCCACCCGTGCGCAGCTGGACCGTGGGCAGCGCGTCACCGAGCTGATGAAACAGAAGCAATACAGCCCGCTGTCCGTCGGCCAGATGGCCGTATCGCTGTTCGCGGCTGACCGGGGTTACCTCGACGACGTCGAGCTGAAGAAAATCGGTGCGTTCGAAGCGGCGCTGCTGGATTACATGGCGAGTTCGCAGGCGGATCTCCTATCCACTCTGGATGGCGGAGACTGGAATGAGGAAGTCGAGTCGCAATTGGCCGCCGCGGTGAAAGAGTTCAAGTCCACCGGTACCTGGTAGGCGCAGGACCGGCCAGGCAAACAGACACGGGAGCGAGGCAACCATGGCAGGCGGAAAGGAAATTACCGGCAAGATCCGCAGCATCGAGAACACCAAGAAGGTGACCTCGGCGCTGGAGATGGTCTCGGCCAGCAAGATCCGCAAGTCGCAGGACCTGATGAACGCGACGCGGCCCTATACGCGCATGATCCGCCGCGTAATGGGGCACCTGAGCAAGGCTAACCCGGAGTTCCGGCACCCGTTCACCGTGCGCCGGGAGGAGACGAAAAAGGTAGGCTACATCATCGTGTCCACCGACCGCGGGCTGTGCGGCGGCCTGAACATCAACCTGTTCAAGCTGGTCTTGGCCAGCATCCAGGAATGGCGAGGGCAGGGCGCGGAGGTGAGCCTGGTCACCCTGGGCAAGAAAGCCTCGGCCTTTTTTAAGAACATCAATGTGGAAATCGCGGCGCATGCCCACGATCTCGGCGAGAAACCGCAGATCGAGGATCTGATCGGCTCGATCAAGGTCATGCTGGATGCCTACCGGGAAGAACGCATCGACCTGGTGTACATCGTGTACAACGATTTTATCAACACCATGTCCCAGCGGCCGCGCCTCGAGCAGCTGTTGCCGCTGCCGGAAACGGACGACGAAGAAGTGCGGGACATCTGGGACTACATTTACGAACCGGACGCCGAGGCGCTGCTGGACACCGTGCTGGTGCGTTACATCGAGGCCGACGTATACCACGCCGTGCTGGAGAACCTGGCATCGGAGCACGCGGCCCGCATGATCGCGATGAAGAACGCAACCGATAACGCGGGCGACCTGATCGACGAATTGACCCTGGCCTACAACAAGGCGCGCCAGGCCGCGATTACGCAGGAAATTTCAGAAATCGTCGGCGGCGCCGCTGCCGTCTGAGGTATTTGGCTGTAGGAGCGGCTTCAGCCGCGATGGAATTTGAATTGTGCGGCCAACGCCGCGCGTGGTTAGAAACTGCCAACGGAGCAGAAGATTATGAGTGGTGGAATAGTTGTTCAGGTGATCGGCGCTGTCGTCGACGCGGAATTTTCCCGTGACGCCATGCCCCGGGTGTTCGATGCGCTGACCGTCGATGGAACCGACATCATGCTGGAAGTCCAGCAGCAGTTAGGTGACGGCATCGTGCGCACGATCGCGCTGGGCTCGACCGATGGCCTGAAGCGTGGCCTGGCGGTAACCAGCACCGGCGCCCCTATCTCGGTGCCGGTGGGTGAAAAGACCCTGGGTCGCGTGATGGACGTGATGGGCCGCCCGATCGACGAGGCCGGCCCCATCGGTGAGGAAAAGCGCATGCCGATCCACCGCAAGGCTCCTGCGTACGAGGATCAGGCCGGCGGCAACGAGTTGCTCGAAACGGGCATCAAGGTCATCGACCTGATCATGCCGATCGCCAAGGGCGGGAAGGTTGGCCTGTTCGGCGGCGCCGGCGTGGGCAAGACCGTGACCCTGATGGAGCTGATCCGCAACATCGCCATCGAGCATAGTGGCTTCTCGGTATTCGCCGGCGTGGGCGAGCGCACCCGCGAGGGCAACGACTTCTACCACGAGATGAAGGATGCCGACGTTTTGAACAAGGTGGCGCTGGTCTACGGCCAGATGAACGAGCCGCCGGGCAACCGCCTGCGCGTGGCGCTGACCGGCCTGACCATCGCCGAGGAATTCCGTGACGAAGGCCGCGACGTCCTGATGTTCATCGACAACATCTACCGTTACACGCTGGCCGGAACGGAAGTCTCTGCGCTGCTGGGCCGCATGCCCTCCGCCGTGGGCTACCAGCCGACGCTGGCCCTGGAGATGGGTATCCTGCAGGAGCGCATCACTTCCACCAAGACCGGTTCCATCACGTCTTTCCAGGCCGTGTACGTTCCCGCTGACGACCTGACCGACCCGTCCCCGGCAACCACCTTTGCGCACCTGGATGCGACCCTGGTGCTGAGTCGCGGCATCGCGGAGCAGGGCATCTACCCGGCCGTGGATCCGCTGGATTCGACCTCACGCCTGCTGGATCCGAACATCATCGGCCAGGAGCACTACGAAGCGGCGCGCGGCGTGCAGTCCGTGCTGCAGCGCTACAAGGAACTGAAAGACATCATCGCCATCCTCGGCATGGACGAGCTGTCCGAGGACGACAAGATGGCCGTGGCTCGCGCTCGCAAGGTCTCGCGCTTCCTGTCGCAGCCGTTCTTCGTGGCCGAGACGTTCACCGGTTCGCCCGGCAAATACGTGTCACTCAAGGACACGATTCGCGGCTTCAAGGGCATCATCGACGGCGATTACGATCATCTGCCCGAGCAGGCGTTCTACATGGTCGGCTCGATCGAAGAGGCCGTGGAGAAAGGCAAGCAGCTGGCGCAGAAAGAAGCGGCGTGATCACAGCCAGGGGCTGACCCATGAAGCACACGATCCAATGTGACATCGTATCCGCGCAGGAGGAGATCTTCTCCGGCGAGGCCACGATGATCTTCGCCACCGGCTCGGTCGGCGAGCTCGGCATCAGCCCGCGCCACGCGCCGCTGATCACACAGCTCAAGCCCGGCCCGGTGCGCGTGCAGCGCCCGGACGGCGACGAAGCCTTTTTCTTCGTCGGCGGCGGCATCCTCGAAGTGATGCCGCACGTCGTCACCGTGCTGGCCGACACCGCGGTGCGCGCAGATGACCTCGACCAGGCCGCCGCGCAGCGCGCCAAGGAAGAGGCTGAGCGCGCGCTGCAGGACCGCACCGGTGAAGTCGAGGTGGCCGAAGCTCAGGCCCGCCTGGTCGAAGCCGTCGCGCAACTGCGTGCGTTGGAACAACTTCGCAAGCAGGTCAAGCGCCGCTAGCATCGCCCCGAGACGCAATTTGGGCGCCATCGACGCCGCAGGGCGGTTCTTGCACCCTCAACAAACGGTAACGGCGGCGGCCAGGATGCTGCTCGCGCTGTCGTGCGCCCAAAACAGGAGGAAACCCGGTGCGGAAACTCAAAATCCTGTTCTCTGTTGCACTTCTTCTGGGTACTTCGACTGTATCCGCCGTTGATGGCGATATAAGGCAAATGGTTCAGCTGCCGGAGCTGATGCAGCAACACATGCTGTCAAACATGCGGCACCACTTGATGGCGATTAATGAAATTCTGTTGAAAATGTCGGATGACGAATTCGACCAGGCGGCAGAGATCGCGGAATCACGCCTGGGCATGAGTTCACTGGAGACTCACGGGGCGAGTCACATGGCTAAGTTCATGCCTGAAGGAATGCGCAACTCCGGCGAAGCCATGCACAGGGCCGCCAGCCGTTTTGCGCTGAGAGCCGAGGAGGGCGAGGCGGGCCCAGCCTACAAAGCGCTTGCTGAAGTGACTTCGGCATGTGTCGCCTGTCATTCAGCATATCGGATTCGATGAAGAAGGCAGCGGTGGGACTCGGTGCGCTGGCGGTTGCATGAGGAGCTCGGCGCAGGTTTTTCCCAGGATTGCTATAGTCACTGATCATCTCAAAGGACGCGAAAACTTCTTCTAGGAGTTCGGTTATGTCACTGGCGAAACGCGGATCCTGCCTTTGCGGACGGGTATCTTTTTCTGTGACGGGAGAACTTGGGCCTGTCGACGCCTGTCACTGTGTGCAGTGCAGGAAGCACTCCGGGCACTATTTTGCGTCTACGGACGTGCCGAGGAGTGCCCTGACGGTAGAGGGCGAGGAGAATCTGTCCTGGTTCGACTCTTCGGCCAAGGTAAAGCGAGGCTTTTGCTCCCACTGCGGATCGTCTTTGTTCTGGGATCCGATCGAAAAGAACCGGATCGGAATCGCAATGGGCGCCTTTGACAGCCCGACGCTG
>JAHEBH010000084.1 GCA_024642335.1 Erythrobacter sp.
GCTTTCCTACATCGCCCCGCGCCGCTTAGGGCCGGTTCATGCCCAACTTGTCCACTCCCGGAGCCTGTGCTGATTGGGTTGAACCAATGGCAAGCGCTTCCCCTTGGGGGAGCCGCAGGCGTTGCGCAGCAACAACGGTTGGGATGGGGGTTCTCACCCATCGGCCGTCGTACCCCCACCCCCGGCCCCTCCCCGCCGGGGAGGGGAGTTTCCAGCTCAACACAACTGGCGGCGACATGCTGTTGCGTGTCCCCGTGCGGCCACCCGAACGCCAAGGAAGGCTTTTTTCTCTTTGGACAGTGTTAAATGTGTAAAGTCAGCCGCGCCGATCAGGCCGTATCGACCAGCACCAGTTCGGCATCTTCCAGCGCGGTGACGGTCAGAATGTCGATATCGGCAATGGCCACGCCGTCACGCGCATGGGCCACTTCGCCTTCAATTTCCACCTTGCCCGAGGCGGGGACCATATATCCCTTGCGGCCGCCAAGATCGTAGGTGACGCTTTCCCCCGCCCTGACCGCCGCGCCCAGCACGCGGGCATCGCTGTGGATCGGCAGCGCATCCTCGTCGCCCTCTCTCCCGCTGGCGAGCACGACAAAGCGCCCGTCCCGCGCATCCTTGGGGAAAGGCTTGGTGCCCCAGCTCGGCTTGTGGCCCTGGCGGTCCGACAGGATCCACAGCTGGAAGCTGTGCAGCTCCTCATCCTCCAGATTGTATTCGGCATGGACGATGCCCGTGCCCGCGGTCATCACCTGCACGTCGCCCGCCACCGTGCGCCCTTCATTGCCGAGCGAATCCTTGTGGCTGATCGCGCCTTTGCGGACATATGTGATGATCTCCATGTCCTGGTGCGGATGCGGCGGAAAGCCGCTGTGCGGCGCGATGATGTCATCGTTCCACACCCGCAAGCGGCCCCAATGCAGGCGGCGCTGGTCCTGATATTCGGCAAAACTGAAGTGGAAATTGGCCTTGAGCCAGCCATGATCGGCCTTGCCCAGGCTTTCAAAGGGTCGGATTTCGATCATGGCTTGGCTCCTTTGCCAAAAGAGATAGGAAGGAGTGCATGAGCGACAAGGTCACCCTCTACCACCACGGTTCTTCCGCCTGCGCCGCCAAGGTGCGTTTCGCGCTCGCCGAGAAGGGCGTGAGCTGGGAGAGCCGCTATATCGATATCATGGCGGGCGAGCAGTTCGATCCTGCCTATCTGGCGCTAAACCCCAAGGGCGTGGTGCCGACGCTGGTCCACAGTGGCGAGGTGATCCGTGAAAGCAGCGTGATCTGCGAATATGTGGACGAGGCGTTTGACGGCCCCGCTTTGATGCCCGCAACGGCGGTTGGCCGTGCGGCGGTGCGATTGTGGACCAAGGCGGTGGATGAGGAGTTGCATCCCGCCTGCTCGGCGCTGACCTATGTCGTGAGCCACCGGCATACGATCCTGCGCCACGGGGCCGGTAGTTTCGAGGATTTCGTGGCCAATGCGGGCAGCGAGGGACTTGCGGCCCGCAAGCTCAAATGGAGCTATATCCAGGACGGGCTCGATGCTCCCGGAGCGATGGAGAAGATTCGCCTCTACATCGCCTATCTCGACCGCATGGAGAAGGCGCTGGAGGGGCGCGACTGGCTGGTGGGCGATGCCATCAGCCTCGCCGATATTGCCATGGCGCCTTATCTGAATCGCCTTGCCGCGCTGGCGATGGAGGGCTTGTGGGAAGACAGCAGCAGGCCGCGCGTGGGCGACTGGTGGAGCCGCGTGAAGGCGCGCGAGACCTTCGCTCCCGCCTTCATCGAGTGGATGCCGCAGGACCTCGCCGATGAATTGCGCGCCAATGGCGGGCGGAGCTGGCCGGAGATCGCCGCCCGCCTCTCGGCTTCCTAGCGCTCCACCGTGTCGCGCACCCATTCGGCAGGATCGTCGGGCGCGCCGATATCGCCGACAAAGCGCGGGCTGGTGGTCTCGATATAGCCGCGGATGGTCGTATTGCCCTCGTGGCAGGCATATTCGAACATCTCGTAGTTATCGTCGCGCGTCCACGGGAAGGACAGGCTGAAACTCTCGCTCAGCACCACGGGATCGCTCACCGTCGCTTCGTAGAAGATCGTGTTCGGTCCTACCGGCGTCAGGCGCTCGACCATGGTTTGCTGCGGGCTGGTGGGGATCGGCTTGTTACCCGGCCCGACAATGTTCATCGGCGTGCGCCCGGAAAGATTGGTGGTCTCGATCACCAGCGTATCGCCTTCCCAATGCCCGACCGAGGAGCCGAGCCATTGCACCATGTTGTCAGGCAGCGGCTCGGCATTGATGGGAATGATCCGCGTTTCGTGGACCAGTTCAAGCTGGAGCACGATAACCCCCGGCGACTGGAACACGCGCACCCCGTTATTATAGGGAAACGGCGTCATCGAGGATGGCAAACCGCGCGAGAGGCAACGGTCGAGCGAGTTGAAGTCGCCAATCGTGTCAAACTGGGTGACGTTCCAGCTCGATCGCATATTGGCGGACATGCGCTCTCCCTCTTCGGTGAGCGGCGGAATGCGGCCATTGGCCGGAGACATGATGAGCGAGGTCTGCTTGAGCGGCGTGCCCCATTCGAACCAGTGGCCCGAGCCGATTTCGTCGTTCTGGTCCTCCTGCTCGTAATTGGCCGCCACGGCCTCTGCCTCGGCCATGGCGGCGGCATATTCCTCGTCGGTCAGGTAGGCCTTTGTGCCTAGTGCTGGCGGACGCTCCGTGGGCGTGCGGCCAACGCGGTCAAGCGGCCAGATGCCGCGCAAATCGGGATCGCCCCAGGGCGTGCGCGGAACCTGCCAACCGGCTTCGGCCACGCTGGCCCCGGCCTTGATGGCCAGGCTGCGCGGATCGTCCTGCGCCAATGCGGGCACGGCCAGAAGGGCCAATCCGGCAATCAAAACGGGGGCTCTCATGCGGCATCTCCCAAGACGAAGCCTTCGTATCCCGCTGCGGCCACTTCATCGCACTTTGCGCGATAGGCACCCACCCCGCCGACATAGGGCATGAAGACCCGCTTTCCGTCGCGCGTGTTCCCCATGTACCAGCTGTTCGCCTTGGGGAATATGGTCTGCTGGGCCACCTCGTCGACATGCTCCATCCATGCCTGTTCCGCTTGCGCTTCGGCCTCAATCACAGCCGCACCGCGCGCACGCATGTCGGCCAAGCAATTGGAGATCCATTCGACATGCTGCTCGATAGAGACCACCACGTTGGACAGCACAGAGGGGCTGCCGGGGCCGGTAATGGTGAACAAGTTGGGAAAACCCTCTACCGCCAGCCCGAGATAGGCGCGCGGGCCGTTAGCCCACTCGACGCGGATAGACCGGCCTTCCTTGCCGGTGATGTCGATGGCCTTGATCGCGCCGACGCAGGCGTCGAAGCCTGTGGCGAATATGATGACATCTGCGGGGTAACTACCCTTGTCCGTGACAACGGTATCCTTGGTGACGTTGACGACCGGCTCCTCGCGCACGTCCACAACGGTAACATTGTCCCGATTGATGGCATCGTAGAAGCCGATCTCCGCGCACAGGCGGCGACCGCCAAGCTGGACATCCTGCGGTATCAGCTTGCGGGCCTTTTCCGGATCGGTGATTGTCTGCGCCAGCTTGCACTGAGCGAATTCGGTCACCAGTGCATTCGATTCATCATCAAACAGGATATCGTCAAATTCCAGGAGCAGGCTGAATGTGCTCTGGGTCCATGCCGCTTCCAACCGCTTTTCGCGCTCGGCGGGCTCACATTCCTTTGCGCTGCCTTCCTTGGGCAAGGTTGCAAAGCTGAGCGCAGAGTGTCGCTGCAGGTCGCGCATGGCAGGATAATTGGCCTTGGCTGCGGCACTTTCTTCGGCAGTCAGCGGTGGATTACTGCAAGGCACGGCGAAGCTCGGCGTGCGCGAGAACACCGTCAGTTCGCCCACGCTTTTGCCAATTTCAGCGACTGTCTGAATGCCGGAAGAACCAATTCCGAAATGGCATACGCGTTTACCTGTCAGTTCGACCGAGTCATCCCAACGCGCCGTGTTGAGTATGGGGCCGGAGAAGTTCTCAAGCCCGGGCAGATCTGGCAGTTTCGGCTCTGACAATGCGCCAGTGGCGAGGATCAGATACTGGCTATCGAACGTTTCGCCAGTATCGGTTTCCACCGTCCAGCGGCCCGTATCCTTGTCCCACCGGGCTGCGATAACGCGGATGTTGAAAGTGATCCCGTCCATAAGGCCGTAGCGATCAGCGACATGCTCGAGATATGCGAGGATGTCGGGTTGGGCGGAGTAGCGTTCCTTCCAGGTCCATTCCTGTTCCAGCTCGGGATCGAAACTGTAGGAATACTCAACGCTTGAAATATCGCAGCGGGCACCGGGATAGCGGTTCCAGTACCAAGTGCCGCCGACGCCCGATCCAGCTTCCAACACCTGCGCCGAGAGACCGATTTCGCGCAGCTTGATGAGCATGTACATGCCCGAAAACCCGGCCCCCACGACCAGCGCGTCCAACTTCTTCGCCTCGGCCATCAGCGGTCTCCCCCCAGTCTTGCACGCAGGAACCGCCCTGCCGCATTGATGGAAGACTGGCCCTCATCGAGCATGAAGGCGAAGGCCTGCCAGACGTGGACCATCTCCGGCCATACTTCGAGCTGGACATGCGTCCCCGCCGCCCCGGCGCCAGCCGCAATGGCCAACGAATCTCCCAGCAGGATTTCGGCCGAACCCACTTGCACCAGCAGCGGCGGCAGACCCGACAGATCTGCATATATTGGTGAAGCCAGAGGATTGTCCGCCGCAGTCCCCGACAGATAGAGGCCCGCCGCGACTTTCAGGCCCGCCTGGTCCAGAGCAGGGTCCACTGCCGCCTTGCTCGCCATCGTCTCCGCGCTGCAGGTCATGTCTGCCCAGGGAGAGAGCAGGTAGCCCGCTGCGGGAAGCGGCAGGCCTTCGTCGCGTATCTTCACCAGCGAAGCGAGCGACAGCCCGCCCCCGGCGGAATCACCCGCAATGGCAATGCGGTCGGGCTTCATGCCGCTGTTGAGCAAGACGCGATAGGCGACAAGGACATCGTCGATCGCTGCAGGAAAGGGATGCTCGGGTGCCAGGCGATAGTCGAGCGCATAGGTGACCAGCCCGGCGGCCTTGCCGATGTTGGCAGCCAACCCGCGATAGCCCTGCGCGCTGCCGGACACGAACGCACCGCCATGCAGATAAATCAAGGCGCCGGCATGGGCCGGGCCGGTCTGGCAGTGTAACGCAGGAACTCCGCCGAAATTCATGGCGTCGAACGCAAACTCGCCCTCGACCGGAAGTGTCGCCAGCAAGGTATCGAAATCCTGCCGCGCCTGTTCCAGATCCCCGCCGAAATCCGGACCAGACCCGCTGCGCATGCCCGCAATCACCTGCTGCAAGGCATCACTTGCCATACCTCGTTCCTTTCCCACCATTGGAGTCTGATGCCCCATCTGCCTGAGCTTGTCCCGCAAGTGCCGACTGTGCAAGCGAATCCAAGGTTACACTGGCGTTAATTGCCGAACCATGCAATTAGCGAGCGAAGCAATTACGAGGAACGACAACTGGACTGGGGCATCTTATCGAACTCGCTAGGGCCACGCATACGGCTCTTGCGCAATGTACTGAGTGGAGCGTCGATCTCGGCTTCCGAACCTTTTGACCTGCCCACAGGTTCGCTCACGGTTATGGCGCTGGTCTCGGCAAACCCGGGCAGTTCGCAGGCCGATCTGGCCGCAATGGCGGGCATTACCAGCCCGAGCCTGGTCGGCATTATCGACGACCTTGAAAAGCGTGACCTCCTTTCGCGCGAACGCTCGCGCGAAGACAGGAGACGCAACATGCTGGTGCTCACCTCCAAGGGGGAGAAGCTTATGAGAGATCTCTTCGCCACCGTCACCGAGATCGAACAGCCGATCCGCGATGCGCTGGGGCCGAAGGATCTTGCGCTGCTAGCAGGGCTGCTGGATCGGGCCGTCGAGGCTGTAACCAAGGCCGCGAAATAGCCTGTCAGGCAGGGGCTCGCGGGGCCGCCGCCCCGTCGGCTGCCTGACCACTTCCCATCCATGCCTTGATCCGCGCCACCGCGCGCATCTGGATGATGGCCAGCGCCGGGATCAGCAGCTGCTGCATCGCCGTTGCGAAGAGGATGCCGAAGCCGAGGCTGGCAGACATCGGGATCAGGAACTGCGCCTGCAGGTTAGTCTCGAAGGTGATCGGCGCCACACCCAGGAATGTGGTGATGGCTGTCAGGATGATCGGGCGGAAACGCGATTTGGCCGCATCGATGA
>JAHEBH010000037.1 GCA_024642335.1 Erythrobacter sp.
TCCTACGGTGTTCCTGGCCTGCCCGGCATCGGCCATCTGCACGGTGAGGAAGAGGAACCCGCAGAAGAGGAAGACCAAGGCGAGGAAGCCGTATCCATCGGCATGGACCGGCTGCGGCTGGCTTTGCAGGGAACGCTTGATCTGGGCGATGGCTTCTTTGACGAACTGATCACCCGCTGGGCCTATAGCGACTACACCCATACCGAGTTCGAAGGTGACGAGGTGGGCACGGTGTTCGACGTCGAAGGCATGGAAGGCCGTATCGAACTGGCCCAGTCACGCCGGGGCGGCTGGCAGGGGGCATGGGGGGCGCAGTTCTCCCAAGTCGATTTCGGTGCAATCGGCGAGGAGGCCTTCGTGCCGCCCAGCAGCACGCAAAGCATGGCGCTGTTTGCCTTGCAGGAAGTCGAGCTCGATCCCGTCCAGCTGGAACTGGGTGCCCGTTACGAACGCACCGATATTGAAGTCACCGAAGCCTCCGGGCCACAGCGCAATTTTGCCAGTCTCTCGGCCGCGGCGGGCATCTCGACCACATTGCTGGACAATCCGCCTGGCGAATTGCGTCTGGGCCTCAACTTTTCGCGCGCCGAGCGTGCGCCATCCGCTCAGGAACTGTTCGCTGACGGCCCGCATATCGCCACGCAGGTGTTCGAAATCGGCAACCCGGATCTCGGGACCGAGGCCTCATGGGGTGTCGAAGCCTATCTGCGCGGGGACATTGGGCTGACGCAAGTGAGCGCCAGCATCTATCGCAACTGGTTCGACGGGTTCATCTATCTGGAGGATGCGGGCGCTGTGGAAGACGGGCTGGAGGTGTTCGAGTTCCTCCAGCAGGACGCCAACCAGTTCGGTATCGAGGCGGAGATTTCCGCGCCGCTTGCAGAGACCAGTGGCTTTACCCTTCTGGCGGAATTGCGCGGCGATTATGTGCGCGCGACCCTCAATGACGGGAGCCCGATCCCGCGCATACCGCCGCTGAGCCTGTCGGGCGCGCTGGAGGGGAAGTTTGCCCATTTCGATGCACGGGCCGAAGTGGAATGGTTCGACAGCCAGCGCCGCGTGAGCGCGCATGAACTGCCGACTGACGGCTTCGCCTTCGTCAATCTCTCGCTTGCCTGGCATCCATTCGAAGGCGAGGAGAACCTCACGCTGATCGCGCAGGTGGACAATCTCCTCGATGCCGAAGGACGTCGCCATACCAGCTTCACCAAGGAATTCGTGCCCTTGTCCGGACGGAACTTCAAACTAAGCGCAAGGGCGAGCTTCTGATCGCCGCCCTGGCGAAGGGAAGCTCAGACCTCGTCGTAGTGGAAGGGTGCGATCACGGCCTTGGGGTGGGCTTCGTATTCGAAGCTCTGCGGGCGGTCCGGTTCGATACCTGCGGTTGAACGCAGCAAGGGCACGCCGCCGCGGTGCCAGCCTTCGTCATATTCGCAGTAAAAATTGATGATTCCGTGGAGCGAGGCGATCCGCCACCTGCCGCCTTCGCGGATGTAACTGTTCTCGTAGGTCGCTTCGCCCCAGCGGCCTTCCTTGCCCAGCCAGCCGACCATCATCAGCGTGCGCCATCGCGCCTTGGCCGTTCCGGCCGCGCTGTCGACATGGATCACGGGCTGCAACTGCATGTGGTTGTAGATCGCCCCGTCCGTATATTCGGGAAGCTGACCAAGATATTGCCGCACCCGGTCACGCCCCACGTAAACGCCTCGCCCTGCGATCTCGAGCGTGCCGTCCTTGGCGAACAGGTCCGCCGCCTTGTCCCACATGCCCTTGTCGACATAATAGCCGTAAGCCGCCTGCAGGTTGGCGATCTCGGTCCAGTCTTCCGCCTTGCGCGCACGCGCTTCGAGCCGGTCGAGCCGGTCCGAGAGTTCCTTGGTCGTGGTCATGGGAATATCCCTTCAGATTGCATTGCGGCGCGTCAGAGCCTGGGAAGCGTGACCCCGCGCTGGCCCATGTATTTGCCCGCGCGGTCCGCATAGCTCACCTCGCATGGCTCGTTCCCCTGCAGGAACAGGAACTGGCAGGCACCCTCATTGGCATAGATCTTGGCGGGCAGCGGCGTAGTGTTGGAAAACTCCAGCGTCACATGGCCCTCCCAACCCGGCTCCAGCGGGGTGACATTCACGATGATGCCGCAGCGGGCATAGGTGCTCTTGCCCAGGCAGATCACCAGCACATCCTTGGGGACGCGGAAATATTCCACCGTACGCGCCAACGCGAAGCTGTTGGGCGGGATGATGCAGACATCGGTTTCGCGATCGACCAGGCTCCTGCCATCGAAATTCTTCGGATCGACGATCGCGCTGTCGACGTTGGTGAAGATCTTGAATTCGGGCGCAACACGCGCGTCATAGCCGTAGCTAGACAGGCCGTAGGATATGCAGCCGTCGCGCCTCTGCGCCTCGACGAAAGGCTCGATCATGCCTTCGTTCAGCGCCTTGTCGCGGATCCATTTGTCGGAAAGAATCGCCATAGCTGATGAATTCCTGACCGCGCGGCTCAGGGCAAGCGGGAGCGAAGCTTATCCACCGTCAAGAGCGCCCTATTCGCTGACCCACTCATAGCGATAGGCATCGCCATCCACCTTTACCGTTCCGGCCGAGGTCTGGCGGAAATGGGCGGGGAAGCACAGCAATTCTTCCTCGGCTGCCCGTTTCATCACGCGCTGGCGGGTGAGGCTGGCCTGCGCCGGATCGGCATCGAAGGCGAAGGGCAGGTCGTAACGGATCATCTGCACCGGGTGATGGATGACGTCGCCCCAGAAGATCGCCTCGCGGCTCCCCGCCTGTCCGTGGATGGTGCAGCAGCCGGGCGAATGGCCGAATGCGGGCTCCAGCCAGACGCCGTCGCCGATCTCGCGATGGGCGACGTGGTTTTCGTCGACGATGATGCCCTGGCCCGCTTCCATCACCGGAATGATGGAATCGGCAAAGCTTTCGTGATGAACTTCCTCGCCCGCGGGATTGTCCTGGAAATATTCGTAGTCGCGCTTGCCGAACAGGTATTTGGCATTGGGGAAGGTCGGCACCCACTTGCCGCCTTCAAGGCGGGTGTTCCAGCCGATATGGTCGAAATGGAGATGCGTGCACATGACCAGGTCGATGTCGCCGGGCGAAAAGCCGGCCCGGGCCAGATTTCCGAGGTAATCGGTGTCGAGCTGGTGGACTGCCTCGACCAGCCGGTTCTTGTGATTGCCGTCGCAAGTGTCGACCAGGATTGTCTGGCCATCGACCTCGATGATGTAGGAATGGACCGAGAAGGTCATTTGCGATGTTTCGGGATCGAGCGTGATCTCGCCATCGGCGGGATTGTACCAGGTAAGCAGACGTTCGAGGTCGCCCGGCGTGACGCCCGGCAGGTTCATGGTCATGGGCGTTGGCGAATCCATTTCGTGGATCTTGTGGACCCGCATCCGGCCTAGCTCGATCGGTTTCATCCTCGTCTCCTCTCCCGATGGCTGCCAGCCTAGTCGGGCGCGGTGCTTTGCGCCACAGGCGTATTCAGCACATTGATGGCCTCATGCGTGCGGCGCTCTATCTCCTCGCGTGGGAGACCGGCAGGAATGGGTTCGCCAAAGTGGATGCGGATCGTGCCCGGCTTCTTCCACAGTTGCTGGTAGAGCAGGCCGCTATCCACCGCCACGGGGATGACGGGCAGACCGATCAGCTTGTAAAGCGCGGCAAAGCCGGCCTGCAGCCTGGGTCTGCTGCCGTGCGCTATGCGCGTGCCTTCCGGAAAGATCAGGATCGGGCGCTGCCGCGCGATCAGCGGGCGCACTTCCCTCAGCATATAGCGCAGCGCCTTGGCGCCTTGGTCGCGCGCCACCGGAATGCCGCCATAGCGGCGTGCCAGCCTGCCCCAGCCGGGAATATCGAACAGTTCCTTCTTCGCAAAACCGGAGGGGTGATCAAAGATATGCGGGACCTCGATCGCCTCGAAGAATGACTCATGCTTCAAGGCGTAGAATGCCGCCCCTTCGGGCATCGTGCCGGTTATCTCGATGCGAATGCGGAGCAAATTCTCCACGCACCAGTGGTGGAAGGCGGACCAGGTGTCGCATGCGGCACGCTCGCTGCCCGGCACTACATACTGCAAAAGTACCGCGACCAGGATGAGAAGGGCCGAACCGCCATAGAAGACGATGTAGAAAATCAGGCTGCGCAGGACATGCATGCCGGTCTCAAATCCAATGGAGCAGCCATGCGGCCAGGAGTTTGTTGTATTCGGTAAACAATGTGGGGAAGCTTGTCCCCGTCGCGATGGCATCTTCCACCACCACGACATCATCGGGAAGGACTTCTTCCAGTTCCAAGGCGGTGCGGCGCATATGCCAGTCGGAGGTGACAAGGCGCAGCGACTTGTGCCCGTTTGCCGCGAGCCATTGGGCCGTCTCTTCCGCATTGCCACGCGTATCGAGTGCATCGAAACCCAGCGTGATGCAGCAGTCCATCAACTGTTCTTCGACCTCGAACTGGGCGGCGAACTCGGCGGGCTTCACATCGGCATCGACCCCTGTAACGAGCATGGTTCCGGCAAGCTCGCGGCGCAGCAGGTCCAGCCCGTGCGGGATACGTCCGCCGCTACCCGTGGGTACCACGATGGCATCGGTTTTCTCATCGGCAGCAGGTTGCGGCAGAGCCATGGCAAACCACACGAAGCCGAGGGCCCAGACAATGACGAGCAGGGAGAGTGTTCGCTGGATCAAAGGATTTTCCTGAGTGCGGAAATGATCGTCATCCGCGCGGTGACCACTGCGAGGATTGCGCCCAATATGGGAATTGCGGCGATGATGATCCAGTCCATCTGCGACAGGCCGCCTCCGGCAACCAGCGCCGATCCCAGGCTGGCGAACTGCCGGCCCAGCAAGAGGATCGCGCCCAGCCCTACCAGTAGGCCCGCGGCCCCGCCTGCCAGGGCATCCAGCGCGACCGATCGCTGGAAGATCCGGGCGATCTGGCTGTCTGTTGCGCCCAGATGGTGGATCACGTCGATGGTCGTGCGATTTGTGCCGAGCGCATTGCGTGCAGCCAGCCAGACTGCCGCGACGCTGGTCGCCGCCAGCAGCAGAACAAGGCCCAAGGCAAGGTATTGCAGCGATGTGATGGCCTCCAGAGCAGGTGCCAGCCAGCTCGCCTGCGCGTCCACGCGGGCGGAGGGCACGTCCTGCAAGAGCGCCGCGCGCAGATCAGCCAGCATTGCCTCGTCCACCACGCCGCGCAGGCGCAGGTCGATCAAGGCAGGCATGGGAATGGCATCTTCTTCGGTGCCGATGTCTCCCAGCCACGGCTCAAGCAAGGCGGCAATTTCCGCATCGGGAACAAGGCGCACCTCGGCGACATCGTCGCGATTTCCGAGAATCGCCAGCGCCGTTTCGGCCTGCCGGTTGCGTTCCTGCGGCGCACCCTCGACGATCTGCACGGTCACACCGCCCGCAATCTCTGCCCGCGAATTGCTGGCAAGGTTGCCCAGGGCCAGCCCTCCGGCAACCGCAACAACTGTCAAGGCGATCATGATGGCGATCACCCAGGGCACAGGGCCGGACAGCCGTGCTTGCGGCAGGATGCGCGAAGCATGCCTGCCGGCTTGCGGTCGCCGCGTTGTCACGGCGCGGCTCATGACTCGATCCTTTCGCGCCGGGGAGGGTAGCGCAGTGCTCCCGTCGGATCGGACAGGCGACCCTTGTCCAGCCTCATGATCAGCGAATCGGGCACCTTGCGCAGCAGGTGGAGGTCGTGAGTGGCCACCACAACTGTCGTGCCCAGCCGGTTGAGCGCTTCGAACAGCCGCAGGAGCTTGAGCGCCATTTCCGGATCGACATTGCCCGTTGGCTCGTCCGCCACCAGGATTTCCGGGCGGGCAATCACGGCCCGGGCGATAGCCACACGCTGCTGCTCTCCGCCCGAAAGCGTGGCCGGGCGGGAATCGATGCGGTGTTCGAGACCCACCCATTCCAGCATATCGGTGACGGGCTGGCGGATTTCCGCCTCATCCATGCCCGAAATGCGCAGGGGCAAGGCGACATTGTCATAAGCGGAAAGGTGCGGCACCAGCCGGAAATCCTGAAAAACCGTACCGATCCGCCGGCGCACGGCGGGCAGGCGATCGCGCGGCAAGGTGATCACATCCTGTCCGAACATGCGGATCATGCCGCGTGACGGCCTCTGCGCCAGGTAGAGCAGCTTGAGCAGGCTGGTCTTGCCCGCGCCGCTGGCGCCAGTCAGGAAATAGAAGCTGCCCGGAAAAAGCGAAAAGGAGACATCGCTCAACACTTCGCGGTCGGTGCCATAGCGCAGCCCGACATTGTCGAAGTGGACGATACTGGAACTTTCGCGACTCATGGCTGGGGCGAGACCTTCCCGTCTTTGCCGTCATGTTGCCAGTATTTTGGCATGAGATTGTGCGAAGCGTGCATTCCGGCAGGCTATAGCTGCTGTTCGATGTGGAAAAAAGCCGCAGACGGCGGGAACAAAATTGCTCCACAGCTTGTTGCCCTTGCCAGCTCGTTCTAGGGTTCGCAGGCAGCATGATCATTCAATGTCCAGCTTGCGCAACGCGATATGTGGTTCCCGATGCAGCCGTTGGTGTTGAAGGGCGCACGGTACGCTGTGCCAAATGCCGGCACAGCTGGTTCCAGGATGGCCCTGCTCTCGACCTGACCGAAGAGGTGGCGCCTCCTGCGCCGGCTTCACCACCGGTCGAAGAGGGCGTGGCCGAAGAAGCTGCCCCTCAGGTCCGGGACGATCCGGCTCCTGCGGACAAGCCGGCACCGGCACCGGCACCGCAACCTGAACCGGTTCAGCCGCCCGCATCTGCGCCACCTGCGGAGCCAGCGCCTGAGCCTGAGCCCGAGCAGCCGGTTGAGGAACAGGCGCCGCCGCTGGTCGATGAACCGGTTTCCGCGCCGGTAGTAAAAGAAGCTCCCGTTTCCGAGGAAGACGACCATTCGCCCTTCGATGCAGAGCCGCCCTTCCGCCCGCGGCGCAACTGGTTGAAGGTCTGGACATGGGCTGCGGCCATTTTCGCCGTCTTCGCAGCTGCCATCATCTTTGCCGTCAGCTATTGGGGGCTGCCCGACTGGGTTCCGGTGACAAGGCCCGATTTCGCCGCAAGCCAGCCAGAACTGCTGCTCGAATTTCCTGTCGAACAGCAGGAAAAGCGCGAAATGCCCAACGGGCAGGAGTATTTTGCGGTCAACGGCACCATCACCAATACCGGCAGTACGGCGCATGATGTTCCCTCGATCCTGGTGATCCTGCGCGACGCCCGCGACCGCAAGGTATTCGAGCTGGAGATCGTGCCCGAACAGAATAGCCTGGCACCGGGTGAGAGCCTGAATGTGACCCGTGCCGTGCTGGACGTGCCACGCTCCGCCCGCTTCGCGGAAATCGGCTGGAAAGCGCAATAGGCTTCCGCCTTCAGGGGCCCGACCAAATCTTTTCGATAAAGACTCGCTCAGCGTGCTTGCAGGGGCATGGGGCCTTTGCTAAGGGCGCGCTCCTACCTGCCGGGCCGCCGGAACAAGCGGCCCCTTTGCGATGTGCGGTCGTGGCGGAACTGGTAGACGCGCAACGTTGAGGTCGTTGTGGGCGAAAGCCCGTGGAAGTTCGAGTCTTCTCGACCGCACCATCCCCCCAATTCAAGGCATTGATCTTCGGGCCGGCGGCGCGACCGGGTGGGCATTTCCCGCTTTCAATAGTTAGCTTTGCAAAGGTTATTTACACAAACGGCATCGCATCTTACCAAACGCCTGAAACGAGATCATTGACGGAGGGGCCGATGCGCCTTGCACTGCTGGCCGGAGTTACTGCGGCAACGCTACTTGCCGGACCTGCCCACTCTCAGGATGCAGAGCTTTCCATCCTGCCGCCGATCCCGCAGGCCTATCAGCCTGCGCAGACGCCCTGGGGCGAACCCGAATTTCGCGGGGGCTGGCCGATCGACCACCTCAACGGCACACCGTTCGAGCGCCCGGTCGAACAGGGCAATCGGGTCTTCCTGACCGATGAGGAATATGCCGCCAAGACGCAGCGCATCGATGCCGCGGCTGCCCGCTACGAGAATGAGGACAGCAGTGACACGATGGGCATGGGGCACTGGGCCGAAATGGGCGAGAGCAACCGCCGCACCTCATTCCTGACCGTGCCTGCCAATGGCCGCCTGCCGGCCAAGACCGAGGAGGGCCAGCGCCAGGCCGACCTGATGCGATCGAGCTGGCGCAACGGGCAGCGATTCCAGAGCTGGACCGACTTTGACAGCTGGGACCGCTGCATCACGCGCGGCCTGCCCACCAGCATGTTCCCTGGCATGTACAACAACGGTATCCGTATCTTCCAGTCGCCCGGGCTTGTCGCCATGCAGCTGGAGATGATCCACGAGGTCCGTCTGATCCCGACCGATGGCCGCGCCAGCGTTCCCGCGCAGATCGGCCACTGGATGGGCGAAAGCCGGGGACACTGGGAAAATGGCAATACGCTGGTGATCGAGACCACCAATTTCAGGCCCGGCCCCTCTGCCACCAGCGTGGTGACCAGCGGTAGTCCGCGCGACAATGACAGCCCGGTGAGCACCGCGGCGCACCTGGTCGAGCGGATCACCATGACCGGACCCGATACTGCGGTTTACGAGATGCTCTTCACCGATCCGGTCAATTATTCGGAAGCCTGGGGCGCACGCACCGACTGGCAGCGCAACGATGATTACGAACAGTTCGAATATGCATGCCACGAAGGCAATGTGCAGATTCGCAACTACATCACCGCCGATCGCGCCGCGCATGCGGGCGGGGCTGCTGCGGAATAGGTCACCGCGCTACGACGTTGGCCGCAGTTCCTTTTCGGCATCCATGATCGCCTGCACACGCGCCTTGTAGGGCGCGTAGCAGACGAGCGTCGACAGGAAGCCGACTGTGCCGAAGATCGCTGCCGTCCAGAACATCGAATAGCGCAGGGCCGCTTCGTCTTGGAAGACGAAGTCGGTGAAGGCGGCGACGGTCGGAAAGCCCAGACCCGTGCCGACCACGCTGATGGTGAAGGCGTAGGCTGCAAAAACCTGCCCGCGATACTCGTTCGGCGTCACCGTTTGCAGCGCTGCCGTGCCGGCAGGTGCAGCGATCCCCATGGCGATGTAGTTGATCCCGGTCAGGACAATAGCCCCTTGTGCCGTTGGCATGAAAAGCGTGGCCATGGACAGCGGCAGGGTAATTGCCGTTCCCGCAATCGACAGGATGATCATGGCGCCGGCGTATCGGACGGCCATTTTCTCGCCAATGATGGCGCCCAGCACCAGCCCGAACGGAGTAATGACCAGGCTCATGGTGCCAAGGATCGGGCCGACATCCTCCGGCCCCCAGCCATATGTCCTTTCGTAAAAGGGCATGCGCCAGTTGAGCAGGCCGTAGATTTCGATCTGCAGGAATGCGGCGCCAATCAGGAAGGGGAAGTAGAACTTCCTCTCGCGCCAGATGAAGCGGAAGATCTCCGAAACCGGCGGCTTGTACGTGCGCTCGCGTCCGCGCCTCGCGGGTTCCCTGATCGAGAAGAATACCACTGCCGCCACCAGCACGCCCGGCAGGCCGACGATCAGCAGCACCATCTGCCAGTCGCTCATCGCCAATCCCAGCACGCTGGTGGTCTTGCCGCCATAGATCGCCAGCAGGAACCCGCCGATGATCAGCGCCAGCGCCGCGCCGACCGCAATGCCGTAATTGTAGATCGCCATTGCGGTCGGGTACTTCTGGCGCGGGACAAGGTCCGCGATCATCGAGATCGCATTGGGCCCCTTCATCGCTTCTCCCGCCCCGACGAGGCCGCGGCTGATGAACAGCGCGCCGAAGCTCTTCGCCAATGCTCCCGCCGCCGTGGCGAGGCTCCACAGGGCGATGCCGAAGGAGAGGATGTTGCGCCTGTTGCCCGTATCGGCAAAGCGCGACATCGGCAGGCCGACCAGGCCAAAGAAGAATGCAAAGGCGATACCGCCCAGCAGGCTCACCTCGAAATCGGACAGCAGGAGGTCGCGCTTGATCGGCTCGATCAGCATGGAGAATATCCCGCGATCGATATTGTCGAGGATGTTGACCGCGCCGAACAGGCAAACGGCGTACCAGGCTGCCCGCGCTGGCGGGAAAGGTGGGTCCTTTACCGCGGGCGCCGTGGTCTCAGGGGCGGCCTCGTTCACTCAGGAATGCTGGCCCGATATGCCTCGGCGGCAGCATCCATGCCTCGCACCGGGTTTTCCGGCCCGGGCTGGCGATTGGCAATGAAGTCGTTGAGCACATTGCGATAGCTCAGCAGCCACTTGCCATCCACCTTGCTCAGCTGGTCTTCATAGACGCCATAGGTGCCCATCTTGAGGCTGTCGCCAGGGCCGTCATTGGCCATTTCGACCCACAGCGAGGTGGCCCAGGCGCGCTCGCCTTCCACGCGCACGGTGGATTGCAGGATCACATGGCGCAGGCGCGCGGGCTGGCCGTCCTCGGTCTGGTAGAAATTGCCGATCCCCTCGGCAAAGCGCGTCACAGCCGCACGGATTTCCTCGCGCCCGGCATAGGTGCCGCTGGCGAACTCGATCGTGCCATCCTCGGCGAAGGTTTCGACATAGGCATCCCAGTCGTGGAAATCGATGGCGAAGAGATAGCGCGCCATCAAATCCTCGATCTCGGCGCGGTCATCGGCATAACCGCTGTTGTAGGCGGGCTGCTGTGCCAGCGCGGGCTGCGCGACCAGTGCCAGGCCGGCTGCCGCCAGCACGAGCTTGCTTGTGTTCCAGATTGTCATGATCCTCTCCCGAAAGTTTTTCTAATTGCCCCAGTCCTCATTGGCGCGGGCGATCAGGTAATGATGGATATCCTGCGATTCCGCTTCGCTCAGCACATCGGCAAAGCTGGCCATGCCATTGGCCGCGCGCGATCCGCCCAGCACGATTTCTGCGAAAGAGGCGTGCGTTGCGGGCGACATGTGGCGCAAGTCCTTCACCCCGCCGCGCGCGGCATTGCCGTGGCAGATCGCGCAATTGGCGCCGTACAAGGCTTCACCCCGCGCCACGGTTGCCGCATCGGCTTCCAGTGCCGGAGGCGGGCTGAGTTCGGGGACAACGAAGCTTTCTTCGGGCATGGGAGGCAGTTCCGTGGTTCCGCCCAGCTTGAACACCAGCAGGCGCGGCGGGCCGAGGTGCAGGCCGGAATAGGCCGCCCGCTCGACATGCGCGAGGCCGCCGCCCCAGCCTGCGTTGACCGCGATATATTGCACGCCATCGACCATATAGGTGATGGGCGCGGCGATCGGCACGTTCTGCACCGGCAGCTCCCACACTTTCTCGCCCGTATCGGCGCGATAGGCGGCAAAGGTGGTGCCGATGGTGCCCTGGAATACCAGGTTGCCCGCCGTCGCCAGCACGCCGCCCGATCCCTTTTGCGCATAGGGCACGCGCCAGCGTTCGGTCTGCGTCACCGGATCCCATGCGGATAGCCAGCCCTTGGAGTTGGCATCGGCATATTCGGCGATCTCGCGGCGGATGTCGTCATGCCCTGCAAAGGCAGTGCCGAGCCCGCGACCGGGTTCGTAGCTCTCTGCGGCTGCGTAGGCCATGTAGGTTTCTGTCACCGGTACATAGACCAGCCCTGTGTCGGGCGAATAGGCCATCGGGTTCCAGTTATGCGCCCCGCCAGCGCCGGGGCTGACCATGACGGGGATGGTGCCATAGCGCGCTTCGGGATTCTCGACCGGGCGGCCCGTTGCCATGTCGATCCCCGTCGCCCAGCTGATCGGGGCGATGGTTTCCGCGCTGATGAGTTCGCCTGTCGCGCGGTCGAGCACATAGAAGAAGCCGTTCTTGGGCGCCTGCATGATGACCTGCCGCATACGGCCGCCGATCTCCATATCGGCCAGCACCATGTTCTGCGTGGCGGTATAGTCCCATTCCTCGCCCGGCGTGGTCTGGTAGTGCCAGCGATATTCGCCGCTCGCACCGTCGAGAGCGACGATGCTGGCGAGATAGAGATTGTCGCCGCCCTCGGGGCTGCGGAACTTGCGCGTCCAGGGCGAGCCATTGCCGGTGCCGATATAGACGAGGTCCAGCTCGGGATCGTAGGAGATCGCGTCCCACACGGTGCCGCCACCGCCCGATTGCCACCATTCGCCGGACCATGTTTCGGCGGCCGCTTCCATCGCTGCATTCTCGAAGCCATCGGCGGGATTGCCCGGTACGGTATGCCAGCGCCACAGCAGCTCGCCGTCATTGGCGTCATAGGCGGTGACATAGCCGCGCACGCCCATTTCCGCGCCGCCATTGCCGACCAGTATCCTGTCGCCATAGACGCGCGGTGCTCCGGTGATCGTGTAGCTGTCTGCCGGATCGGTGGTCTGGACGCTCCAGACCTCTTCGCCCGTCTTGGCATCCACCGCGATCAGCCGCCCGTCGAGCGCGCCGATAATCACCTTGCCATCGTGAAAGCCGAGGCCGCGCGTCACGATATCGCAGCAGGCGAGCCGCCCGAAACGCAGCGGCACCTTGGGGTCGTAGCGCCACAATTGTTCGCCAGTTGCGGCGTTATAAGCGGTGGTGATGTTCCACGGTTCGGTATTGTAGAGCACGCCGTCGACCACCAGCGGCGTCGCCTCCTGCCCGCGATCGGTGTTGAGATCGACGTACCAGGCAAGCCCCAGATCGCCGACGGTATCGGCATTGATCTGGTCGAGCGGGCTGAAATGCTGTTCGTTCCATTCCAGCCCGGTGCTTGCCCAATCGACATGGGCAGGCGCTTGCGAAAATGCCGCTACGGCCAGCAACAGCCCTGCCGCAATGGCGGAGCGAAGGAGAAAGATCATTCCTGTCAGGCTCCGATGGCAGACGCGTCTGCCCACCAGCCATGAACCTGTCCGACGCAGCGATAGGGCATCTTCACCCGCGCGCGCGGACCGGCATCGACATTGGCGAGGTCCAGCAGGATCAGATCGCTGCGCCCGCCTTCGGCCTGTACGGAGCCGAGGCCGATCAGGTAGCCGTCGCCTTCGGCCGCATCGGGCGTGCGCGGCACGAAACACATTTCCGACAGCGAGACGCCGGGAATGGTGAAGACCTTGCTGGTGCCCGCCTGGTGATCGATGATCGCCCAGCCGCCATTCGCCTGCAGGAAGCCCCAGCGATAGGGCAGCGTGTGATAACGGTCGTCCTGCCGCGCCAGCACGCCGGTGATCTCGGGGAAGATCGTCACCGCCTCATAGCTGTCGCCACGCGCCGCCAGATCGACGGTGAAGCGGCGCAGATAGCCAGTGCCTTTCACCGGGTCCCACGGTTCATGAAGTGAGGGGAAGAAGGGAAACTGGTTGCCCTCGCCGCCATCCATATCGACGGTGATCTTCGTCCCCTCGTTCCAGCCGCCCATCACATGGGTGCAGAAGTAATTGGGGCCGGTGAACCACTTCATATCACTGCCATCGCCGCCGCGCTTCAGCACGCCGAGGTAGCAGGGCAGCTGCGAATTGTAGCGGAAATGCGGGCCGCCCTCCGCAATCAGCGCCTCGTCTGCCGGCATGTTGGGGAGGTAGAGCACGACGTAATCCTGCGTGACGCAGAAATCATGCATCATGCCGGCATAGGGCGCCTCGACCGTAACCGACCAGGTGATGTTGCCATCCTTGTCGGCGGTGAAGACGTTGACGTCTTTCGACAGGAAGCCGGTCGCCTCGTAACCAAAGCTGACGAATTCGCCGGTCAGCGGGTCGATCTTCGGGTGGGCGGTGTGCGTCTTGCTCTCCAGCTTGCCGCCGAATGTGTATTCGGGATCGATCGTTTCCAGCGTCAGCGGGTCCATCGCGACAGGCGGGCTGTCCTCCTTGAACACCAGCAATTTGCCGTGATGGGTGAAGAGCTGCGTATTCGCCGTCCCGCGATTGAAGCCTGCAACGCTGGGATCGTCGGTGCCGGGGTTGCGATACATGCCGAACAGCGATTGGCGCGCCTCGGCCTGCGCTACCCAGCGGGCATTGCGGGCATAACGCGTCTTGTAATCGACATGCCCGTCCTTGATGCGGAACATGGAGACATGGCCTTCGCCATCGAAGGGGATGTCGCCGACATATTCGGGCTGCTTGGGATATTGAGGGTCGGGGCCGACGCGATAGAAGGCACCGTCGAGGTCCTTCGGCCAGTCGCCCTCGACCTCGCAATCGCGCAAATCCATCTCGGTGCGGTTGGTGCCGCTGCCGCCGAAAAGGCGCGGGTCATTGGGGAAATCGACTTGCGGTGCGCCTGCAGCCGGATTGCCTTGCGCCAGCGCGCCGCCACTCATGCCCAGCCCGACCAGCGCCGCGCCGGTTCCCAGCGTCGATGCGCCCATGAAGCCGCGACGGTTCAGCTGCGGTCCCTTGATTTCCTTGGTCATGTCAATTCTCTCCCCTCGGAAGGCATGGCCTCCTCTTTGCCCCATGCTTGCCAATCGCCAGCGCTCATGCAAGCCAATTCTAACGCTCGATACAATTGGCGGAAATCTCGTTGCCTGTGGATGCTGCGGCATTGTCAGGCTCCGCCGCTTGAAATGGCCTGTTCTGCCCCCTAGGTCGATCACCCATCCCAACAGAATTCGAGCGATTCCATGACCACTCACACCACGCGCATGTTGATTATCGGTTCCGGACCTGCCGGCTATTCGGCAGCGATCTACGGCGCACGTGCGGGGATGGAGCCGATCGTGGTGCAGGGACTGCAACCGGGCGGCCAGCTAACGATCACCACCGATGTCGAGAATTATCCCGGCTTTGCCGATGTCATCCAGGGCCCCTGGCTGATGGAGCAGATGCAGAAGCAGGCCGAACATGTCGGCACGCGCATGATGTGGGATACGATTGTCGAGGTAGACCTTGAAAACGGCTCCCCCTTCAAGGCGATTGGCGATAGCGGTGACGAATATGTCGGCGATGTGCTGGTGATCGCCACCGGGGCGCAGGCCAAGTGGCTGGGCGTGCCGGGAGAGGAAGAGCTGGGCGGCAAGGGCGTGTCCGCCTGCGCCACCTGTGATGGTTTCTTCTATCGCGGCAAGAAGGTCGCGGTGATCGGCGGGGGCAATACTGCCGTGGAGGAGGCGCTCTACCTTACCAACCATTCGGACGATGTGACGCTGATCCACCGCCGGGACGAGCTGCGCTGCGAAAAGATCCTGGAGGATCGCATGCTGGGCAACGACAAGATCACGCCGCTGTGGAACAAGACCGTCAAGCGCTTCGTGGCGGGGGACAACGGCACGCTGCATCACCTCGAGCTGGTCGACACGGTCACCGGAGAGGAAAGCACGCTCGAAGTCGACGGCGCTTTCGTCGCCATCGGCCATGCGCCTTCGACAGAGCTGTTCAAGGGCAAGCTGGAGCTGGATGCGGGCGGATACCTGGTGGTCGAACCGGGCACTCCCAAGACTGCCATTCCCGGCGTATTTGCTGCGGGCGACGTGATGGACCACACCTACCGCCAGGCGGTCACCGCCGCGGGCACCGGCTGCATGGCCGCGCTCGATGCCGAGCGTTTTCTTGCGGAGCTGGGAGACTCCCGCCGCGAGGCTGAGGCGGCGGAGTAGCTTCATCGGGGCTTATGGCCCCCCGGTCGAAACTGGGATTTGCGATAATCGCAAAAGTTCTATTCAGCCTCTCATGGGCGCTGAGGCGCGCAGGGAGGGGCAATGGGCGAGCGTAAGTATTTTCTCGACTGGCTGCGGGTCGGCGCATTCGGGGCGCTGATCTTCTACCATGTCGGCATGCTCTATGTGAGCTGGGGCTACAACCTCAAGGCCGAGCGGATTTTCCCGCAGCTCGAATATGCGATGAGCTTGGTCAATCCGTGGCGGCTCGTCCTGCTGTTCTTTATCTCGGGCGTTGCCAGCCGCTTCCAGCTGGCCAAGCTGAAGCCCGGTGGTTTCGCGAAAGACAGGCTGCGCCGATTGCTGCCGGTAATCCTGCTGGGCATGCTCGTCATCAACCCGCCGCAAGTCTATGTCGAGGCGCTGGCCAAGGGCTGGTTCGAAGGTGAGTATCTCGCCTTCTGGTTCGGCCCCTATTTGGGCGGCGGGCTGGCGCCTATGCGGATGACGCCGACTTGGGACCATTTGTGGTTCCTTCTATACCTCCTGGTCTATGCAATGGGCCTCGCGCTGATTTTTGCGCTGCGTGGTAACCGCAAGACCCAACGAATTGGGCTGGGTTGGCTGATTGCCACACCCGCAATCTGGATAGTGATCGGCAATGTGCTGGTGTTTCAGATAACTCCGGTCACGCATGCACTGTTCGACGATTGGGGCAATCATCTGCGCTGGATCGGTATCTTTGCCGCTGGCGTGATCTGCGCCGGACAGGAGCATTTCTGGAGCGCCCTGCGCCAGCACAGGCGGAGGCTCGCGCTCGTCACGCTCGTCCTCGCCGCAATCCATATTGCCGGCATGGTCTACGATGCCGGGTCGCGGTGGGACGGGCCACTATACAGCCTTGCATCGGGGATTTACGGCTGGAGCGTGTTGCTGACCCTATGCGGCTATGCTGCGGCATGGCTGGACCGCCCCTCGGGCGCGCTTGCCTATCTCAATGACGCTGTGCTGCCGATCTACGTTTTCCACCAGCCCGTCACGCTAGTCTTCGCCTTTTGGCTTCTGCCCCTGCAATTGCCGCTGCCGATCGAAGTCCTGTTGCTGGTAGCTGTTACGGCAGCCGGTTCGGTACTGGGTTACGAGATTTTTGCACGCCGCACGCGCGTGCTGCGCTTCCTGTTCGGCCTCAAACCAGCTCCCGCAAAGCGCGACGCTGCGGCTGCTGACTGACCATATTGCCGCCTGCCCAATAGTGGCATAATCTCTCTCAAGGTCGCGCAGGTCTTTGGGGGGATTTGTATGGCAAGTGTTGCAACGGGGGGCGCAGTTCGCGCCGGTTTCAGGCCCAGCTTCCATCTGTGGATGGTGCTGGCAATGTGCTTCTTCATCTTCGGTGGCTTCGGGCTGACCTATCTCGGGCCAATGGCGGCTGGCACACGGCCGCCCGATCCCCCTGTCGTCCATTTGCACGGCGTGGTCTTCTTTGCCTGGATGGTGCTGCTGGTGGCGCAATCTGTGCTGATCACTATCATCAGCGCGGTAGACAGCCGCGTGGAGGTCTGGAACGGGCAGGATTACCGGCTGTTTTATCTGTCCTTTGTGGCGCAGTGACATTCGCCGTGCTGCTGGCCATGGCGATAGGCGCTGTGCGCAAGCCAGCCATACACCGTAATTTGATCCTGTTCGCGACGATCAGCATCCTCATGCCCGGCATCAACCGGCTCTACATGGTCGGCTTCGGGTTGGACTATGTTCCGTTCTATCCGACCTATTTGACGATGGATGCCATGATAGCGGCCATTCTCTGGCACGAGCGGAAGACCATGAATTCGATCAGCCGCATGAGCTGGATTGGCGCAGCGATCGTCATCGTGCCGCAGATCCTGTTGCCGATCGTCGCCGATTGGGAGCCCTTCATGCAGTTCTGCCAGTGGTGCAAGACGCTGGTCTACTATCGCTAGGCCGAAACAGGCTCCACAACACGGCATCTTGCGGTTACTCCTGTAACCAAGCAAGGAGCAGTGCATGAGCAAACCCAATTCCGCCTATTCCGAACTGCGCCAGGATTTCGAGAAGGTCGGCCATATCGAGGCGGCACAAGCCACGCTGTTCTGGGAAGCGCGCACCTACATGCCCGAAGGCGGCAATGCCACGCGCGGCAAGGTGCTCTCGACGCTGACCGGACTGGTTTCGGAATCGATGCATGAACCGCGGCTGGGAGACCTGCTGGCCCGCGCCGAGGAAGAGGAATGCACCAGTCTCGAGGCCTGGGAAGCGGCCAATTTGCGCGAAATGCGCCGCAAATGGCGCCACGAGACTGCGATCCCGGCCAAGCTCGCCAGTCGCCTTTCCGAATTGTCCTCGACCACGCAGGCAGTGTGGGAGAAGGCGCGCGCCAACAACGATTTTGCCAGTTTCGCCGGCCCGCTTTCCGCGCTGGTCGCCCTGCTGCGCGATGTCGCGGCGACCAAGTCGCAGGCCTTCGGCGTTTCGCCCTACAATGCCATGCTCGACGAATACGAGCCGGGCCTGACTACCGAGACGGTCGATCCGATCTTCGACGATCTCTCTGCCTTCCTGCCGCCGCTGATGCAGCGAATCATGGCAAGGCAGGCAGAAGAGCCCGCGATCATTCCGCTGACAGGCCCCTTTCCCGCAGAACGGCAGATGGAGCTGTGCAAGCGGATCGCGGCAATGATCGGCTTCGATTTCCACCACGGGCGGATGGACACCACCGCGCATCCCTTCGCATGCGGTATTCCCGGCGATGTGCGCATTACGACGCGCTTTGATCCGGAGGATCTTACCAGCGGCATCATGGCGACCATCCACGAGACCGGCCATGCCATGTACGAGGCAGGCCTGCCTGCCGACTGGGCCTTCCAGCCGGTGGGCCATGCGCGCGGCGCGGCGATGCATGAAAGCCAGTCACTGCTCACCGAAATGCAGGCGGGCCGCAGTGTGCAATTCCTGCCGGTGCTGTTTGCCATGATACGCGACATGTTCGGTGACGGGAGTGAAGCGTGGAGCAATGCCAACCTGATGCGCATCTATCGCAAGGTCGGCCCCAGCTTCATCCGTGTCGATGCCGACGAGGTGACCTATCCGCTGCATGTCATCATGCGCTACCGGCTGGAAAAGGCGCTGCTGCTGGGCGAGATCGAAGTTGCCGACCTGCCCGCTGCCTGGAACGAGGCGATAGGCCACATGCTTGGCATTGTCCCGCCCACCGATACGCTCGGCTGCCTGCAGGATGTTCACTGGTCAGCGGGGCTTATCGGCTATTTCCCTACCTATTCGATCGGCGCCGTCACCGCTGCGCAGCTTTTTGCCGCGGCCCGCCGGCAGGAACCGGCCATCGACGCGGGCCTGGCGCACGGCGATTTCAGCACGCTGGTCGGCTGGACGCGGGCGAATATCCATTCGCAAGGCAGTCGCTTTGCCAGCAGTGCGGAAGTGGTCGAAGCAGCGACCGGCAGGCCGCTCTCGACCGAGGCGTTCAAGCAGCACCTGATCGCACGTTACCTGGAAGAATAGGCGGGCGGTTTCCCAGGCGACTTTAAAATGCGTTGTCTGGAGCGCCCGATGGCGATAGGCGAGTAGACAAGGCGGCCTTGGGCTGCAATTTTCCCAACAAGCGACCGGGGACAAGACAATATGCAGCACAACCGCGTCCTAATCGCAGGTGGCGGTATCGCAGGCCTTAGCCTTGCGCTGACTCTTGACCAGATCGGTGTGTCATGCACCGTTTACGAAAGTGTGCGCACACTGAGGCCGCTTGGCGTAGGAATCAATATCCAGCCGAATGCCACTCGCGAGCTACAAGATCTGGGGTTCACGGAGGGCGAACTGGACGAGGTCGGCATCCCGGCGCTTGAATGGGCACTGGTAGGGCTGAACGGCAAAGACATTTATGCGGAACCGCGCGGCAAGCTGGCGGGATATAGCTGGCATCAATATGCGGTGCATCGCGGCAAGTTTCACACAATGTTGTACCGCAAGGTACTGGAACGATTGGGTCCGAATTCCGTACAGTTGGGGCACAAGATTTCCGGCTATCGCAAGGAAGCGGATGGCTCGGTCACGGCGCAATTGGTGCGCGCGGATGGTACCAGCGGAGAGGTGACCGCGGCGCTGCTGTTCGGTGCGGAGGGCATTCATTCCGAAGTACGTGCGCAGATGCATCCTGGTCAGCCGGATATCCACTGGGGCGGCACGATCATGTGGCGCGGCACGGCGCGCAGCGTTCCGATCCGATCCGGGTCTTCATTTGTTGGCCTTGGCACCAGCCGCCACCGCGTGGTGTTCTATCCGATTTCACAACCAGACGAAAACGGCCTCGCCGATATCAACTGGATCGCCGAGAAGTCCTTCGATGACACGCATGACTGGACCAAGTCAGGCTGGTTCCGTCAGGCGCACCTTGCTGATTTTGCGCACGAATTCAAAGACTTTGTCTATGACTGGTTTGACCTGCCAGCTCTCCTGCAAAGGTCCGACGTTGTTTATGAGAACCCGATGATCGACCGTGACCCGTTGCCTGGCTGGGTCGATGGTCCGGTTGCACTTTTGGGTGATGCTGCACATCCGATGTACCCCACCGGTTCCAACGGAGCCTCGCAAGCGATTGTCGATGCCCGTGTGATTGGCCGCCTCATGTTGGAAAATGGCGTGTCGCAGGACTGCTTGAGGGCGTATGATGAGCAATTGTGCAAGCCCGTCGGCAGCCTCGCCCTGCGGAACCGCGGTGCTGGCCCCTTTGGCCTTCTCAACATGGTGGAAGACCGCTGTGGTGGTGTGTTCGACAATATCGACGATGTCATTTCACCTGCAGAACGTAGCGAATTCATGCTTGCTTACCAAAAGGCCGCTGGCTTCGCGCGAGACACATTGAACAAGGCTGAGCGCACAATTCCGGAAGGCGCGAAGGTCACCGAGCACGCAGTTTGATGCCTTCCGTGGCCCCCCGCCTGACGCATGCCTGCGATTTCGTGGTGGAGTTATCGCAATCCCACGAACTGGGGGCGTGTTCGACAGGCTCGCGGCGGATCATTCCGATTGTCGGCGGGATTGTGACGGGGCCGCTGATCGAGGGGAGGATACTCGATGTTGGAGCCGACTGGCAGACTGTGACTGCCAATGGCGTGGCTGAGCTGGATGCCCGCTATGGCATCGAAACGACTGACGGTGCGTTTATTGAAGTGATCAGCCGCGGCATACGGCACGCCTCTGCTGACGTTGCTGCAAGAATTGCTGCTGGAGTAAATGTGCCGACTTCGGAATACTACATGCGAACAGCCATTAGACTCGACTGCGGGCATCCGGATTATGCCTGGGTAAGCCGCTCCTTGTTCCTGGCTCTTGGCGGAAAGGTTGGTTCCACGGTGCAGCTGTCGGTCTATCGAGTCGATTGACCTAGCCGTGATCGGTGCGCCCGAAGTCGGGGCGCGGGTCATCCTGTCCCAGCGCGACGATGCTTCGCCTGATCGCCCTGGTGCGCGTGAATGTGTCGTGCATCATTTCGCCATCACCGGCCTTGATCGCTTCGCGCATTAGCGCGAGGTCGGTCAGGAACTGGTCGAGCATTTCCAGCACGGCGTCCTTGTTGTTGAGGAAGACGTCGCGCCACATCACCGGATCGCTCGCGGCAATGCGGGTAAAGTCACGAAAACCGCCCGCCGAATATTTGATCACCTCGCTGCGGGTGACCTCCTCCATGTCGCCTGCCGTGCCGACGATCGTATAGGCGATGAGGTGGGGAATATGGCTGGTCACCGCCAGCACGCGGTCGTGGTGGTCGGCATCCATTGTCTCGACCATGGCGCCAAGTTGTTCCCAGAAATCGACCAGATCGGCGACCTTCTCGGGATCGGCATCCTCGGGCGGGGTGACGATGCACCAGCGCCGGTGGAACAAGGTGGAAAAGCCCGCGTCGGGGCCGGAATCCTCGGTGCCCGCCACCGGATGGGCGGGAATGATGGCGTGATTCGGCAGGGCACGCTTGAGGGTATTGGTGATGCTGCGCTTTGATGATCCCACGTCGCTGATCACGCAATCATCCGAAAGGCCCGGCGCAATGCTGCGGGCAGCTTCCTCCATTGCGCCCACGGGGACACACAGGATCACAAGATCGGCACCGCGCACGGCCTCTACGGGATCGTCATGTATCGTGTCGGTCAGCTTGCGCTCATTGGCGCGCGCGCGCACCTGCGGATCGGTGTCATAGCCGCTGGTGGTGACGCCCTCCATCTCGTCGCGCACGGCAAGGCCGATCGATCCGCCCAGCAGGCCCAGGCCTATCACTGCCACGTGGCTGAAGCTCACTGCGCTTCCTCCACCATGGCGCGAAGTGCCTGTGCGATATCGTCCATCTGGCTCCCTGTCCCGATCGTGATCCGCAACGCTTGTGGCAGGCCTTGGCCCGGAAGCCAACGTACTGCATATCCTTTTTTTGCAATGGTTTCCTGCGCAACTTCTGCCGTCAGATCGCCTTCGAACAGGATCAGCACAAAATTGGCCGCACTGGGCACGATGCGCAGCCCGTGGTTGCCGAGCGCTTCGACCGCAGCGACAAACCGTGTCCGCTCCGCCAAATTGTGCTCGCGGCTGGCGCGGACGAAGGCCTGGTCCTCGACCGCAGCAAGCGCGGCGGCCTGTCCGCTGACCGAAACGTTGAAAGGTCCGCGGATGCGGTTGAGCGCGTCGACAATGTGCGCAGCACCCGTTCCCCAGCCGATCCGTTCTCCGGCAAGGCCATAGATCTTCGAGAAAGTGTGCGTGACGAGCACGTTCTGTGCCTGCGCGGCCAGTTCCAGCGCGCCATCGTCATCGTCGGGGTCGACATATTCGGCATAGGCGCGATCGACCACCAGCAGCACATCGGATGGAAGGCCGGCATGCAGCCGCGCCAGTTCGCCACGCGGCAGGTAGGTGCCGGTGGGATTGTTGGGATTGGCGAGGAAGACCACGCGCGTCTTGTCCGTGACGCAGGCGAGCAGCGCATCGACATCTGTGCCGAAGTCCTTGTCCGGTGCCACCACCGGCTGAGCCCCGCAGCGCCGTGCGGCGATATCATAGACCGAGAAGCCATAGCGGACATAGGCGACCTCGTCCCCCGGCCCGGCGAAGGCCTGCGCGGCAAGGTTGAGCAGCTCGTCCGAACCTGTGCCGCAAACGATGCGGGAGGGGTCGATCTTGTGGAGCTTGCCCAGCGCGGCACGCAAGGCGGTTGAATCGGGATCTGGATAGGCGGCCGTATCCGACACGGCGGCACGCGCCTCCAGCGCCTTGGCGCTGGTGCCCAGCGGGTTCTCGTTCGCAGAGAGCTTGACCAGCGGCTTGCCATCGGCGGATTTGGACTTGCCCGGCACATAGGCATGGATCGCCGCGATCCACGGCTTCATCTGGGGGGCCTTGTTTTCGGGCATTCTTCTTGCGTCCTTGATACAGCCAGCGCCCTTAGCGCTTCGCGCGCGCAATTGACAGTGGGCGTGTGAAGCCCCAAGTCGCTGCCCCATGGCTACTGCATTGGCATCCGGACTGACCACTGTGACGCTGCGCGCACCGCTTGCGCTGGACAGCGGCAAGTCGCTCGCCAATGTGGAGATCGCTT
Organism: Erythrobacter sp.; assembly: GCA_024642335.1. GTDB lineage: Bacteria > Pseudomonadota > Alphaproteobacteria > Sphingomonadales > Sphingomonadaceae > Alteraurantiacibacter. The sequence goes on from JAHEBH010000037.1 coordinate 23,175, forward strand.
ACGAAACCTATGGCGATCTGGCGGCGGACAAGGGCAATGCCATCCTGATCTTCCACGCGCTGACGGGTGACCAGTTCGTGGCCAAGACGCACCCCATTACCGGCAAGCCCGGCTGGTGGGACCGGATGGTCGGACCGGGCAAGCCGATCGATACCGGTCGCTTCCACGTGATCTGTGCGAATGTGATTGGCAGCTGTATCGGATCGACCGGACCCGCCAGTCCGGCGGAAGACGGCCAGCCCTGGGGCATGCGTTTCCCGGTCATCACCATCCGCGACATGGTGCGCGCGCAGGTTGCGCTGCTCGATGCGCTGGGGATTGGGACGCTGCACGCCGTGGTCGGCGGATCGATGGGCGGCATGCAGGCGCTCAGCTTTGCCGCGAATTTTCCGCGCCGGACAGACCGTGTGCTGGCGATCGCCACCACCGCGCGCCATTCCGCGCAGAATATTGCCTTCCACGAAGTCGGGCGGCAGGCGATCATGGCCGATCCCGAATGGCATGGCGGAGACTATTATGGTGCGGGCAAGGGGCCTGAAAAAGGCCTCGCCGTGGCGCGCATGGCCGCGCATATAACCTATCTGTCCGAGCAGGGATTGACCGACAAGTTCGGTCGCCAGTTGCAGGACCGTGAGGCCAAGAGCTTCGGTTTCGATGCCGATTTCCAGGTGGAGAGCTACCTGCGCTACCAGGGCATCAGTTTCACCGACCGCTTCGATGCCAACTCCTACCTCTATATCACCCGTGCGATGGATTATTTTGATCTGGCGGAGGAGCATGGCGGCATGCTCGCCGATGCCTTCAAGGACGCGGGCGACACGCGCTTTTGCGTGGTCAGCTTCGATACGGACTGGCTCTACCCCACGTTGGAAAGCCGCAATATCGTCCATGCGCTCAATGCCGTGGCCGCGCCGGTCAGCTTCGTGGAACTGTCCGCACCTTTCGGCCATGACAGCTTCCTGCTCGATTGTCCGGCGCTGGACCGCGTGATCAAGGGATTTCTCGACTGATGGCGCTGCGCCCGGACCTTGCCAGGATCGCCGAGCTGGTGCCCGAGGGTGCCCGCGTGCTCGATATCGGCTGCGGCGAGGGCGAGCTGATGGATGTGCTGCGGCATGACAAGCATGTCGATGTGCGCGGGATGGAGATTGACCCTGAACTGGTCGAACGCTGCGTTAGCCGCGGCCTGTCGGTGGTGCAGGGCGATGCCGACCGCGACCTCGCCGACTATCCCGATGCGTCATACGACGTCGCGATCCTCAGCCAGACGCTGCAGAC
>JAHEBH010000038.1 GCA_024642335.1 Erythrobacter sp.
GCCTTGAGGTCTGCCGTCACATGTTCGGAGGCGAGCTGTTCGCGGCTCTTGTCGAGCCACAGGGTGAGCGTGCCGTTGCTGCGCGAGAGGCTGCTGGTGAGCATGCTGGCGCGCGAACCGGCACCGATGCGGCGGCACAGGCGGAAGGCGAGGCCCCAGCCGGCCGCCTCGCGCAAGTCTTCCCTGCTGGCGAGCTGCAGCAGTGCGGGTGTCGGATCGGGCGCGCTGCAGGCACCGCGCAGCGCCGCGCCGATCAGCGCGCGGCCGCGATGATCGAGGCCGAGCCAGCGCTTGTCCATCGCCCAGTCGAAGGAATGCCTGAGGCGCATGTTGGGTTCCAGCCGCGCTTGCGCCAATGCCAGCATGATCGCCGCAAAGCGCAGGCGCTCGCGTGCCTGGCTGCCTGGCCCGACAACGCCCGATGTCCATCCCGCGATCATGGTCGCCGTACTGAGCGCGGCACCGCGCGGGGCGGTGAAATGGGTGATCGCGGTAAGCAGCGGATCCTGATCGCGCGCCAGGGGCTCCAGCTGTTCGAACAGCAGGCCTTCGCGCAGGCCCCAGGCGGAAACGATCAGCCGCTCGGGCTTGAGCTTGGCAAGCAGGGTTCGCAGCAAGGCCGCCGCATCGGGCAGGCCTTCGGCGCGCGATGCGGTGATGCCGGCGATCGAAGCGAGTTTGTCGGGGCTCAGGCCGGAAAGCTTCTTCGCCACTTTCGCCGCCGCTTCCGGCGTCAGTTCGAAGGCATGCGGATCGGTGAGCGGATATTTGGACCGGTGCATGGCAAATGATGCCAGGGCGCGCCAGGTTCCGCCGACGAGATAGAGCGGTCCCTCCACCTTGCGTGCCCATTTGGCCGGAGCCAGTTCGCTGGCAACCGCCTTGCGGAAGGCCTCATCTCCCGGCCCGCGCATCGCGGGCAGGCGCAACGTGCCAAGCGGCAGGCTGACGCCGTGGTGATAGGTGCCTCCTCCTATCTCGACCAGTTCCAGGCTGCCTCCGCCAAGGTCGGCGACCAATCCCCTGGCACCGGGGAAGGCGCCGATCACCCCCATGGCGGCGATATTGGCTTCATCCTCTCCCGAGAGGAGGCGGGGTTTCAGCCCGAGCGCGCGCACCTGCTCGAGAAACTCCGGACCATTGCTGGCATCGCGTGCGGCAGCGGTGGCGACGCATTGCACGTCGCTGATCTCGAGATCGCGCAGGATCGCGGAAAAGCGCGCCAGGCCGGACAGGGCGATAGCTATTGCGTCTGCGGGAATCTTGCCCGTCGTCGCCAGGTCGCGGCCCAGCTGCGCCGTGACTTTCTCGTTCAGCCAGACATCGGGCGCGCGGCGTGAACCCGAATAGACCACCAGGCGGACGGTGTTGGAACCGATATCGATGACCGCGCGGTCAGGCCGGTCGGCGGGGCCAATGGAGTTGCGGCCCGAACCGATCCGCGTCACGCGCCGCCCTTGCGCAGGGCAAGGCGCGGCACCCGCGAATCCTTCAACGCGCCGCCCCGTCCGGAGAGAGAGGGATTGGTCATGAAGTATTCGTGGCAGTTGAAAGGCGCTTCGTCATCATCGACGCGGTGATATTCCCCCGTTTCTCCGTCGAGCAGCCAGCTCTGCTGAGTGTCGAGCAGGTTGGCGAGCAGCACCTGTTCGAGCACCTGGTCATGCACGGTGGGGTTGGTGATCGGCACCATCACTTCGACGCGGCGGTTGAGGTTGCGGCTCATGGCGTCGGCACTGGTGATATAGACCTTGGCCTGGTCGCTCGGCAGCGGTTCGCCATTGGCGAAGGCCCAGATGCGGCCATGTTCGAGGAAGCGCCCGATGATCGATTTGACCGTGATGTTGTCCGACAGGCCGGGAACGCCGGGGCGCAGGCAGCAGATGCCGCGCACGACCATGATGATGCGCACGCCCGCCTGGCTCGCCTCGTAGAGCCGGTCGATCACGTCCTTTTCGGTGATGGCGTTGAGCTTGGCCCAGATCGCGGCAGGCTTGCCGGCCTGCGCATTGGCGATCTCCTGGTCGATGTGGTGATAGAGCTTTTCACGCAGCGAGATCGGCGAAATCGCGATCCGCTCTGTCTGCTGCGGCTCGACATAGCCGGTGATGAAATTGAACAGTTTCACCGCATCGCGGCCATAGGCGGGATCGGCGGTGAAATAGGACAGGTCGGTATAGATGCGGGCCGTCACCGGGTGGTAATTGCCCGTGCCGAAGTGGCAGTAGGTGCGATAGCCGCCCTCTTCCTCGCGCACGACCATCGACATCTTGGCATGCGTCTTCCAGTCGATGAAGCCATAGATGACCTGCACGCCTGCCCGTTCCAGCTCTCCGGCCCATTTGAGGTTCTGCTCCTCGTCGAAGCGGGCCTTCAGCTCGACCACAGCGGTCACCGATTTGCCTGCCTCGGCGGCTGCCACCAATGCGCTGACCACCGGCGACTGGTTGCCCGCGCGATAAAGTGTCTGCTTGATCGAGATGACCGCCGGATCGGCTGCTGCCTGACGCAGGAAATCGACCACCACCTCGAAGCTTTCATAGGGGTGGTGGACCACGAAATCCTTCTCGCGCACGGCGGCAAAGCAATCGCCGTCATGCTCCGCCACGCGTTCGGGATAGCGCGGGGAATAGGGCGTGAACTTGAGGTCGGGGCGGTCCTCGTCAACAATGGTGGCAAGCCCGCTGATGCCGATCATGCCCAGCGTCTTGTTCACCAGCGCCTGTTGCAGGCCCAGCTTGTCGCGCAGCAGTTCCTCGGCGACGGGATCGAAACTCTCGTCCAGTTCGAGCATGATCACCTGTCCGCGGCGGCGGCGCTGGATGGCGCTGCGGAAATAGCGGACGAGATCCTCCGCCTCTTCCTCCACCTCGATATCGCTGTCGCGCAGCACGCGGAACACGCCGTCACCCTCGATCCGGAAGCCGGGGAAGAGCAGGTGCGCATAACGGCAGATCAGCCGGTCGATCGCGATATAGATCGCCTTTTCGCCGGGCACGCGAACGAAGCGCGGCAATGCGTTGGGGATCAGCACCATTTCGACGAGGCGGCTGCCGTCATCCTCGCGCAGGAGGTTGAACAGCGCGCCGATCCCGCCATTGGCGACAAAGGGGAAGGGGTGTGCCGGGTCGATCGCCTGCGGCGTGATCACCGGCATGATATGGGTGAGGAAATATTGTCGCAGCCACTCGTCGGCCGCGCCTTCGATCCCGACCTTGCTCTTGATCTCTACGCCTTGGTTGGCCAGCAGCGGTCGCAAGTCGGACAGCGTTTCCTGTTGCATCCTTTCCAGCTGACGGATCTTGTCCGTGATCGCCGCCAGTTGCTGGCTGGGCGTCTTGCCGTCGATCGAAACCTGCCCCACGCCCGAGCGCACCTGGCCGACAAGGCCCGCCACGCGGATCATGATGAATTCGTCGAGGTTGCTGCCCGAGATGGAGAGGAAGTTCAGCCGCTCGAGCAGCGGATAGGCCTTGTTGCGCGCTTCGGCGAGGACACGTTCGTTGAAAGCCAGCCAGCTCAGCTCGCGGTTGAAATAGCGATCTTCCGGGCTGGTGCGCTCGGGCACATCAATCTGGGGGGCGGTGCTCATCGCCTGGCTCGACTTTCCTGATATTCGGTCATTTTACACCTCAGATGTGGTGCCTTCCCTGAGTAGGCGCAAGTTTGCACCCGTGAATGTCACAATTGTCAGAGCAGGTCCTGCGATCGGGCGATGGCGCTGATACCGCGCTTGCCATTGCTGCGGTCAAGCTGGACGATGACATCGATTACGCTGGCGGCATAGGCGATGGTGTCGCTGCGGGTCAGTCCGATACCGGTCTGCATCACCATCAGGCTCAACTGTTCCAGCGCCCCGCGCAAGGAATTGGCATGGATGGTGGAGAAGCTGCCGGGATGGCCGGTATTGATCGCGCGCAGGAAGGAAACGCTTTCCGCCCCGCGCAATTCGCCCAGCACGATGCGGTCAGGCCGCAGGCGCAGCGCGCTTTGCAGCAATTCGTTGGCGGTCACCTTGGCCTCGCCCAGTTCGCCCTTCACCGCGATCAGGCCCACGCCATTGGCACCGGGGATCTTCAATTCGGGCGTGTCTTCCACGGTCACCACGCGCTCGTCGCGCGGGATTTCGCCCAGCATGGCGTTGAGGAAGGTGGTCTTGCCCGTACTGGTGCCGCCCGAAATGAGCACCGTCTTGCGCGCCTTTATCAATGCCCGCAGAAATTGGATCGGCTGTGCGACGGGATCGGGCATTTCCGCTTCGCTGTGCTGCGCCAGCGGGCCGGCGTCATAGGCGTCGAGCGGCAGGTCCAGCCTGCGATGGCGGCGGATTGCCATCGCCCAGTGCTTGCGCGTGGCGGGCGGTCCGCAGAACTGCACGCGTGCGCCATCGGGCAGGGTTGCGCCAAGCAGCGGATGCTCGCGGTTGATGCCCTGATGGCTCACGCGGGCAACCTGTTCGGCCAGGCGCTGCACCAGCTTGTCGTTCACTTCGGGTGCTTCGATCCGCTGCATGCCGGGAGAACTGGCATCCTCCACCCAGATCTCCCCCGGGCGGTTGACCAGCACCTCGGTCACGGTGTCGCGATCCAGCCACTGGCGGAACGGGGCGAGATAGGCGTCAAGATAGACCGAGCCGCTGGCTGGCGCCTGCGGCGTGCTTTCCCCGCCCGCCCCTTCGCCCAGTCTGTGGATTTCAGCTGCCATGTCCTGCCTTCCTTACAGCCGCGGGGCCTGGCTGAAATCGAGGTGGCGCGAAGTGAAGACGCGGATCGGCTCACCCTGGCGCACACGCACCGTCGGCGGGCGCTGGCCATCCTGCTGCAAGGCAGTGGCTGCGGCATCCTGCCCGCCGCCGAGGATCACAGAGGTGCCGCCGCTGGCGATGGCTGTCAGGCCGCCGATCACCGAAAGCAACATGGCAGAGCCGAAGCGCTGGAAGAAGTGGGTGTTAACCTCACCCTCGAGGCCGGTCATGCCATCGAATGTAGTGGCCGGGCTGGAGATTTGTACGGATACGCCATCGGGACGTATCAGCGTGGTCCAGATGACATAGGCGCGCCTTTGCCCGGCCTGCAGGCCGGACTGGTACTGGCCGACAAGACGGCTGGAGCGCGGCACGAGGATGCGGCTGCCGTCATAGCTGCGCACATCCTGGGTCACCACGGCGCGGACATAGCCGGGCACATCGGTGTTGATCGCGGTTTCCAGCACCGCCGGGATCATCGTGCCCTGTGTCACCGTGGTCGCCGGATCGAATGTCTGCGTCGCCAGCGCCGGGCCGCCGCCTATGCCGCCGATGCGCGCGGCAAAGTCACCTGCGGAACCCGAACCGGGAACGACGCCGCCGCTGGCGGAACCCAATCCTGCCTCTGCTGCCGCGATATTGGCGGCGGTGCTGGGCAATATTCCCGCATCGAAGACCAGCGTTGGCGAGGAATAGGCATTGATGCCTGGCTGGAAGCCTTCCTGCGGAGGTTGGGCCAGCACTGCTTCGGGCTCGGCAACGGGGCCTGGCACTTCGACTGCTGCCGGCAGCGGCGCCACAGCGGCTGGTTCAAACTGGGGGACCGGTGCTGGCAGCGGTTCCACCTGTACGCCATCTTCTTCCGCCAAACGGCCAGCGCTGGTACCGTAAAACGTCGCCGCACCGACAAGAGCGACAACGCTGATGCCTACGACAAAGACAAGCGCGTCGGACCTGCCCTTGCGGTTGGCCACCGCCGGATAGGACGTGCGGCTGGCGAAATCGATCACCTCTGTCGTCGCATCCTCGCGCGGATCGCGATCGGCGGCTCCGCTGTTCTTTTCGGGCAGGCGCACTGCAAGTTTCATCGCCGTTCCTCCTATGCACCTGCAAGCGAGACAGTCTCGCCTGCGGCCCTTGCGGGGCCATTGTTGATCAGCCGGGCGACATCGTCACCCGAACGCAGGATAATCTCGCGCGGGACCCGGTCGATAACGATCACATCACCGCGCACCGCGTAATTCACCGGCCCTTCTGTGCCATCCTCGTCGGTAATGAGGATGGCCGGCATGGTCTCGCCTTTCGGCCATGACAGGAACACGGCCTCGCCGTTGTCGAATATTTCCTGCGGCAGGAGCGCGCTTGACCCCTCCGTGCTCCAGGCGAAGTTGAGCCGTTCGGGATCGAGCACCGCGAAATCGTCGGTCGCGGCTGCCATTTCGGTGGCATTGGCGCTCTCGGCCGGGGCTGCTTCAGCCTCTTCCGCTTCGGCCAGAAGTACTTCGGGATAGGTGAAGCTCAGGACATAGAGCGGTTCGCGATGGGCGGGGCTGGCCACCAGGTCGAACAGGTACACACGCTGGTCGGTCACCACGGTCATATTGGTCGCCGCGCGTTCTGCCAGCGGCTTGACGAACAGCAAGTTGGCGCTGCGGCTGGGGGTGACCTGCCACTTCTGGCTGTCACCGATGGCGACGTTCTGGATCAGTTCGTCGGCCGCGAAGCGGATGGTGGCCTGCACGTTTGCGCGGCCTTCCACCACAACGATGTCAGATGCGTCATATTCGCGTTCCACAAGGCGCGGGTCGCCCTGCGCAAAGGCGGTAGCTGACAGGCAGGTCACTGCGAGAAGCGCCGAGGCGATGAGGGCGCGGGTCATGATTGCTTTTTCTCCGTCGAACGAATGGGCGCGGATTTGAAGCGGCTGCCAATGCCGCGTGCGCGCGAAATGGAAGTGGCGCTGGACTGGGGGGCGGCGCTGGCGCCGGTCACCCTCGTTTCGCGAATGGTGGTATGGCCGCCGCTGGCATCATTGGCGGCAAGCGGCGCAGCCTGGGCCACGCGCATATCGCGGGCCGCGGCGGGAGAGGTTGCCACGGCGGTCCGGTCCCTTGCTGTGGTGCCGGCGAGCAAAGGTTGCACAACCTGCTGCGCCGCATAGGCCCGACCGCGCACCTCGTCATTGCGGCCACCCGATGAGGTAGAGCCGAACACGCTCCAGCCGCTGACCATGGTGGAAGTGACCTTCATCACCATGAACATCAGCGCCAGATGGACCGTGCCGATCATGAAGAAGGCCATTGCCGGGCGCACGTCGATACGGCCCGGAGTGGACAGCAGCGCGGCGAGGACGGGCGAGGCCAGTTCCAGCATCAGCGAACCGGCCAGCACGGCAAAGAGCGGGGCGAGCGCGACGAGCACCACGCCCTTGAGCCAGCCGACAAACAGGCCGCGCGTGCCCTTGAAAAGTGCCATGACGATGAACACTGGCCCCAATGCCATCAGCACCGCCAGCGCGATCTTGCAGGTCGCCAGCACGCCCACTGTGCCCAGCAGCAACATGGTGCCGCCGCTCCACAACAGGCCGGAAGGCGAGAAGATCGAGGTCGTCTCGCTGGCACCTTCTCCTCCCGATACTTCCATCAGCGAGAGCATCACCACGTCGAGCTTGTCCGCGAAAATCGTGGTCGCCGAACCGTCGGTGCCCATCAGCACGCCCGCAATTTCATCGGGGCCGAGGACGACGAGATTGTAGAAGACGCTCTGGAAGGCGAGCCAGCTGGTAGCGAAAGTGACGACCACGACAAGCGTGATCAGGCGCGGAGCGAGTGAGGACAGGCCGATGCGCAGGCGGCCGGTGATCAGGCCATAACCGATCAGCGCCACGAAGATGGTCAGCACCATGGAAAGCGCCGTCAGCAAGGCCCCGTCGACGCCGAACAGCCGCGTAAAGGCGGCCTGTGTCATCTCGCTCGCCGCGCAGTCGATCGCGCGCAGGGACGCGCCGATACCAGCGCCCACGCCTTCCAGCGCGTTCTGGCACTGGGCCAGGGGGGCTTGCGAGACGATCATTCGGCAGCTTCCCGGTTGTCGGAGGCCGCGCCACCAACGGGTGCATCGCCCGGCCAGGGCTTGTCGGTCAGGGCCGGATACCATTGCGACGGCTCGTCCCCCAACGCCTCGCGCAGGAGATCGAGGCGCCGGACCGAGCTTTCGCGGCCGGATAGGATGGTCAGCACTTCGGGCGCGCCCGAAAGGTCCAGCCGCACCACCACGCTGGCATCGGGCTGGCGCACCAGGAAGCAGCGGCTGTGCGCGGGCAGGCTCTTGATCAACGCGAATTCGTGCTCGGTAAGGCCGAAACCGTCGCAATAATCCTCTGGCCGTGCGCGGGCGTTGGGCATGAAGATCATGGTGGCGGTCTGCTCGACCAGCGCGGTCGAAATGCGGCTGTCGAGCGCATCGCGCGCGGACTGGGTGGCGAAACCGACCAGCGCATTGCGTTTGCGCAGCGTTTTCAGCCAGTCGCGGATGCGCGCGGCAAACACCTCGTCGTCCAGCGCCTTCCATCCCTCGTCGATCAGGATCATGGTGGGATCGCCGTCCAGCCGCTCGTCGATGCGGTGGAAGAGGTACATCATCACCGGCGTGCGCAGCTTGGGGCTCTCCAGCAGCGCCGTCATGTCAAAGCCCATCACGCGCGTGGAGAGGTCCAGCCTGTCCTGCGCATTGTCGAACAGCCAGCCATGCTCGCCATCCTCGATCCAGGCGGAGAGGCGGTCGGCCAGGTCACCCGGCTGCGGACGTCTGCTGCCGGAGACCAGCTCCTTGAAGTGGCGCAGGCGGCGTAGCGAGCTGTCATTGGCATAGGCCGCATCCACCGCATGCGCGATGGTCTGCAATTCCTCCGGTCCATCGGCCTGCAGCAGCACACCCAGCCAGTCGCGCAGGAAGCCACGGTTGGCGGGGCTGTCGGGCAGGGCGAGCGGATTGAAGCCCGAAGGCTTGCCCGAGGCAATCCGGTCATAACTCCCGCCAATGCCGCGGATGAAAAGTTCCGCCCCGCGATCCTTGTCGAACAATATCGTGCGCGGCTTGAACTTCTGCGCCTGTGCGGCGAGAAAATTCATCACCACCGTCTTGCCCGAGCCCGACGGGCCGATGACCGAGAAATTGCCCAGGTCGCCGTGGTGGAAATTGAAGAAGAAGGGCGTCGAGCTGGTCGTCTGCAGCAAGGTTACCGCCTGGCCCCAGTGATTGCCTTCGGCCTGTCCCAGCGCGAATCCGTGCAGCGATCCGAAGCCCGCCATGTTCGCGGTGGAGATCATCGCGCGGCGCACCAGATAGCCCTCGTTGCCGGGGAACTGGCCCCAGAAACTCGGCTCCAGGTTGGTGTCCTCACGCACCGCAACCGCGCCCATGTCAGCAAGTGCAGCGGCCACGCGGGCGGAGGCATCGTCGAGCCGTTCCAGCGTGTTCTCGCGCACCAGCACCGAGAGATGGTGATCGCCAAAGGCCACGGCACCCGCACCCAGGGCGTCGCGTGCGGCGAACATGTCTCCCCGCTCGGCCTGCGCGTCCTCGTCGGCAGAGCGCAGGCGGCGCAGGGCAAGGTCGATCTTCTCGCGCGCGGTCTGCCGTTCGAGCGGCGCGAAGCTCTCGCTCACCACCATCTCGTGCGGCAGTCGCAACATGGCGTCGAGCAGGCCCGGGCTGGTGGCGTCGGGGTAATCCTTCAGGCTCAGCATGCTGGCATAGTCGGCGCCGCCTGCACCGCGCATTTCCATCGCATCGAGACCAAAGCTGGCGCGGCGATAGGGCAGCATGTTGCCGATATCGGTGCCGTCTTCGGGCCGCCGAACGGGGCGCATCTCGCCATTGTAGAGGGCGGAGAGCAGCTCGAGCAGTTCATTGTTCACATGGCCGCTGGAGCCGGTGTAATCGGAGAGCGGCTGCGCACCATATTCGCCCAGCGATGCGGCGAGCGCCTGCAATGCTGAACGCAAGGTCCGCAGATCCCTGGGGTCGACTTCCTCGGCCTCTGTCGCCTTGCCCTTGAACATGCGGGAGAGCTTTTCGCCCCAGCCGGCCTTGCCGCGTGCGGGGCGGCGCACCAGCGTGACGAACTGGTCGTTGACGAAGAGCGAGCCGGAGGAAAGCTTCTGCCGCCAGCGGGCATCGATATGGGCGGAAAGCGGATCGTCGAACTGCGCTTCCAGCTCCACCGACACACGGCGGCGGATGACGTGGTGATAGAGCACGAAACGTGCATCGAGATTGCTGCGCAGCATCACCTCGCGCGTGGCGGCATGGGCATTGAGCGCGTCGGTATCTTCGGTCTCGAACAGCAGGCCGGGCACCTGGAGCGCACCCATCAGCGATCCGTCGCGCAGCAGCACGACATCGGAATCGACCAGTTGCGCATAGGGCAGGCGATCGCCCGCCAGCGCCTCCCTGGCGCTCCATGCTGCTGCTCCCAGCCATTTTCCGGGCCACTTGCTCATAATACTCTTCCTTCGCGGCCGGTTACGGCGCGTAACTGTTGCAGCCCCAGCGCTTGTAATTGCGCACGCGCGGACACTTGCTGACCTTGGTGATCCAGAGGTTGAAAATGCGCGGCTCGCGCAGGCAGGCGAAATAGCCGATCGCATGCATGATGAAGGGGATCGGGATGATCCACAGGCTCTTCAACAGCAGGAAGGCTTCCGCCGTCACCATCAGGTTGATCACGTAATAATCGAACGTCACCCCGCCGAACATCTGCGGGCGGGTGAGCGCGCGGTGGATGGGTTGGCGGATGAGCTGCATCGCCTCAGCCCACTGCCGCCGCGCTCTGGATTCCGGCAACGATGCTGGCCGCGCCGAAAATGATGAAGATGCCGATGATGACGCTCGCACCAAAGCGCCAGTTCATCCGGCCCGTCAACATGCCGAAACCGACGGCGGCGACGGCCATGACAGCCACGGCGGTGGCGACGCTGCCCAGCATCGTGCCCTGCATCCAGGCCAGCGCGGAATTGATCGGGCCAGAACCGGCGGGGTCCTGCGCATGGGCAGCCGAAGGCAGGAAGAGTGTAACCAAGGCAAGGAGACGGGCAAATCGGGACATATTCATTCATTACTCCGGGAATGGTTGGAAAGGCGGCCCATCACCGATGCGACATAGGCCTGCGTTTCGCGGATTCGGGGAATGCCGCGGGCGCGTTCCACGCGGCCCGGTCCGGCATTGTAAGCGGCAAGCGCGCGTTCCAGATCGCCGTCGAAACGGTCGAGCTGTTCGCGCAAATAACGTGCGCCGCCTTCGAGATTGGCGGCCGGATCATCTGGGTTCACGCCCAGGTCGCGTGCCGTGCCCGGCATCAACTGGGCGAGGCCGCGCGCGCCTGCGGGCGAGACCGCGTTCTCGCGCCAGCGGCTCTCCTGCCACACGACCGCCTCGATCAGAGCGGGCGACAAATCGTAGCGGGCGGACAGCTGCGCCACCAGGGGGGCATAGCGCGCCGGAATGTTCCTACCGTGCCTTGCCGGATCGGCAACCGCAGCTTCGGGCACCAGTCCGGCGCTTGCGGGAACCTCTGCAAGCGGGGCATCAGCGACCTGCGCGGCGACCACCAGCGGGCCCGCAACCCAGCGCGCCTGGCCTGCGTCCCCTATCTCCAGCACATCGGCCTGTGCGGGCACGCCGGACAGCGCGGCACAGGCGGCCGTCATAGAGAACAAGGCGCGTATCAGAATCACTTAGCTCAAAAGCCTCCAAGCCCGTGCATTTGGGTACAACAAATGACAGCGGCGTGACAGGGGCCAACAAAAAGGGCCCGAGAGCAGTGCTCGCGGACCCCTTCTGCGAACCCGCCTGCCGGAAAACCCGGAAGGGTTCGAGTCCTGACTATATTGTATATTGCGTCTGCGTGCGCTCAGTTGAGCGCCAGCCTGCTGGCCTCCAGATTGCGCAATGCGGTGCGGGCCGCGCGGCGGGAATCGACCCAGCTGCCATCGGCCAGTTCCAGCTGGTAACGGATATCGCTTTCTGCAGCTTCGCGATAATATTCGGCTGCCTTGGCGGAATTGCCCAGCTCGGCATAGGCGCTGCCCAGATTGATCAGCAGGGCAGGGTCGCCGGGGTTTTCGGCGCGCAACGCCTCCAGATTGGCGATTGCTTGCTGCGCTTCGCCTGCTGCAAGCGTTTCAAAGGCGACGTCATGGCTCTCCGCCCCTTCGGGCGCACCGATGATCGCCATTGAACTCGCCTGGGCGAACAGCACTACCCCCAATGTCACATTGACCAGCATTGCAACTCTCCTTGGTATCTTCTCTTGATGCTGAAAATGCCGTGAAAGAGTGGCGACTGCAACAAAACCGTAACAGTGTCACAAAAGTGCAATATCGGTCCGGGGTGTTACCGGGCGAACGAAAAAAAAGCAGCGGACTCACGCCGGACCAGAAAAAGACACACGCTGGCCACGCCTTTGCCTGTGGATAGTGCAACGGCACCGTCACACAGTCCGCAAACTGTCACACCGCATCCCTAGCTGCCGAGTCGCGAAACGCATTCGCACCTGTTTTCGATTCTCGGATTTTTGAAGGGACCGCTCGCTGTGACACACCTTTCCCGCTCGCTTGTTCTTGGCTGCTCGATCCTGGCGCTTGCCGCCTGCGGCCCCGAAGAGATTGTCTCGCCCGGCACCGGCGGCAATGTAACCATCAACTACAACAATACACCTGCTCCGACACCGACACCCACGCCGACGCAGACACTGGTGACCCCGGCCAACGGCTGCCCGACCATCGCCGACCCGCAGGGCCTGACCGATGAAGGCACGATTTCCGGTCCGGAAGGCGAATGGCGCGTCTGCGCAACGCCGCTGCGTTTCAACGTTTCGTCCACGCTTACCCGCGTTCCCGGCCTGCTCTATCGCCTGCCCGGCCAGGTGAGCGTTGGCGCCGACGGCGGTCCGGCTGCGGATACCAGCGACGGCCTGGCCGACACCAATGTGCGGCTGACGATCGAGCCCGGCGTGATCGTCTACGCCAGCGGTTCGTCCTTCCTCAACGTCACGCGCGGCAACACGATCGCCGCCAACGGCACCGCAGCGCTGCCGATCATCTTCACCAGCCGGGACAACATCCTTGGCCTCAACAGCGCCAACTCCTCCGGCCAGTGGGGCGGCGTGGTGCTTTCCGGCCGCGCACCCGTGACCGATTGCTTCGAGGCGCTGGCAACTCCGGGTACGGTCGATTGCGAACGCCAGGTCGAAGGTGCCGCACAGCCGAACTACTTCGGCGGCGCGACAGCCAACGACAACTCCGGTTCGATGAGCTATGTCCAGATCCGCTATTCTGGCTTCGTCCTTTCGGGCGATGCCGAGCTGCAGTCGCTGACCACCGGCGGCACGGGCACGGGCACCAGGCTGAGCCATATCCAGTCGATCAATTCGTCGGATGACGGCGTCGAGTTCTTCGGCGGCTACGTCAATATCGATCACCTGATCGTCGCGGGCGCGGAAGACGATGGCCTCGACACCGACACGGGCGTAAAGGCGAACATGCAATTCGTGCTTGTCGCCCAGCGCCAGGGCGTTGGCGACACGATCATCGAAGCCGACTCCAGCAACGGCAAGGAAGACGAACAGCCGCGCCAGAACACCACTGTCGCAAACTTCACCTTCATCCAGCGCGCCACCAAGGACCAGGTCATTCGTATCCGTGGCGGTGCCGACTACGGCCTCTACAACGGCGTGGTGGTCGACGGTTCCGGCAGCACGCCCTGTATCCGCATCGATGACCAGGAAACGATCCGTGCGGTCAATGGCGGACTGGACGATGTGGGCGCGCCGCGCTTCAACTCGGTCGCCTTGCAGTGCTCCACCAACTTCCGCAACGGCAGTGACAGTGTAACCGCCGCCAACGCCGAATCGATCTTCGATGCCGGTGCAGGCAACAACAAGGCCTTCACCAACTCGCTGACCGCCGGCTACCTGAACGGCGCCAATGAAACCGGCTTTGCCACCATCTTCGACGTGACCGCGTTGTCGAGCTTCTTCGTGGCGGCCAATTTCATCGGTGCGGTCTCTTCCACGGACGACTGGACGCAGAGCTGGACCTGCGATTCTGCAGCCATCTCCTTCGGCAACAACACCGGCGCCTGCACGGCGATCCCGGTCTTCAACTAAGCCGCATGACGGGGGAGGCGCACGCCGGCCGCCTGGCCGGGGTTCGTCTCCCTCCTTCCATTTCCCGGGGGCCAGTTGCTCCCGGCCAATATCCGGACCGGACTCATGAGGGAATCTGACACAATGAACACTGGCAAGCGGCTGGCCGGCCTGCTTCTGCTTACCTCCGCGCTGACATTTCCGGGCGCGGCTTTCGCGCAGGATACGGATAGTCCGGATGGCGTCGAAGAGGGTTCCACCCCGGAGGACGAGTACGAGGCTCCCGATGTCTCCATGTCGGGCGGCAACACCATTATCGTAACGGGCCGCATCAATCGCGACCCCACGCGCAATTCGACGCAGGTGGTCAGCGTCCTTTCGACCGAACAGATCGCCCGCACGGGCGAAGGCGATATCGCAGGCGCGTTGAGCCGCGTTACCGGCCTTTCCGTCCAGGGGCAGGGCTTCGTCTATGTGCGCGGCCTGGGCGATCGCTATTCGCTGGCACTGCTCAACGGCCTGCCGCTGCCTTCGCCGCAGCCGCTCAGCCGCGTGGTTCCGCTCGATATCTTCCCGACCAGCGTGATCGCCAGCTCGCTGGTGCAGAAGACCTACTCGGCCAATTTCCCGGGCGAATTCGGCGGCGGCGTGATCAACCTGACCACGCGCGCAGTCCCGGATGAGAGCTTCATTACCGTGGGCGGCAGTATTGGCGCCAATACCGAAACGACCTTCCATAACGGCCTAGCCTATTACGGGTCGGATTACGACGTGTTCGGGTTTGACGACGGTACGCGCGACGTACCGCCTGCATTGCAGGCTTTCTTCGACAGCGGCCTGCGGATGGATGATCTGGGCGTGGACCAGCAGGCGATCGCAAAGCAGCTTGGCAACCCCAACCTCATCCTGTTGCAGAAGCTGGATGATGTTCCGGTCAACTGGTCGGCCAGCCTGACCGGCGGCACTGCAACCGATGTGTTCGATGATGGCCGCCTGGGCGTGCTGGCTGCCGTGTCGCTCTCCAACAAGTGGCGTACACGCGACATTGTCTCACAATCCGTGCTGGCGGATTTCTCGCTCGACAATGACTTCCGCAACTTCGTGACCGACAACCGCATGCTGGCCAATGCCATGCTCGGTTTCGGCCTGGAAGTTGGCGACCATGTGTTCCGCTTCACCAATCTCTACATTCGCGACAGCGTGAAGCACGCGCGCCTTTCGCAGGGCGAAGACTACCAGGATGACGACAGCATCCAGCAGCAGCAGACGGCCTGGTTTGAAAGCCAGCTGATCGACAGCCAGTTGGTGGCCGAAATGGAATTCGGCGATCTGGGCGTGGACCTGCGCGGCGGCTTTGCCCAGACGCAGCGCGAGGCGCCGTATGAATATACCTTCACCTATGTGCGCGACAACGCGCAGGGCCAGCTCTCCGACAGCTTCATCAACGTGCTCGATCGCCAGACGGGCGATGCCAGCGTGGTCTTTTCAAAGCTGAAGGAAGATCTGTGGTACGGCGGTATCGACCTGAGCTATCCGGTGCTCGACTGGGCGACGCTCAATGTCGGCTACGCCTATAGCGACACGGACCGGTATTCGGAACGGCGCGAGTTCCTGTTCGATGCCTCCACCGACTTTCCCGATGCGGTGGGCCTGTTGCGGCCCGACCTCCTGCTGGGCGATGCCGTTATCGAGGCTTTCAATATTGGCCTTATCGAGTCCACCGAAAACGATCCCGCCTTCCAGGCGGAACTGCTGATCCACGGCGGCTATGGCAAGTTTACCATGCAGCCTCTCGATAGTGTCACGATCGACCTCGGCGTGCGGTACGAGGATGCCGAACAGACGGTGACGCCGGTGGAGGTCTTTGCCACGCCGCTCAATTCGGGCAGCCTGACTGCGCTCAGTAATGACTACCTGCTGCCTGCGGCGACGATCACCGTCGAACCGATGGAGAGCTTGCAGCTGCGTGCCAGCGCCAGCCGCACCATCGCCCGCCCGCAATTCCGCGAACTGATCTTCCAGACCTATTACGATCCGGAAACGAACCGCCAGTTCAACGGCAACCCGTTGCTGACCGACAGCAAGCTGCTCAACCTCGAAGTGCGCGGCGAATATTACCTTGGCGGCGCAGACCGGGTTTCGGTGGCAGGCTTCTACAAGAAAATCGACAATCCGATCGAGGCCTTCTCCAGCTTTTCGGACAACAACCAGCTGACCAGCTTTGCCAATGCGCCCACGGCCACGCTGTGGGGCGTCGAGGCAGACCTGCAATACACGCAGGAGCTCTATGATATTGGCGGCTTCTTCGAGAGCAAGGAACTGCTGTTCTTCGTCAACTATACCTACACCCAGTCGGATATCTCGGTGCAGGATGGCGACGTGACGCTGCTCTTCCCCGGCGGTGCGACGCCGGCAACGAACCTGTTCGTCGATGGTCGTCCGCTGACCGGGCAATCGGATCACCTTGCCAATTTCCAGGTCAGCCTGGAGGATGTCGACAAGCTGCAGCAATTCACGTTGCTGCTCGACTACGCCAGCAAGCGTGTGACCAGCCGCGGCACCGCGGGCCTGCCGGACATTGTCGAGAACCCGGGCCTGAGCGTGGACCTCGTCTATCGCCAGGGCTTCGACCTGCTCGGTTCGGAGGCCGAACTCTCGCTCGAAGCGCGCAATATCTTCGGGCGCGGAAACCAGGAATACCAGACCAACGGCACCGACCGCGTTGAGATCAGTACCTATGATCTCGGCACGGAATTCTCGGTCTCGCTTTCAATGACGTTCTAACGCGGCAAGCAATGGAACAAACGGCCTACGGTATGATGCCGGAGGCCGTTTTGTTTTGCCGGGCTGTCAGCAGCCTCGCCGCTCAGGGCAGGTCGAACACGTAGCCCTTGCCGTGGACGGTGCGCAGCATCTGGCTTGCGTTCACTTCGCGCAGGCCGAACCGCAGGCGCTTGATCCACACATCAACCGTGCGCAGATAGTCGGGGTCGCCTGCCTTGCCGAGTGCATCGACCAGTTCCTGCCGGGTCAATATGCGGTTGGGATTTTCAGCCATGAAGCGCAGCACGCGAAACTCGTTGGGACGCAGCGGGATCAGCGCCTTTTTCCAGCGCGCCTGCTCGCCCGCGATATTGATGTGCAATTCTCCCCGGTCGATCGTCTGGGCACCGATCGGGCGGGCTCCCACGGCCTGCAGTGCCAGCACCCGGTCGAGCATGTTCTGCCTGTCGAGCGGCCCGATCGCGTAGTCGTCTGCCCCGGCCCTGAGTGCGCGGCGCCGGTCATCGGCATCGTCGGCTTCGAGCACCATGGTCACATGTGCTTCGGCAAGACGCGGATCGGCACGCAGGCGGCGGCACATCTCCAGGCCGGACAGGTCGTCCATCACCCAGTCGACGAAGGCCCAGACCGATCCCTCCACCAGCCTCTGCGGCCCCTCGGCCGTCAACAGGCCGAAATGGAACTCGGTCTCGCCATTGCAAAATCTGTCAAAGCGGGCTGCCGCCTCGTCCGTGGTGACGATACTGACCCGGTTCATAGAGCCTTTCCCTTGCCGTGATACGGGCTAAGTGGCAGGCTGATGTGACTCTCATATGACGGAATGCGGCAAGGGCTTCAGCAACTTCAGGCGGCAGCTCCGCAGGCCTCTGGCGGGGACGGGCCTAGGCCCTGTCGTCGGCCGCATCTGCGGTAACAGGACTGCGCCTGCCGGCATCCTTCCATGGCTGGCCCAGCCACGGTTCAAGCCGGTCCCGGATCGCCCACAGCCAGCCGACGCGGCGTTCTGCAATACCCGGGA
The DNA here is from genome assembly GCA_024642335.1 of Erythrobacter sp. Classification (GTDB taxonomy): domain Bacteria; phylum Pseudomonadota; class Alphaproteobacteria; order Sphingomonadales; family Sphingomonadaceae; genus Alteraurantiacibacter. Next base: position 17,696 of record JAHEBH010000038.1, read on the forward strand.
GGCTGAGCAGGTCCCCGCCCAGCCACGGCAGAAAGGGATTTCTGCGCGAATAGGACCAGATTTCCACCCGCTCTCCCGGCCTCGATGCTGCCCCGCGCGCGTGGAAGCCGACCGTATCGGCCACGACCAGTGTATTGGCAGGAAGTTCCAGCTTTTCGGCTGACGGGAGGTTCATCGCCGCGAGGTCGTCCTCAAACAGGCGCGGTGAGCCGCGGGCCGACAGGCGATCGATGCTGGCCGGATCGGCTAGGCTGCGTTGCCGTTCCCATGCGATCCGTTCGGGAGTGAAGCGATGCGAACCCCTGACGTAGCAGAATGGGCCTTCATCCACGCGTACGGGATTGAGGAACAGCCAGGATTTCAGGGAAGAGTGAAAGCTGTCCGCATGCAGAGTTTCTTGCGGGTCGACATTTGGGTCGTCGAGATTGCTGACGATGGTCTGGATGTAATGCAGCGGAACCGTGCGGAAGCTCGCGACATAATGCATCAGCGCGGCAATGTCCGGCCGTTTCAGCAAACGACCCAACTCCGGTATTTCCCGGAGCATGTCCGGATCAACCGCCAGGCGCCGGGTAATGGCGTTGCCCTGCTGCATCTCCCGCGTCGGGCCCTGATAACTCAATATCGCCTGGCGCAATGCAGGGAATTCATCGGGCGGCACGATGTCGTGGATGGCGACAAACCCGTCGCGCTCGAAGGCTTCCAGCCAATCGCTGCGGACCTTGCGCGCCAGACGCCGCCGCCGCCAGCGGCACATGGCATCGGCCAGCCGGACCCGGCCGACATGCAGCCCGCGCCGGTTGAGCGTGCGGGAGCCGATCAGCGGATTGTCGAGGAAGCTCTTGGCACCGGTGAGCAGTTGCAAGGCCCACCAAGGTGTGAGCAGCGCTCTCGTGATGGTCTTGGACTTTTGCATATCGAGCAAGCGCTCCGCACCTAGGCGCGCGCTCTAGAGTTCCTTCACCAGGGCGTCAATCGCCTGGAGCCGTTCGACCAGCGGCTCGAAGTCCTGCAAGGGAAGGGCGTTCGGTCCGTCCGAAAATGCCTTGTCCGGATCGGGATGGGTTTCCATGAACACCCCGGCGACGCCCGCTGCCACGGCTGCGCGTGCCAGCAGCGGCACATATTCGCGCTGCCCTCCGGACCGTTCGCCCAGACCACCGGGCTGCTGGACCGAATGGGTGGCATCGAAGACTACCGGGCAGCCGGTTTCAGCCATGATCGCCAGCCCGCGCATGTCGGACACCAGCGTATTGTAGCCGAAGGAAACCCCGCGTTCGCACAGCATGAAGGAATCCGGATCGTTTCCGCTGGCAATGGCCGCATTGCGTGCCTTGGCGACGACTTGCTGCATGTCCGCGGGAGCCATGAACTGGCCCTTCTTGATGTTTACCGGCTTGCCCGAAGCGGCGACGGTTGAGATGAAGTCCGTCTGCCTGGCAAGAAATGCCGGTGTCTGCAGAACGTCGACCACCTCGGCCACTGCCGATACTTGTTCTCGTTCATGCACGTCGGTCAGTATCGGAAGGCCGGTTTCCTGGCGGACCTTTTCAAGTATCCGAAGCCCTTCCTGCATGCCGGGTCCGCGAAACGACTTGTCCGAACTTCTGTTCGCTTTGTCGAAAGAACTCTTGAATATTACTAGAATATCAAGATGTTCACTCACCTTGACCAAGTGCTCGGCAACTAGAAGGGCGTGATTCTCGCTTTCGATGACGCAAGGGCCTGCAATCACAAACAAGGGAGCACTGGCCCCGATCTCACGTCCACATAGGAGCATTTTTTAAAACCATTAGAAAGCGAAGAAGTTTATTTGGCAGGGCAAGTACGTTTTGTTGGCACGCTCACCACGTAATTTTTTAGGCAAGTTGGATACAATTTGGCAAATGTTAATGTTAGAGGGGCGATTGCTCTCGTGAAGAATCAACTCATGATCGCAACAAATGGTGAAGTCGAGGTGATGAATCAGATTGGGTCTCATGCCGGCGCCAAGGAACTTTCGGATGTCCACACCGAATCCGCCCTGGAAACCGTCAGAACCGAGATACGCGCCCTGGAGGCGCTTGAAGCTGCCTTGCGCACTGCCGATTTCAGTGAGGCGCTGCATGAGGCGGTGATGGCTATTGCCAGCACCAAAGGACGTGTCGTCGTCTGCGGAATGGGCAAGAGCGGGCATATCGGGCAAAAGATTGCCGCAACCTTTCGTTCGACGGGTACGCCTGCACTCTTCCTGCACCCGGGAGAGGCGAGCCACGGCGATCTGGGGCTGATAACAGCAGACGATGTTGTTTTCGCCATCACCTGGTCGGGCGAGACGAAAGAGCTGAGCGATATCTTCAATTATTGCAAGCTGTTGGGAATTCCCCTGATCGTGGCCACAGCCCACCGCGACAGCACGGCAGCCAGGGCATCTTGCATCTGCCTGGCGCTGCCGCTCGTTCGCGAGGCATGTCCGAACGACCTGGCGCCAACCTCATCCACCACGGTCCAGCTGGTCCTGGGCGATATGCTGGCGGTTGCCTTGATCGAGGCGCGAGGCTTCGGCCCTTCGGATTTCCGTGCATTTCACCCGGGCGGGAGACTGGGTGAAAAGCTGATCACCGTCGATGAGATCATGGGCAAAGGCGAGAGCGTTCCTGTCGTCGGACCCGATGAATCTCTCGGCAATGCTACCATCGAAATCAGCCGCAAGCGTTATGGCGCAACCGCGATCGTGGACGACCATGGGCGGCTTCTTGGCGCATTTACGGACGGAGATTTGCGCCGGTGCATTTCGGTTTACGATCTGAATGCGCCGATCATGGCGCATATGTCGACGCGGCCGGTTACTGTGCAGACTGGCACGCTTTGTTCCGAGGCGCTGCGGATCATGAACGAAAACGCCGTGTCGGTGATCTTCGTCATGCAGCAGGACCGACTGGCCGGGGTTGTGCACATTCACGACATCGTCAGGGCGGGAATTGTCTGACGATAGCCGGAAGAGCGCAAACCCGGTGACGCAGTCAAGCGATGCTTTCGACCTGATTGTCATACCGGCACGTTTCGGATCCTCGCGCTTTCCGGGCAAACCATTGCAGCAGATTGCAGGCAGGAGCTTGCTGGAAAGGGTGATCAGGGTTGCCCGGACTGCTGCCGAACAGGCGGGCTCGTGCAAGGTTGTTGTGGCAACCGATGATGATCGCATTTCCGATCATGCCAGCGATATTGGCGCAGATGTCGCCATGACTTCGCCTGAACTCGACTCCGGCACCAACCGCGCCTTTGCCGCCGCATGTCAGCTGCCAGCGCAGCCAGCGAGGATCGTAAACCTGCAGGGCGATGCACCGTTCATCCCTGCCAGCATCGTTGTTGAATTGCTGCAAGCCCTCCGCAACAGCACTGCCGAAGTCGTCACACCGCTCTTCAGGCTGGACTGGGAAAGGCTGGACCGGTTGCGCGAACACAAGCGCTCCTCACCTTTCAGCGGAACAACCTGCATGCGTTCTGCGGAAGGTAAGGCATTGTGGTTCTCCAAATCGATCATTCCCGCGATCAGGGATGAGGCGAGTCTGCGAACTGGCCAGATGTCGCCAGTGTGGCAGCACCTGGGCCTTTACGGCTATTCCTATACTGCCCTGCAGTGGTTCGCAGCGGCACCTGCTGGCACATACGAGGTACTGGAGGGTCTTGAACAGCTGCGTTTTCTGGAGAATGGCTGGCAGATCGACACGATCGAGGTGGAGGTTCCCGCGCATATCCTGTCCGGGATCGATACGCCGGAAGACCTTGCCAAGGCAGAACAAGCCATTAGGCGTTACGGGGATCCCTATCCGGCCTGAAACTTCTTCTCTAAGACTTCTGCGATGTTCGTCATAGTCCGTCACGGCAATACTTTCGCCGCCGGGGAAGCCCCGCGTCGGATCGGCGCGCGTACGGATATTCCCCTCACCGAAAAGGGCATGGAACAGGCGCGCGCGCTTGGTGAATTGTTTGCCGCAAAGGGCTGGCGCTTCGGTCGCGTGCTGGTTTCTCCGCTTTTGCGCACCAGGCAGACCGCCGATGCCATCCTGGCGTCGCAGATCGCCCCGCCATCTCCTGAAATTGCCGATTTCCTGCGCGAGATCGATCATGGTCCGGACGAGAACAGGACCGAGGATGAAGTGGTCGCCAGGATCGGAGCAGAAGCGCTGGCAGCCTGGGACAGGGACGCGGCGGCGCCAGACGGGTGGCAAGTCGACCGTGCTGCGCGGATCGATGCTTGGCGCGCCCTTCTGCTGGCAGCGGACGCCGATCGAGATCCCGTCCTGTTGGTGACCAGCAACGGGGCTGCGCGTTTCGCCCTGATGGCCGATCCCGAGCTGCAGGCTGCGGCAGGGGATTTGGCAACGCTCAAACTGCCGACGGGCGGTTATGGTATCGTGCGGCGCAGCAGGTCGGGCGGTTTCGAAGTCACCGTGTGGGGCGAACGACCGTGAACCCGCCCTTCCTTCGCGCCCCCCCGTTCCCCGATCGCCATGCGGTGGTTTCACGGCCGGGGAATTACGATGGCGCGCTGGATGGCGACATCCTCCATGCGCTGCGAAAGGCCCGTGTCGGAGGGGCCTTCTGGCTTGCACCGGAACCTCAGGATGGAGCGGTGAGGGGGGTCATTAGGCCGCGCCGGGATGCCGAACCCTGGACGAGCCTTGCCGGTGCGATGGGGCTTGTCGCCGATGGTGACGATGAGTGGGTGGCCATCGCCCGCATTCTGGGGCTTCCGGTCGAGATTCTTTCTCCGGGGCGCTTTGGCAGCCCTGGCGATGATGCGGATGTGATTGACCGGTGCGTCGTTCGAGTGCTCTCTGAGGCCGAATATGTCGACCCATTCACGGGTGAGCCTGCGACCATCCATGCCGTGATTGCCCAGCTTGCCGAATGGCGCCGACTGATCGAGGTGAACCGGAAAATCACCGTGGCTTGCGGAATGGCCTGGTGGAAGCGCACCGAAATCCGGCGCTTCCTTTGGGCGCCGGGCCGGCAGTTGCACTTCGCCTCTGGCACGGACTGGGCACTCGATCTGGCAAGGAAGACAGGCGGGGACATCGCTGTCTGGCCATCGCGCGTATCTGAAAGCCTGCTCAACCGGGCCCGGGAACAAGGTACAGGGATAGTCAGGGTCGAGGACGGTTTCGTTCGTTCGGTGGGTCTTGGCAGCAACCTGGTTCCGCCATCGTCGGTCGTGGTCGACCATTCCGGCATCCACTACGATCCGTCGCAACCCAGCGACCTTGAGCAAATTCTGGCGACCACCGAGTTTCCGGCCGAGCTCGAACAGCGGGCGGCGGCACTTCGGCAAGCGATTGTCGCTGCCGGTATCGGTAAATATGGTGCTGGCGAGGACAGCAGTCACGCGCCCAAGCACAAGGACCGTCGCCGGGTGCTTGTTCCGGCGCAGGTTGAAGATGACATGTCGGTCCTGGCTGGCGGCGGCGGCCTGCATTCCAACCTCGAACTGCTGCGCCGTGTCAGGTCGCTTGAGCCCGATTCAGAGATATGGTTCCGGCCTCACCCCGATGTCGATGCCGGACACCGCAAGGGCGCTGTGCCGGACGACGAAGTGTTGCAATATGCCGACAGCATCAAGCGGGGCGGCAGCATGGCCGGGCTGCTTGGCCAGGTCGATGCCGTGCACGTCCTCACCTCGCTGACCGGGTTCGAGGCGCTGCTGCGTGGGCTGGAAGTGTTCTGTCACGGTGCGCCGTTCTATGCCGGTTGGGGCCTGACCCGGGATCTGGGTGCCGTTCCCGAACGGCGGGGACGCAAGCTTGGCCTCGACCAGCTCGTTGCAGCGGTGCTGATCCTCTATCCGCGCTATCTCGATCCGGTGTCCGGCCTGCCTTGCCCGCCTGAAACGCTGGTCGCCCGCATTGCCGGGGCCAGGGCGCCCAACCGCCTGGGCTGGCTCGCACCATTGCGCCGCTGGCAGGGACGGTTCATGGCGAAATTGCGATGACTGCAGTTATCCTGGATATTTCGCGCCTGATATCGCGCGTGCGTTATGCGACGCCATCGGGAGTGGACCGGGTGGAGATGGCCTATGCGCGCGGGTTGCTGGAGCGTTATGGCAATGACCTGGCGTTCGCGGCCGTCCATCCCACGGGCCGGTATGGCCGTATCGACCGCGCCACGGCGCTCGCATATCTCGACGAACTTGAAGCGCGCTGGGCCCATTCGGAAAACGAGCCAGCCCAGCGCTCGCTTGCATCGATCATGCCGTGGATGGTGCGCCTGCTGCCGCGAAACGGCAATGTGGGCTCTGCCGCCAAGGGCGCGGTCTATGTCCAGACTTCGCCGCATCACCTGACCAATAGCGCAAAGGTCGAACGGATCCTGCGGTGCGAAAATGCACGGTTCCTGTGCATGGTGCATGATCTGATCCCGATCGAATATCCCGAATATGCGCGCCCCGGCGGAGCCGAGCTGCATCGGCGACGGATCGAAACCGTCACCAGATATGCGGACGCGGTTATCGTCAATTCTGCCGCCACGGGGCGGTCACTCCAGCCCTGGATCGCGGCTAGTGGGCGCACAATCGCAACGCATGTGGCCTATCTCGGGACCGAGCCGCTACCACCCGCGTCAACAAATGTACCCGATGGCGAAAGGCCCTATCTGGTGTGTGTCGGCAC
>JAHEBH010000039.1 GCA_024642335.1 Erythrobacter sp.
CCATGACGCACTGATTGCGGCACGCGAGCGGCTCCTTGCCGTTCCCGAGCCGCCCAACTGGCTCGAAACCCAGCGGATGTATCGGGAGCAGGCAGGCCAAGAGATGGAATGGCCTCAAAATATCGAGGCAACCAACAGGTTGGTGAGGTGTTTCGGGAAGCCATATAGGGTTTACGACGACTGCTGATTAGGCTGGGCTAAACTCGCCCGTTGCCTCGTCCAGCAAATGCAATTGCCCGTCCGATATCGCAAAATAGGCGCCGTGCAGCGCGAGTTGCCCTCTTTCTTCCTTGCTCGCCACGCAGGGGAACGTCCGCAGATTGGCGAGGCTGACCTTTACGCCGGCCATTTCCATCGCCCTTTCGGCGGGGCGTCCGGTAGTACCCAGTTCTCTCGCGACCTGATCCCGCGCTTCGTCAAGCAAGGCAATCCAGTCAGCCACAAAGCCGCCCTGGCCGGGCTCGTTCCCGTGCAGATCGCGGGTGAGCGCGGCCTGGCAACCACCGCACATGCCATGGCCCATGACCACGATCTCGCTCACTCTCAGGAATTGCACCGCAAACTCGAGCGCCGCTGAGACGCCATGATAGCCGGGCGTTTCCTCGAATGGCGGAACGAGTGCGGCAACATTGCGCACGACGAATATCTCTCCGGGGCTCACATCGAAGATCTGCGTTGGATCGACGCGGCTATCCGAGCAGGCAATCACCATGACCCGGGGTTGCTGGCCTTCCTTCAAGCTGGCCCAGCGCTCGCGTTCCGGTTTCCAGCCATGTTCGCGGAAACGATGATAGCCGTCGATGAGTTCGTTCAGCGCGGAAGAATCAGTTGTCATGGCAGTCCATTTGCCGCGCACCATTGCCTCTGGCAAGCCGCGCTACTAAGTGACCCCCCATGAATGACCTCTCCAATGCCCCGCGAAAGCGCAAGCCGGACTGGATCCGGGTGAAAGCTCCCGTTAGCAAGGGGTATGAGGAAACGCGCAAGCTGATGCGCGACCTCAACCTGCATACAGTGTGCGAAGAGGCAGCGTGTCCGAATATCGGCGAATGCTGGACCAAGAAGCACGCCACCGTGATGATCCTGGGCGACACCTGCACGCGCGCCTGCCGCTTCTGCAATATCAAGACGGGCATGCCCATGCCGGTCGATCCGCTGGAACCGGAACATACGGCCATCGCCGCTGCGCAGATGGGGCTGGAACACATCGTCATCACCAGCGTCGATCGCGACGATCTGGCTGATCGCGGGGCAGGGCAGTTCGTCAAGGTGATCAACGCGCTACGCCGCGAAACTCCCAACACGACGATCGAAATCCTCACGCCCGATTTCAAGGGGCGGATGAAGCAATCGGTCGCTGAGATCTGCGAAGCGGGACCCGACGTTTTCAACCACAACCTGGAGACCGTGCCGCGCCTCTACCCCACGATCAGGCCCGGCGCGCGGTACTATAACTCGCTGCGGCTTCTGGAAGAGGTGAAGGCGCACAATCCGCTGATCTTCACCAAATCCGGCATCATGCTTGGCCTGGGTGAGGGGCGCCTGGAAGTGCATCAGGTGATGGACGACATGCGCAGTGCGGACGTCGATTTCATCACCATGGGGCAATATCTCCAGCCCACGCCCAAGCACGCCGAAGTGGTGGAATTCGTCCCTCCGCAGGTTTTCAAGGCCTATGGTGCGGTGGCACGGGCCAAGGGGTTCCTGCAGGTTGCCTCCACTCCTTTGACGCGTTCCAGCTATCATGCGGGCGATGATTTTGCCGTGATGAAGGCCGCCCGCGAGACCAAGCTGGCCAAACAGAAAGCCTGATGCCCGCCATTCGCGAAACACGGCAGCTCCCCTATTCGGCAGAGCAGATGTTCGACCTGGTGGCCGATGTTGCCCGCTATCCCGAATTCCTGCCCTGGGTGGTTGCAACGCGTGTGCGCGACAAGACCGAAAGCGGGCTGGAAGCGGATATGTTGGTCGGCTTCAAGGCGATCCGCGAGAAATTCACCAGCCACGTGGAACTGGAAAGCCCGAATTCGGTCCGCGTTCACTATATCGACGGTCCATTGCGCGACCTCGACAACCACTGGACCTTTTCAAACACCGAGGGCGGCGGGTGCGAGCTGTTCTTCAGCGTCGATTTCGCGTTCAAGAACGCCATGTTCGAAGCTCTGGCGGGCCAGTATATCGACCGCGCCTTCCGCAAGATGGTCGCCGCCTTCGAGGAGCGTGCGGCTCAGCTCTACGGCAGCAGCAATTCCAGCGCGCAAAGCGTCGCCTGAAGGCGTACACCCGACCGGCTGTCGGCTTCGAACAGGTGATGTTCGGCTTCCGGCTGCCCGGTTCCCCGCACAAAGCGCGAAAAGACGACTGTGCCCACGGGCTTTTCTTCACTGCCGCCGTCAGGGCCGGCAATGCCGCTGATCGCCACGGCCACATCGGCATCGCAACGTTCCAGCACGCCCTGCGCCATGGAATAGACGCAGGCGACCGAAACCGCGCCGAAGGCTTCGATGATATCTTCCGACACGCCGAGGCATTCCATCTTCGCCTCGTTCGAATAGGTGACATAGCTACGGTCGAGCACCGCGCTGCTGCCGGGAATTTCGGTTAACGCGGCGGCCACCAGGCCGCCCGTGCAGCTTTCGGCCAGCGCGATTGTGCGACCGGCAGCCTTGTTCTCCTCTACTACCCGCCGCGCGAGGTCGATCACTTCCTTGGGGAGCATGCTTTCCATCTCGCCGGTTTCGTCGGCACGGCGCATGCCTTTGCCGATTTGCGATATTCCTTCGAGGATCTTCTTCATATCGAGTGCTTTCGGTCGCTCAGAACTTGACCAGCGTGGCCACGGCCTGCGCAGCAATGCCTTCGCCGCGGCCGGTGAAGCCGAGTTTCTCGGTCGTCGTTGCTTTCACGTTGACGCAGTCCGGCTCGACGCCGAGCAGTAATGCCAATGTTTCGCGCATGGCGTTGCGGTGTTTCCCGATCTTCGGAGCCTCGCAAATGATCGTAAGATCGACATTGCCGACATTGTATCCCTTTGCAGCAGCAAGCGAAACCGCATGTTCGACGAACCTTGATGATGCTGCACCTCGCCATTGCGGATCACTGGGCGGGAAGTGCTGGCCGATATCGCCTTCGCCCGCCGCCCCCAGGATCGCATCGACAACGGCGTGAAGCGCCACGTCTGCATCGCTGTGCCCGGCAAGCCCCCTGTCGTGTTCGATCCTGATCCCGCAAAGCCAGAGTTCTTCCCCGGCAGCAAGCCGGTGCACGTCATAACCGGTTCCGGTGCGGATCATTGCGCCTCCTTGCCCGAAATCGCTGGAGAAAGTCAGCTTGCGCAACCTTTCGTCCCCATCGACGAGCGCCACTGTCAGACCAGCCGCCTGCGCCACCTGGGCATCATCGCCCGCATTGGCTTCACCTTTCCATGCACGATGGGCTGCCAGAATATCGGCATAACGGAAGGCCTGCGGGGTTTGGACGCGGCGCAAGATTTCACGTTCCGCCTTGGCTTCCATCAGGTCACCCGCAGCGATTACCATTGAATCGACGACAGGTAGGACGGGAACAGCGGCGGGGGAAACCGCCAGCGCACAAGTCAGGCGTTCGACCACTTCCACAGGGCAATCGGGCCGGGCCGCATCGTGGACGAGCACGTGATCGGGTGCCGCACCTTTCAGCGCCTCCAGGCCCGCGCGCACCGATTCCTGCCGTGTTGCGCCGCCCGGAACCAGCACAAGTGGATCAAGTCCGGACAGCATCTCCTGCACCAAGGCCTCTGTTCCATCCGGAATGGCAATGCATAAGGTGCCGACGCCCGCAGTCTTCAAATTCTCTGCAGCGTGGCGGAGCACCGGCTTCCCCCGCCATTGCGCGAATTGCTTTGGCAGCGGTTGGCCAGCGCGCAAGCCCTGTCCTGCGGCGACAATCACCGCTGCGAGAGAGGGAGAGAGGGCTGAACCATGCTGAACCATGCGCCCCGCGCGCTAGCGGCTTGCGGCTCCCCTCGCAATCCACTATGCGCTGCCCAATATTTAGGCACACCATGGAAAACTCGTCTCTTCCTGCTCCTCCGGCGATGAAGCCGATCGAGATCGGTCCCGTGCGGATCGATTGTCCCGTCGTGCTCGCACCGATGACGGGGGTGACGGACAAGCCGTTCCGCAAGCTGGTGCGCGAATACGGTTCGGGCCTCAATGTCACCGAAATGATCGCCAGCGAAGCGGCTATCCGCGAAACCCGCCAGTCCGTGCAAAAGGCCGAGTGGGCGCAGATCGAGGACCCGGTTTCAATGCAGCTGGTGGGCTGCGATCCGGATTCGATGGCCGAAGCCGCCAGGCTGCAGCAGGATAATGGCGCGGCGATTATCGACATCAATTTCGGCTGCCCGGTGCGCAAGGTCGTGGGCCAATATGCCGGCTCTGCGCTGATGCGCGAGGTGCCGCTGGCCATCAAGCTGATGGAAGCGACGGTGAAGGCGGTATCGGTGCCGGTCACGGTCAAGATGCGCATGGGGTGGGACCATGCCAGTCTCAATGCGCCCGAGCTATCCCGTATTGCCGAGGATCTCGGCGTCAGGATGATCACCGTCCACGGCCGCACGCGCAACCAGATGTACAAGGGCCACGCCGACTGGGCCTTCGTTCGCAAGGTCAAGGACGCAGTGTCCATTCCGGTGATCGTGAACGGCGATATCTGCGGGATCGAGGATGCCGCCAAGGCGTTGGAACAGTCGGGCGCGGATGGCGTGATGATCGGCCGCGGGGCTTATGGAAAGCCCTGGCTGCTCGCCCAGATCATGCATTGGTGGAAGACGGGCGAGAAGCTGGAAAGCCCCGGTTTCTCCGAACAATATCGTGTCCTGACAGAGCATTACCAGGCAATGCTCGAACACTATGGCGAGAATGTAGGGGTCAAGATCGCCCGCAAGCACCTGGGCTGGTATACCAAGGGCATGCACGGTTCCGCCGATTTCCGGAACAAGGCCAATTTCATCGATGACCCCAAGGTCGTTCTTGAAGAGATAGAGCGCTTCTACGAACCCTTCCTGAGGCGTCAGGCCGCGTGACCGGGCCGGTGCAAGACGCGCCCGGAGCAGCCGAGCAGATTTCCGGGCTGACCTTTGCCCTCATCCTGGTGCGGCCGGACCTGACGATCCATTCGGTAAACCCTGCCGCCGAAAGCCTGATCGGGCGGAGCTCCAAACGCCTGCTGGGGCAGAACATTCTCGAGGTCCTCGATTTCGATGAACCACAGGTCAAGGAGCTGATGCAGCGAGGGGACGAGCAGTTGATTGCGCGCGGGCTGCCGCTGCAGGTGGACAAGCGGAAACTCAAGGTCAACCTCACCATCTCGGCCATGCAAGCCAATCCGGGATGGCGGGTGGTGACCTTGTCCGACGCAGGGCAGGGCGAGCGTTTCGAAGGCGAGGATCGATCCACGACCTTGCGCGGGCCGGCCGTTCTTGCCCACGAGATCAAGAACCCGCTGGCAGCCATCCGCGGGGCTGCCCAGCTGGTTTCGCGAAAACTGCAGGAGCAGGACCGCAACCTGACCGATCTGATTGCAGACGAGGTTGACCGCATTGCGCAACTGATCGACCGGATGCAGCGTCTCGGCCGCGAAAAGGCGGAGCCGGTTGTGCCGCTGAACCTGCACGCGGCGGTTCACCGCGCGATCGATACGGTGAAAGCAGCCTCCCAAAACCCTTTCAAGATTCGCGAGGAATTCGACCCATCCTTGCCCCCTGTATTGGGCAATGAAGGCGCACTGGTGCAGGTGCTGATCAACCTTATCGCCAATGCGCGGGACGCTTGCGCGGAACAGGCAGAGCCCGAGGTGATCATTCGCACCCGCTTTGTCAGCGGGCTGGTGATGAATGTCATCAGGCTGGGAAGGCCGGTCAAACTGCCGATCGAAATCCAGGTCAGCGACAACGGGCCGGGCATTGATCCGTCGGTCAACGACCACATCTTCGAGCCTTTCGTATCGAGCAAGAAGAACGGACAGGGCCTGGGCCTGGCACTGGTGCAGAAGCTTGTGCGCGACATGGATGGCCGCATCAGTCACGAACGCGATGAAACAGGCGGGTGGACGCATTTCCGCATCCATCTTCCGATGGCGAAATAGGAGAAGAACATGGCCCGCCGCGCCCTGCTGGTAGAGGATGACAGCTCCATTGCCATGGTGATTACCGCTGCGCTGGAGGACGAAGCCTTCAGCGTCGACCGGTGTGACAAGATCGCCGATCGCGACCGCTTGCTCTCGGCCAACGAATATGACGTGATGCTGACCGATGTCATCCTGCTGGACGGCGACGGGATCGAGACGCTGGGAGGGGTGCATGATGACCACCCCGATTTGCCGATCATCATCCTGTCGGCACAGAACACGCTCGATACGGCTGTACGAGCGACAGAGACCGGCGCATTCGAGTATTTTCCCAAGCCGTTCGACCTCGACGAGCTGGTGCGTGCCGCCATCCAGGCAGCGGACGCGAGGAGTTCTGACAGTGAAGAGGAGGGCGATCCCGGCGAAGGCCTTCCCCTGATCGGGCGCAGCCAGCCCATGCAGGATGTCTACCGCATGATCACTCGCGTTCTGCGAAATGATCTGACGGTCCTGGTGCTGGGCGAATCAGGTACGGGCAAGGAACTGGTCGCAGAAGCCATCCACCAGCTCGGTTCGCGCAAGCACGGTCCGTTCGTTGCGGTGAACACGGCCGCGATCCCCCGCGAGTTGATCGAAAGCGAGTTGTTTGGCCACGAAAAGGGTTCCTTCACGGGGGCGACCAGCCGCAATATCGGCAAGTTCGAACAGGCGAATAGCGGGACGCTGTTCCTGGACGAAATCGGTGACATGCCGCCGGAGGCACAAACGCGGCTGCTGCGCGCCCTGCAATCGGGCCGCATCCGGCGCGTGGGCGGCAATCAGGAAATTGCCATCGATGTCAGGATCATTGCGGCCACCAATCGTGACCTTGAGCCGATGATTGCGGCGGGCACTTTTCGCGAGGATCTGTTTTACCGCCTCAATGTCGTGCCGATCCAGCTGCCTCCGCTGCGGGAACGGAGAGACGATATCGAACCACTCGCGCGTCATTTCCTGCGCAAGGCAGCGAGCGAGGGATTGCCGCAAAGGCGCCTTTCCGCGCAGGGTATCGCAGTACTCAACGCCCAACCCTGGCGCGGCAATGTCAGGGAACTGCGCAATTTCATGTTCCGGGCAGCGCTGCTGGCACGGGAAGACGAAATCGACGCTGCGGCAATCAACGACCTTCTTAATGCTGCCCCTGCCGAGGCCGCGCCTTCGAACGGTGGAGATATCGGCAATGCCGTTTCGTCCTGGCTGAATGCCATACAGCTGCCGGACGGGAACCTCTACCATGCGGCCCTGGCGGTTCTGGAGCGCCCACTATTCGAACATGCTCTGGCCAAGACAGGCGGTAACCAGCTTCGCGCAGCCCATTTGCTGGGCATCAACCGCAACACATTGCGCAAGCGGTTGGTCGATCTGGAAATCGATCCTGAAAGGTTTGGCAAGGAAAATTAGTCTGAACAAGGCCAGACAAAACCCTTGCAAATTGGCAACAGGGGCGTTGTAAGCTTGCAACGTGGCTAAGGCAGAATCTCCCCACGCATCAGAACGCGTAACGCGGCGCTTTCCGCACTGGTGGCGCCGCGTGCAGGTTTCGGCACGTCGCCGCAACGTGTTCCTGTGGCTGGAAGTGATTTGCGCGGTGTCGCTGGTGACGATGCTGTTCGTGTCCTACCTGTCATTGTCCCGCCTGTCGGAACCTGATGAGCTGGTTCCATCCGCGATGGCCGCTGCCATGCTGGTGGGAACCTTGATCCCGGCATTGGGCCTGATCGTCCTGTGGGGCCGCCGCATCGCCATCCGCAGGGCAGGTGGCACAGGGGCGAGGCTGCATGTCAACCTGGTGTTCTTCTTCTCGCTGATCGCGGCCATTCCCACGCTTTCTGTGGCAGTCTTTGCGTCTGTGCTGTTCCAGTCCGGCGTCGAATTCTGGTTCTCCGACCAGCAGCGCGGCATTCTCGAAAACGCGAATGATCTTGCGCGCGGCTATTACGATGAAAACCAGCGGGAGGTCGGTGAAGAAGCCTTGGCGATGGCAACCGACGTTCGCTTCCTGTTGCAGACATTGCCCATCACCAGCGGCGAGTTCGAGTACCAATATGGATTGCAGGCTTACAGCCGCAATCTCAGCGGCAGCGCGATCCTGCTCGAAGGTCTGGATGGTGAGTTGCGGACCTTGGCCATCACTGACCCAGACGCAGATGAATGGAGTACTGGTTCGGTTGCACCGATGATCGCTGAACTGCGCGAGACCGGACAGCAGGTTGTCGTTCTGGCTACAGCAGAAAGCACCGAAGCAGTTACCTCGCTCGACGGCGAGGCCGGACTCTATCTGCAGATTTCCAAGGATTCGCAGGCAGAGGCCCTGCTGCAGTGGGAACGCGCACAGAATGTCGTCGAATCCTACGAAGTGTTGAGCGCACGAGCGCGGGTGCTGCAATTGCGCTTCAACCTGCTGCTGTTCGCTGTTTCGATCGCATTGGTCAGCCTTGCAGTCTGGGCCGCCTTGCGGTTCGCGGACAGGCAGGTGAAGCCACTCGCAGAACTCGTCAACGCATCGCGCGAGATCGGCAGCGGCAATTATTCCATTCGCGTCTCGGGCCGGACCGGACCGGACGAGATCGGGCTGCTCAACCGCGCGTTCAACCGCATGACGGCCCAGATCGGAAAGCAGACCGACGCCCTGCTCGGTGCGAACCGCCAGCTGGGTGAACGCCGCGCCTTTATCGAGGCTGTGCTGCAATCAATCACAGCTGGCATCATTTCCATCGATTCCGAAGGCCAGATCCTGCTGATGAACAGTTCGGCGCAGGAACTGCTGCTCGACAAATCGGGACCCACTGTCCTTGGCCTCAAGCTCGAGGATATTGCGCCAGATATGGCTGCGCTTGTGCAAGCAGAGGCGAGCAGCGGGCTGGTGCAATACGCCAAGGACAACGAACTGCTCACCCTGGCTGTCAAAGCAGCGCCGGCAGATGAAGGCTATGTGATCACCTTCGAAGACATTACCCGCCAGCTGTTCGACCAGCGGCAGGCTGCATGGTCCGATGTCGCCCGCCGCATCGCGCATGAGATCAAGAACCCGCTCACGCCAATCCAGCTTGCAACAGAGCGCCTGAAACGCCGCTACGGCAGGCAGATCGAGAAGGATGCCGAACTCTTCGACGAGTTGACCGGCACGATCATCCGCCAGGTTGGCGAATTGCGCAAGATGGTGGACGAGTTCTCCTCGTTCGCGCGTCTGCCCAAGCCAGTCTTCCGCACCGAAGATGCCGTCGATCTCGTTCGTCAGGCGGTGTTCCTGCAGGAAGTTGGCAACCCCGAGACGATCTACACGATTGCCGCAGCGGATGAAGTTCCGCATATCGAATGCGACAGGCACCAGTTCGGCCAGGCGATGACCAATGTGCTGAAGAACGCGGCCGAAGCTGTGGACACCCGCCGCCGCGAGGCAGAGCCCGATTATCGAGGAAAGATCGAGGTCAGGGTCGACAACGAGAAATACCATATCTGCGTGACCGTATCCGACAATGGCATTGGCCTTCCCGGAAGCCATGAAAATATCATGGAGCCCTATGTCACCACGCGCGAGAAGGGCACTGGCCTCGGCCTCGCGATCGTGAAGAAGATCATCGAAGAACACGGCGGAGAACTGGCGTTCTATTCGGTTGAAGGTGGGGGCACTGTTGCCACCATGCGATTTGCCTACCACCCGCAAAGTTTTGAGGCCGGAAGCGAGGCCGCAGAATGACCCTCAAGGAGTATGATTGATGGCGCTGGACATCCTCGTCGTGGACGATGAACAGGATATTCGCGAACTTGTTGCCGGCGTGCTCAGCGACGAGGGTTACGAATGCCGCACAGCCGGTGACAGCACCTCCGCCATCGCCATGGTCGATGAGCGGCGACCCAGCCTTGTGTTGCTCGACGTATGGCTGCACGGCAGCCCGATGGACGGGCTGGAAGTGCTCGATGCGATCAAGGCGCGCGAACCGGCACTGCCGGTGATCATCTTTTCCGGACACGGCAACATCGATACGGCTGTTTCCGCCGTCAGCCGCGGAGCGATGGACTTCATCGAGAAGCCTTTCGAGGCAGAACGACTGCTGCACCTGGTCGAACGTGCGACCGAAACCGAGCGCCTGCGGCGGGAAAATGCCCGCCTGCGCGAAGGGTTTGCTGCACCCGATGAATTCACCGGCAATTCCAATGTCATCAACCAGCTGCGCGCAACGCTCAAGCGTGTCGCCAATACCGGCAGCCGCGTGTTGATCAGCGGTCCTGGCGGATCGGGCAAGGAGGTTGCTGCACGGCTTCTGCATGCATGGAGCCCGCGGGCCGACAATGCATTCGTCACGGTCAATTCCGCCCGGATCACGCCGGAACGGTTCGAGCAGGAGCTCTTCGGCGAGGAGGCCGATGGCAATCTGGTGCGCCAGGGCCTGCTGGAACTGGCCAATGGCGGAACCTTGTACCTGGATGAAGTCGCGGACATGCCGCTCAACACACAGGCGCGGATATTGCGCGTTCTGACGGACCAGAGTTTTGTTCGTGTGGGTGGCAATCGCCAGGTTGGCGTGGACGTTCGCGTGGTGTCCTCCACTGCCAAGAACCTCGAACAGGAAATCGAAGAGAAGCGTTTCCGCGAAGACCTGTTCTATCGCCTCAATGTCGTGCCCATCACCATCCCCTCGCTGGCTGACAGGCGAGACGATATTCCGGCCCTCGGTGATCATTTCTTTACACGGTACGCCCGCGAACAGGGGCTCCAGCCACCTGTGATAACGCCAGAGGCCATGGCTGCGATGCAGGCTTATGACTGGCCGGGTAATGTCCGCCAGTTGCGCAATGTGGTGGAACGCACTGTCATCCTTGCCCCCAAGGGCAAGTTCGGCAAGATCGAGCCGGATATGTTGCCGCCCGAAATTGTCGGTGGATCGAGCGAGGAGGGCACGGGCATGTCGTCGTTGATGGGCGTGCCGCTGCGCGAGGCGCGCGAGAGCTTCGAACGGGAATATCTGCGCATCCAGATCCGCCGCTTCTCGGGCAATATTTCCAAGACAGCCGGATTTATCGGCATGGAACGATCTGCCCTGCACCGCAAGCTCAAGATACTGGGCATGGGCGAGCGCAAGGAAACTAGTGAAAATACAGACGAGAACGAATAACTCGTGTAAACATATCGGGTTGGACGCGTTGATTCTCGATCACGGTCCAGTTTCGAGCCGGCTGTAGGAAGCTTGTCACATTCCTCAGCCAGATCGCGGGTGCGACAAGCATTCGCCAAAAAGAAGGAGTCAAAAAGATATGACCAGATCAACACTTTCTGCGCGCCCGAAACCGGCAGATTCTGCAGAAGGGAAGGATGAACCGGCTCTGGCAAGAATCGGCAACCTTCAGGACGTTTTCCTGAACTACCTGCGCAAGGAAAAGATCCCCGTCACCATGTTCCTGGTGAAGGGCGTGAAGCTGCAGGGCATTGTGACCTGGTTTGACAATTTCTCGATCCTTCTTCGGCGCGATGGCCAGTCCCAGCTAGTTTACAAGCATGCGATTTCGACCATCATGCCGGGCAATCCCGTGGATGCGGACCAGTTTGGCTTGCCGGGAGAGGGCAACCGCAAGCAGCGGCTTCTGCAGGACATCTTCCTTTCCAGCGTGCGCGATGCCGAAGTCCAGGTGACCATGTTCCTGGTCAATGGCGTGATGTTGCAGGGACGAATCGCCAATTTCGACCTTTTCTGCATGCTGCTGGAGCGCGACGGCTTTGTGCAACTGGCCTACAAGCATGCCGTTTCAACCATTCAGCCGGCAACCCATGTCGACCTGAGCGGTGACTTCGATGATGAAGGCGACGACTGATATTCAACAATGATGAGGTAGAGGGCGAGGTTACCCGCGGTGCGCGGGCCCTTGTCCTGTGCCCGGACATCAAGGGGCAACGTTCCAGCCAGGATCCGGAAGCGCGACTGGATGAGGCCAAGGGCCTTGCTCTCGCCATCGGGATCGTCGTTGTCGAAGCCTACATCCTCCCGGTTCGCACCGTCCGGCCGAACACGCTGTTCGGTGAAGGGCAAGTCCAGCGCATCCAGGCCGATTGCGAACTGCACGAAGCCGATCTCGTCATCGTGGATGGTGCGCTTTCGCCGATCCAGCAACGCAACCTCGAAGACAAACTCAGGCGCAAGGTCATCGATCGCACCGGGCTGATCCTGGAGATCTTCGGCGAACGGGCATCGACCGCGGAAGGTCGGCTGCAGGTCGAACTGGCGCACCTCGACTACCAGCAAAGCCGCCTTGTGCGCAGTTGGACGCACCTTGAACGGCAGCGCGGTGGTTTCGGCTTCCTGGGCGGTCCCGGCGAAACGCAGATCGAGGCCGACCGGCGATTGATCCGCAATCGCATGGCCAAATTGCGCCGCGACCTGGAACAGGTCCGCAAGACGCGCGAACTGCATCGCAAACGGCGGGGAAGGGCACCCTGGCCGGTGATCGCGCTGGTCGGCTATACCAATGCCGGCAAATCTACCCTGTTCAACCACATGACCGGGGCGGATGTGATGGCCGAAGACCTGCTCTTCGCGACGCTGGACCCCACCATGCGCGCCATATCCTTGCCCGGTGTCGAAAAGGCCATCCTTTCCGATACGGTCGGCTTCATATCGGACCTTCCGACACAGTTGGTCGCTGCGTTTCGGGCCACGCTGGAAGAGGTGACCTCCGCCGATATCATCCTGCACGTGCGCGATATCGCCAATCCAGACAGCGCCATGCAGAAAGCGCAGGTGCTATCTGTCCTTGCAGACCTTGGCGTTACTAACGGGGAAGAGGGCGAGGCAAGCGGCGTTCCGATTATCGAAGTCTGGAACAAGTGGGATCTGCTTGACGACGAAAGGCGCGAGGAGCTGGGCGGGCTGGCGCAAGGCGATCCCGATATCCTTCCGCTATCGGCGCAGACGGGTTTCGGTTTCGACGCCCTGGTCGAACTGCTCGGACAGCGCCTTACAGGCGATGCCCAACTGCACGTGTTCACCATCCCCAGCAGCAACGGACAGCGTCTCGCATGGCTTTATGCCCATGGCGAGGTGCTGTCAGACGAAGAGGGCGGGCAATCCGAAGGAGAACCTGCACACCAACTCAAGGTTCGCCTGACGGCCCGCGAATATGGCCGTTACCTTGCGATGGGCAGTTGATCGGCGCTTGACCGCGCGGCACAAGCCCTTGATTGTCCGGCACCATGCTTGAAGGGATCACTACCGGCTACGAGGACAGGTTCGATTTTCCTGTGCGATCGGGGCCGCCGGAGAAGACTTATCTCCTGGCCTCCGTCCCGCGTGCTGGCAGCACCTATGTCAGCCACCTCTTGTGGTCCACCGGATGCCTCGGCGCGCCGCTTGAATACCTCAATTTTGAGCCTTCCGGACCTTATGGCGCCGTACATGGTGACCCCGGGCAACAATCGCAATTGTGGCAGAACGCTCTCCTCAGGCGCACATCACCCAATGGCGTGTTCGGGTTGAAAACCTTCCCGGGGCAACTTCATTATCTGCAGCAGGACAACCCTGTCCTGGTTGACGAGGTGATGCGATTTCTTGTCGGGCCCGGATCGAGCCGCAAGGTCGTACAACTGCGCCGCCGCGACAAGACCACCCACGCCATCTCCTATGCACGCGCGCTCATGAGCGGGATCTGGCGCAAGGAACAGGAGGTAGGAGGGCGAGTGGAGCCGGATTACTCCGAAATCGCCCTGCAACGCGCTGCCAAAATGCTCGAACAGCAGGAGGAGGGGTGGGGAGCGATGTATCGCGACATCGGCATCGTACCACTGATATTGTGGTTTGAAGACGTTTTGGCAGAGCCAGACACCGCAATTGCCCAGATTGGTGACTATCTCGGTGTTGCCATCAGTCCGGGTGCGGCAATCGCAGTGCCAAGCATCGAGCGCCAGTCCCAGGCGGGTGCCAAGGCCTGGGCCGAAAGACACGCCGAGAACTAGCCCACGCTGTCCTTCGCGCGCAGCCAATAGGCTTCCTGTTCGTCCAGTGGCAATTCGTCGAAATTCATGCCGTCATCGGCGGCGAGTTGCTCCATCAAGCGGAACCGCCTTTCGAACTTGGAATTGGTTGCCCGCAATGCCCGCTCGGCATCGATGCCATAGTGGCGGATGATATTGACGGCTGCGAAGAGAACGTCTCCGGCCTCCAGCAGGCGATCTTCTTCCTCGGCCTGTGCGAGCTCGTCGAGCTCCTCTTCCAGCTTGGCACGTGGTCCCGCCAGGTCAGGCCAGTCGAAACCCACCATGGCTGCGCGCTTCTGGAGTTTTTCGGCCCGCATAAGCGCCGGCAGAGCCTTCGCAACGCCTTCCAGCGCGCTTTGAGCACCATTCTGTTCCCGTTCGGTCGCCTTCAATTCTTCCCAGTGGCGCGAGGTCATCGTGCCGCCTGCATCGCCGAAAACATGCGGATGGCGCGTTTCCATCTTGTCTGAAATCGACTTCGCTACGTCGGCGAAGGTGAAAAGACCTGCTTCTTCGGCCATGCGCGCATGGAACACCACCTGGAGCAGAAGGTCGCCGAGTTCGCCGCGCAGATCGTCCATATCACCGCGCTCGATTGCGTCTGCGACTTCGTAGGCTTCTTCGATCGTATAGGGTGCGATCGTCGAGAAGTCCTGCGCAACGTCCCATTCGCATCCGCGATCTGGGTCGCGGAGGCGGGCCATGATGCGGAGAAGGCGGTTGATTTCCTGTGACATATTGGAATGATAATATATATTATGTTAAATACGAACTGTTGTGGCTGAGCCTGATGGTCAACACCCCTACCATCCGATCGCCGTGAATATCATCGCGACAAAAAGAAAAATCGACCCCCAAATCAGACCCATGACGATGGTTCTTCCCATTCCGACCTGGTGAGCACGATATGCGCCCAGCGCCAAAGCAAGCCAACCGGCCAAGGCAATTAGTGAAATGATCCCGAACTCGGTCATGCAACCAGCTCCATCCCGTCATATCCAACCAGCACATTGCCCGGCAACTCGGCACTCAATGTCGCGTAATCCATGCTTTTGTCGAGATGGCTAAGCACCGTGATGCCAGCACGCGTTTCCCGGGCGAACTCGAGGGCCATAGTCAGATTGCAGTGCGTAGGATGCGCTTCGCGCCGCAGGCAGTCGGTCACAAGTATATCGACGTCATAGAACACGTCGATCATCTCGCTGGTAATCTCGCTGAAGTCTGTCGTATAAGCTATTGATTTACCGTCTGCTTCAAACCGATATCCAGTCGTCATGGTGGGGCCATGCGGCATTTCCACCGAATCCACGGCAAAACCGGCGTAGATCTTGACCAGATCGAGCGAATTGATCTCCACGATGCTCGGATAACCGAATTGGCCGTTGAAGACATAGTTGAAGCGGTGTTTGAGGCTTTGCATGGTGGTATGCGAAGCAAATCCCGGGAGCGCTGCCGCCCGGCCAAAGCGCAAGGGACGAAGATCATCGATCCCGTGGCAGTGATCGGCGTGATCGTGCGTCCAGAAAACACCATCGATCCTGTCGATCTTGTTGGCAAGCAACTGCTGGCGCAGATCGGTGGATGTATCGACCAGCAACCGCGATCCCTGCGCGCTTTCGACGATGATCGACACGCGAGTACGCCGGTTCTTTGGCTCGTTCGGATCGCATTCGCCCCAGTCGCCGCCGATCCGCGGTACGCCGGTCGATGTTCCCGAGCCGAGGACGATCAGCTTCACGGAGTGGCCTTGCTGAAGAGAGCGTAGAAATTGCGCGTGGTTTGTGCGGCCAGCTGATCCACATCTTCGCCGCGCAGTTCGGCCACGAACTCCGCAGTATTGCGGACAAAAGCAGGCTCGCAGGTCTTGCCGCGATGCGGGACAGGCGCAAGGAAAGGGCTGTCTGTCTCCACCAGCATCCTGTCGGCGGGAATTTCCCTGGCAAATTCCTGAATTTCTGCGGCATTCCTGAAGGTGACGATGCCTGACAGGGAAATCGTCAGTCCCAGATCCAGAACCTTTCGGCCAAATCCGGCAGAAGCGGTAAAACAGTGGATCAGCGCGGGAAACGCGCCCTTCTCCATCTCTTCGGCCAAGATCGCCGCCGTATCCTCATCCGCATCGCGCGTATGGATAATCAGCGGCAGGCCCGTTTCGCGCGACACCGCTATATGGATGCGGAACAGCGCCTTCTGCACCTCGCGATCGGACTTGTCGTAATAGTAATCGAGCCCGGTTTCCCCGATCGCGATCACGCGGGGATGCAAGGCCGCTTCGAGCAGGGCACCCTTCCCCAGATCGGCGTGCTTGTCCGCCTCGTGTGGGTGGATGCCAATACTGGCCCAGACATCGTTTTCGCGTTCGGCCGTTGCGACAATGTCGTCCCATTCGCTTTGCCGCGTCGAGATATTGAGGAAAGCGGAAACCCCCGCAGCACGCGCATTGTCCAGCACATCACCCTGGCGCTCTACCAGACCCTTATAGTTTAGGTGACAATGGCTATCGACGAGCATCAGGTGCGTTCTTCCTCGGGCAATTCGAGGCGCGGGAACAGGCCTTCCGGCTTGTCCAAAGAAAACCCGCTGTCGACTAATCGCAGATACCAATCAACGTCTTCTAGGTCAGCATAGGATCGCTGCTCGGCAGTCACGCCGAGCTGATCGAGGAGCGCACCGGCCTTTTGGGGAATGACAGGTTGGATCGCGATGGCAAGGTCCCGAATGACTAAAAAGAGCGTGTAGAGGACAACCTTCATTCGTTCTGGGTCAGTTTTTCGAAGGGCCCACGGTGCTTGCTCGTCAACGTATTGGTTGCACGCATAGACTGCCCGCATCCAAGCTTCTATTCCTTCAGAAAATGCTAGTTTCTCAAAGGCACGTGGCAGCTCGGTCCTGCAAGCGTCGGCAACGGTGGCGATGAGGTTTATATCTTGTTCCGTTGCTTCAACGCGCTCCAATCTCCCTTTTAAGTTCTTGTAAATCATTGAAAGAACGCGCTGCGCGAGATTACCGAAACTGTTCGCCAGCTCCGCATTGTTACGGTTGACGATCGCTTCCTGCGAGTAGCTACCATCCTGCCCGAAGGAAAATTCGCGCAGCAGGAAATAACGCAAGGGATCGACGCCGAACCTGTCCGCCAGTTCCGCCGGATCGGTGACATTACCGAGCGACTTCGATTCCTTCTGCCCGCGATTGAGCAGGAAGCCGTGGCCGTACACCTTCTTCGGTACTGCAATGCCCGCGCTCATCAGGAAGGCGGGCCAATAGACGGCGTGGAAACGCACGATATCCTTGCCGATCAAATGCAGGTCAGCAGGCCAGAATTTCGCCATCATCTCCGTCTGGTCGGGATAGCCAAGGCCGGTGATATAGTTGGTCAGCGCATCGACCCAGACATACATCACATGGTCTTCGTGGCCCGGAACCTTTACGCCCCAGTCGAAGCTGGTGCGACTGACCGAAAGATCGCGCAGGCCACCTTCGACAAACCGCACAACCTCGTTGCGGCGACTGTCAGGCTGGATGAAGTCGGGATTGCCTCGATAGAGCGCCAACAGAGGATCCTGGTATTTGGACAGGCGGAAGAACCAGCTCTCCTCGACCGTCCATTCCACCGGCGTACCTTGCGGGGAGAGCTTTTCGCCCCCTTCTCCGTCGGTCAGCTCGCTCTCGTCGTAATAGGCTTCGTCGCGAATGGAGTACCAACCCTCGTACCGGTCGAGATAAAGGTCGCCATTGGCCTCCATCGCCTGCCAGATTGCCTGGCTGGCGCGATGGTGCTCGTCTTCCGTCGTGCGGATGAAGCGGTCATAAGAGATATCAAGCTTGTCGAACAATGCGCGGAAATAGCCTGACATTTCGTCAGCCAGTTCGCGCGGAGTGACCCCCAGATCGCGTGCCTTCTGGGCCATCTTGAGCCCGTGCTCGTCCGTGCCCGTCTGGAAGCGCACCTCACGCCCCTGCAGGCGCTGGAAGCGTGCCATCACGTCGGCGGCAATCGTCTCATAGGCATGACCGATATGCGGCTTGCCATTGGGATAATGAATCGCGGTGGTAATATAGTAGGGATCAGCCATCGGCGGCTTCCCTAGAAGTGGCGAGGCCGGTGAGCAAGCTGCCTATTTCCAGCACCAGCAGCCCGGGATCGAAGTTGTAGGTCGGCACCTGCGCGGTCAGGCGTGAAAGCTCGCCATGCGCTTCGACCAGGCCCGGAATGTCGCGGGCACCGATGGTACCCATGCGCTGCGCCACCACAGCGCGCGCCAGTTCGACCGCGGCGAGTTGCCTCTCGCGCGTCGGGCGGGGGCCCATCGCGTCTGCCATACGCCCCCTGAACGAAAAATCATCATCGCCTCTCTCTGCAATCTCGCACATCAGGGAATGAAGCTTTCCCAGGTCCATCTCGACGAAATCGAGCGCCGCACCCGGTGATCCGCCAGATGCGGCGATGGCTGCGGCTCGCGTCGCAGCGTTTGCCTCGGGAGCTTCGCGCGCCAGGATGGTCTCGAGTTGGCTCTGCGACAATTGCGGGAAGGAGAGCATGCGGCAGCGCGACCTGATCGTCGGCAAGAGGCGACCGGGACGGTGCGTGACCAGCAGGAAGAAGCTGCCGACGGGAGGCTCCTCCAGACTCTTGAGCAAGGCGTTGGAAGCGCCCTTTTCCATATCGTCTGCTGGATCGATGATGATCGCACGGCGTGACCCCAGTGTTGGCCGGGTGGTTAGCCGCTGTTGCATCTCGCGAATCTGGTCGACCGAGATATTGCGCTTGAGCTGGTAGGCCTTGCCTTCATCCCTCTTCTTCTCCTCTTCCTTGTTGGCGGGGAGATGGGAAAGGATGATAATATCGGGATGATTGCCCTTGGGCTGGTCGACACCCGGCTCCGCCACCAGTTCACGCGCTGCCTGCAAGGCGAAACCGGCCTTGCCGATGCCCCGCTTCCCGGCAAGTATCCACCCGTGATGCATGCGCGGACCGGCCAGCGCAGCACGCCACTCCCCCCACGCCTGTTCATGGCCGATGAAACTCATCCGATCGGCCCCAACCTGCCCCGGACTGCGGCCAGGACACGCTCGTGCACCTCTTCCGGCGTGCCCGATCCGTCAACGCGGACAAAGCGCTCCGGCTCACTCTGCGCGATCGAAGCAAATCGTTGTGCAACAGCATGGTGGAAAGACTGGTCACGCCCGCCGATCCGGTCACTATTGTCGCCGTCGCGCGCACGCAATCGATCCGCGGTATCGCGGTCTGCGGCTTCAAGCAGGATAGTGAGGTCGGGGAGCAATCCCTTTGATCCTATGCGGTGCAGGGTGAGCACATCGGCATCCGATACACTCCCCTCCCCTCCCTGATATGCGCGGGTGGAATCGACAAACCGGTCACACAATACCCATTTCCCGGCTTGCAGCGCCGGGCGGATAACGCGCTCGACATGATCCGAACGCGCCGCGGCAAACAACAGCACTTCGGCTTCCGGGGTCCAGCCTTCACCTTCCGGATCGAGCAGCAGGGTGCGGATAGCTTCGGCTCCCCTGGTTCCACCCGGCTCGCGGGTGGTGATGACCGAAGCGCCCGATTGTTCCAGCGCCTGTGCCAGAAGCTTGACCTGCGTGGACTTGCCCACGCCTTCGCCCCCTTCGAAGGTGATGAACCTTCCCGCCATCAGCTGACGAACCCCAACAACCCGTTGAATATCCGCATCAGGAAACCCGCCTCGGCCACATTCTTGGCAGCAACGAGCGGGATATCGAACGGTGGCTGACCTTCAACCTCTATCCGCAGGTCCGCGATATGGTCGCCTTCGGCAATCGGAGCGGAAACGGGCCCATGATAGCGAATGGTTGTGCTTACCGCCCCGCTTGCCCCTTCCGGCAAGGCAAAGCCGACAACGCGGCCCGCGCGCAAGGGCACTTTCGTTGCCGCCCCGTTCTGGACTTTCGCTTCACCGATTGCGCTTCCCTGTTCTGCCAGCTTACGCAAGGTGAATTCGGCAAACCCCCACTCCAGCAAAGCGCGGGCCGCCTGGTCCCTCTTTTGCGCGTTGGGAGCGCCGGCAAGCACAACGACGAGCCGCCTGCCATCACGCTCGGCAGAACCGAGCACGGTATTTCCCGCCTCGTTTGTGAAGCCCGTCTTGATTCCGTCTCCACCCCGAACCCTTCCGGTTACCGGGTCATGATTTTGCTGGGTGATGCCTGACCAGGTCAGCGTGCGATGACCGAAGTAGCGCCGGTAAAGATCCGGGTGACGCGTTACCAGCGCTTCTGCCAGCAGCGAAAGGTCCTGCGCCGAGGTGAAGGTGCGCCCCTCATCCGGCAGGCCATTGGCAGAACCGAAATACGTATTGCGCATGCCAAGTTCACGCGCGTTGGCGTTCATCAGGTCGATCCAGCCCTCCAGAGACCCGACCGATGCCATGGCAAGGGCAACGCTGGCGTCATTGCCGGAAACGGTGGTCGCACCAAGGATCAATTCGCCGATCGTGGGCCGGTCACCGGCGCGAAGGAACATGTTTGACCCGTTTGCATACCACGCCTCCTGCAATTCGGGAGTGATGAGGTAGTGCGAGGAAGGGCGAATCTTGCCTTCCTTGATCAGTTCAAAGGCCGTGAAGGCAGTCATTGTCTTGGTGACGGAAGCCGGCATGAAGCGGCGCTCTGCCTCTCGGGCATAGAGGATCTGGCCGTTGGAGATATCCTTCAACAGGACAACGGGAATGTCCGGATCAACGGGCACAAATTGGGCGCTGGCCGGCACGGCGCAGAACAGCGTCGTCATGGCGCCCAACAACCAGATGCCCCGCAATGTCTTCAAAACTGTCCCCCGCCCGGTTGCAGCATGCAAGCGGGACCTAGCTGTGTGTCAGGATTCGGGCATCGGTATAACCCGCCATATGGTCGTTGGCGAGGCGCAGGCGGGAGTTCTCAGCGTGCGATTTCGTCTGCCAGAAGGCCGACGCTCATCGCGTAATAGTTCGAGCAATTATATTCGAGGATAGCCCTGAAATTCCGGGTCACAAGATAGCCTGGGGCCGCAGGGCCATCTGGTTCGAACAGCATGGCCATCACATCATCGCCGATCTCGCCGCTGGGGATGACGCCCATTGCGCGCCATTCGCTGACGGGCAGCAACTTGCTGTGGCGCGGGTGGACGCGGGGGCACTCGGGATCCACGAAATCGCCGGCAACGGCATTCCGGTCCACCGAATTCGGCACATAGGCCCGGACGCCCCAGGGCTCGCCCGCACGCCAGCCATGTTCGCGGAAATAGTTGGCGATGGAATGCAATGTGTCGGCATCGCTGTTCCAGATATCGCGTGCACCATCGCCGTCGCCATCCACGGCCAGGCGAAGGTATACGCTCGGCAGGAATTGCGGATTGCCGAAGGCTCCGGCCCAGCTGCCCACCAGATTGTTGCGCGCCACACCGCTGTCGGCCATCTTCAGGACATCGATCAGCTCACGCTCGAACAGTTCGCGGCGGCGGCCTTCCCATGCAAGCGTGGCGAGCGATCGCGGCAAGTCAAAACCACCCTTTACCGCGCCATAGGCGGTTTCATGCCCCCAGATCGCAACGATGATTTCTGCAGGGACGCCATATGCCTGCTCGACAGAGTTTGCGAGCGAAGCGACACGCGCCATCGTCCGCCTGCCGCCGTCGATGCGCGATTGCGTATTGTGCCGCTCGATGTAGCTCGACATCCAGGCAAAGCCGGTGTCGGGGTTCAGGTTGCTGCTGGAACTGACATTATCGCGATCCAGTTCGATCACGCGGTTGTTGGGCGTAAGGTCGGCAAAGACCTCGCGGATCGTCGCATCGCGCACACCCTCTGCGCGCGCCTTGTTGGCGACAGTTTCCAGATAGGCGGGAAAGCTCTGCTCCTGCGCATGCGCGACTGACGAAGCTGCGCTTCCGGCCGCGAACAACGACAAGGCGAAGACTAGCGATTTTCTGTTCATGATCTCAATCTGCCACGACAAGCACCGGTAGGGAATCCTCCACGTACGAAGTTGCGGCAGAACGAGTCCTGAACGAGCCCGAAAGCTCCTGAGTGCGGCCTAATCGGCCAGATCGGGCTGCATGTCGGGATTGTCGGCCAGCATTTCAGCAAAAGGCGGGAAGCCGCAATTGTCCTGGTCGCCGCAATTGGTGACCGTGTGGATATAGCGCAACTTGCCGTCCTCAACGCGGAAAGTGTGGCTGTCGGGCAGCTTGTTCCCGCCAAATTCAAGGAAGACGTTTACCGCCCCAAGTACCTCGTCGACCACATAGCGGCGTTCGAGCAAATCCACGCCATCGGGCACCCCGACATTGCAGCTATCGGTCGGTTCGCCGCGACCAGTGTAGATGCCGCCTTCCAGACGCGCACAGGGGGTGCCCCAGGGCACCTCGACGGTCTTGTCCTTGAACAGGTCGAGATAGGCATCGGCGGCCGCGATCAATGTGGCACGGTCCGCACGTTCGCCTTCGGGAAGTTCGCCCCAGTTCTCGCGGCTGGCGTAATAGGCAGTGCGTTCTGCATCGAACAGCCAGTCGCCCTCGTCGGTCACGATATTGTCGAAGGGGCCGGTGCCGAAGAAACCGTTGCTGACCTGCGTCGCCAGCACTTCCATCGTGCCGTCTTCCTTGCGCGTCACCGCCTCCACATAGGCCTTGCAAGCCGTGGTATCGAGCAGCGCCATATGCCAGACCACTTCGCGCGGTTCGGAGAGGAACTGTCCCAGCGAAGCGCGCTTGAAGTTCTCGTCATAGTCGACCCACTCGCCCAGGTTCATGGTCATCATCGTGCCCTGTTCCAGTGCGGCAACCCAGCTATCGGCGATTGCTCCGGTGAAGGGACGCTCGCATCCGGCCTGTGCTGCAGCGGGGGTCGCGAAGGCGAAGGCCGACGATGCGGCCAGTACGGCAAGGAGCTTGCGCTTCATATCTCTCTCTCCATCTTTTCGGCACCTTGCGGGGGTGCCGCCATCCTATAGTCCGACCAGGCCGCTTCAGCCGGCCTGCAATTCCTCCAGCGAGGGGAAACCGCAACGCTCCAGCCCGTTGCAATGGGTCGCCGCATGCACATAGCGCAGAACGCCGCCCTCAAGGCGGAAGGTGTGGCTGTCCGGGAGCTGGTCCGGCCCGAATTTCGACAAGACGCTGACAGCCTGACGGGCCACGTCTGCGACATATTGCCGTTCGACAATCTCGATAGCTCCGGGCTCATTCGGCATGCCCAGTTCGCACGTGTCGGTTGGTTCGCCGCGTCCGGTGTAGGCACCTCCCTCGATCCGCGTGCAGGGGTAGCCCCATGGAACCTCTATGCCCGGATCGTTGAAGCGGTCGAGATAGGCATTGGCCGCAGCGATCAACTCCTCGCGGCTTACGCGGTCAGCTTCCGGCACGATGAACCAGTCTTCGCGCTCGGCATAGCCGCGGAAGGCATCGGCATCGAACAGCCAATCATTTGCATCGGTCACGATGTTCTGGAATCCGCCAACGCCGAAGAAGCCCGCGCCGAATTGGGTTGCGATCACCTGCTTGCCGATTTCGCTGTTTACCACGGCCTCGACAAACACCTGGCAGGTCTGGAGATCGTGCAGCTCAAGCTTGTATTCGACGGTGCGTGGATGTTGAAGAAACCCGCCGAGCGATGCGCGCTTGAAGTTCTGGTCATAATCGACCCACTCGCCCAATTGCATGGTCATCATCGTGCCCTGCTCGAGCGCAGCGATCCAGCTGGCGCTCATTTCCTGGAGGCTTTCACTGGTGCATTGACCCTGGGCAGCCGCAGGTGCGGAAACGGCAAGGCCGACAGCGGTGGCCACAGCGGCAAAAAGCGGTCGCTTCTTCAAGATTATGTCCTCTCTCCCAGACGGACCTGAGCGCGGGCCAACACCCTCACCTTGGTCGAATCTGTCTTATGGCAATCGACAATAGCTGTCACGGGGCCGAAATCCATACTTGGCCGTGACAAGCCTGGAAAAGCTCGCTAGTCCGCCACTCGCTCGCGCGGACAGGTGGCAGAGCGGTTGAATGCAGCGGTCTTGAAAACCGCCGTGGGTGCAAGCCCACCGTGGGTTCGAATCCCACCCTGTCCGCCAGC
>JAHEBH010000040.1 GCA_024642335.1 Erythrobacter sp.
GTTGTCAGCAGAATGCCAACGGGCCGGGTGGATCGGCACGTGCGCAATGTGTGCCGGGCGCATTCACCAACTATGTCTATGATGGGAATGGATTGTTCCAGTCGGGCTACATTACCAGCGTCACCAACGGTTGGCGTGGTAATCCGGGCAACAGTCCGTATGTGGCGATCGGCGGCCTGCAGCAATCGCTGGCCCGTCGCCAGATCGAGGACGAGGTCACCAATTCCGACTTCAGCTTTGCCGTTGAAAGCCAGCTGACCGACCGTCTCCATGCCTCGATGGATTTGCACTATGCGAAATCGCACAAGGAGAACCTGGACGTCAGTGTGTTCGGATCGATCTTTGCCGATCAGGAACTCGATCTGACCGGCAAGTACCCGATTGTCATTCCGCACAAGCCACAGGCGCTGGGCTATACTTGGTCAACTCCTGGCGCGGATCTGGCGAATGCCACTGAATCGCAGTACTTCTCCGACCCGCGTTTCCAGTTCTGGCGCGCTGCAATGGACCACATCGAGGATAGCAAGGGATCGCAATCTGCTTACCGTGCAGACCTTGAATATGAGTTCGGCGATGATTCCTTCATCCGCAGTGCAAAGGTTGGTGCGCGGTATCAGGATCGCGACCAGGACGTCCGGTATTCGACCTACAACTGGGGTATGCTGAGCGAAACCTGGAGCGGCAATCGTCCGATCAACATTGCGGATACGCCCGGAGATTCGACATCCTATTACGATTTCCCGAACTTCTTCCGTGGTTCCGTGCCCGGACCGCAGGGCGGCTATTATTACACGGGTGACCTGATCAAGGACTACGACGGCAGCGTCCAGTTCTTCCAGAGCATCCAGAGCCAGGCCAGGGCATTGGGCGCAAACCCGAGCTGGAACCCGCTGGCAAGCCGAAACCTTAATGATCCCAACAACATAGCTGACGCCGATGGGTATATCCCGACGGACAAGCAGGGACTCGGGCAGCAGGACAAGGCTGCATATCTCATGTTCACCTTCGGTAGTGACGATTTTGCAGGTCATCGAATTGGGGGTAACTTCGGTGTCCGCTACGTGCAGACAGACGTGCAGTCGGCTGGCCGCATCGGTGTGGGCACGCAGCAAGGGTACAATATCGTTGATCCGTTCGATGTCCGCTGTGCGGCGGTTGTGCCGCCGGGCGCACCTCCGGGAACTCCGCCTTCGGTGCCGGGTGGCGTCTGTAACCGCGGGGCGCAAGGTTATGCCGATCTACAGACATTTGCCAATGGCGCGTTAAGCCCTGACCTTGCCAGGACCAGTTACGATTTTTGGCTCCCGAGCTTCAACGCCCGTTTCGAAGTCAACCCGGAACTGCTGTTGCGCTTTGCCGCTTCCAAGGTCCTGACCCGTCCGGACAACGCCAATATCCGCAACTTCCTGACCATCGGTCTGGACCAGAGTGGCAATCTGACGGCGAATGCGGGCAACCCCTTCCTTCGTCCGGCAACTGCCTGGCAGTTTGACCTGACCGCCGAATGGTATTTCGACACGGTCGGCTCACTCACGGGTAATCTGTTCTACAAGAGCGTGGACGGCTTCTTCTATCAGGAGATCACCGATCGTTCGATTACCAATAATGGTGTCACGGAGAACGTGCTTGTCCGCGGCCCTGCCAACTATGATGGCAATGGCAAGATCAAGGGCTTCGAGCTGGCATACCAGCAGACCTATGATTTCCTGCCGGGCATTTTGAGCGGCTTGGGCCTGTCGGCAAACTACACCTATATCGAAAGCTCCGGTCTGCCGAACAGCTTCCTGAACGGCGGCAATGTTCCAAACTCCTCGACGGTTCCGCCAGGGAACCTTCCTCTGGAACAGCTGTCCAAGCACAACACCAATGTGACCGTGTTCTGGGAGCAAGGGCCGCTGTCGGTGCGTGCAGCATATAACTGGCGCTCGAAGTTCCTGTTGACGGCGACCGACGTGATCTTCCCCTACTACTCGATCTATAATGACGAGACGGGGCAGCTCGACGCGTCGATCTTCTACAACGTCACAGATAATCTGAGGGTCGGTATTCAGGGCGTGAACCTGCTCAACGAAGTGACCACCACGCTGCAGGCCTATACCGGCGATCCGGCCGATCTGGCGGCTCGTTCCTACTTCATGAATGACCGAAGGTTCTCCTTTATCGTTCGCGGTCAGTTCTAAGCTCCTGACCCAAATGAAAGGGCCGCCGATCTCCCTCGGCGGCCCTTTTGTTTTGCCTGCCATCCTGGTGGACAAAGAAAAGCCCGGCGGTGGGAGCCGGGCTTTTCTGGCAGCTCCAGGTGGGGAAGCTGTCCTATAGGATCATGTTGGAGGCCTGTTGGCCTAACCGGTCGCAGCCTCGTGAAGCGATGCCACGATCTCCTCGCGAAGCGGCTTGGCCTGGTATTCGGTTGAAAAGGGTGTGCCGCGCACTTCCATCTCGTCATCGCGCGGGGCGAAGCCCTGTAGCCAGTTGAAGCCGTCTACCATGCCCCAGGCGAGGATATCGGTAAGCTCGCCATATTCGAGCATGACATCGAAATAGCGCCGCGCATATTCGGCCACCTTCGCATCGCGCAGGGCAATGTCGGATGGCAGCGCCTTGTCCTTCACATCGAACTCGGTGATCATCAGCTTGTAGCCCATGTCCACCGCCTCGTTCAGGAAGGCGCGCCATTCGGCTTCGGCATAGGGGCCAACGCCCGATGCGGGGTCGATCGAATAGATCTCAATATGCGACTGAATACCAAGCGTATCGACCGGCACACCGCGTTTGCGGAAGCCTTCGAGAAGACGCAGCACATCGTTGCAATGCGCGCGGTGGTCGGGCTCCCAGCTCATGTAATCGTTATAGACCAGCTCGCCATCGGGCAGCTGTTCACGCGCCGTGTGGAAGGCAAGGTCGAGCACCGCTTCCGGGCTGCCCATCGCGCGGCTGAGGCTGGTTTCCAGCGTCCCGTGGCTGTCATGGTCTATGGCTTCGTTGACGACATCATAGCTGGTGATCTGCCCACGATAGCGGTCGGTCAGCGTGCGGATGTGATCGGTCAGGATACGCTCGGCCTCCTGCACCGGATTGGCGCCGTAATCGTAATTGTTGAGCCATTCGGGGAACCATTGCGGGCGGTGCCACAGCAATGTGTGCCCGCGCAGAGCCTTGCCATTGGCCTCGGCCCAGGCAGCGATGGCATCCATCCGCTCGAAATCGTAGACATCGACTGCGGGGCGGGTCCATTGCCACTTCAGCTCGTTTTCCGGCACCACAATGCCGCATTCGGCATTGATGATGTCGGTATATTGCGGGTTCTGGATCGAACCGCCGCCGCCGCGCCCATTCCAGTTGATCGCACTTCCGAAACGGCGCCCGCTTCTTTGGGCGGCCGCGTTGAGGGCTTCCGACGTGGCGTTCCCGCCAGACAGTGCGCCCGAACCGCAGCCCAGCAAGGGCAGCGAGGCGATGCCGGCGAGCGCACTGCGCCGCGACATGGGAAGTGCGTTACGAAGGCTCATCGGATCGAAATCTCCGTTGTGCGCAAATTCGCGCTGCTGTTGCCTGCGGACAGGGTTACCGGCCCCGGCTCGTTCACTTCCTGCATCTGGCGGTTCCAGATCGCGAGATGGCGAACAGGGATAGTGAAGCCGAGCGTCTGCCGTTCTCCAGGCTGCAGCGAGACACGCCGGAAGCCCTTGAGTTCCAGCACAGGCCGCGTGACCGACACATCCTTGCGCGTGATGTAGAGCTGCACAACCTCGTCGCCCGCGGCGGACCCGGTGTTGGTGACGTCCACCTCGACCTCTACATCCTCCTCAGTGCCGAAGGTCGACTTCGAAGCGCGGGGAGCCGACACGTCGAAGCTGGTGTAGGACAGGCCGTGACCGAAAGCGAACAGCGGACCCGCATCGTCGAACAGATACCCGCGGCGAGAGCTGGGCTTGCGGTTGTAGAACAGCGGGACCTGCCCTTCGTTCCTCACCACGCTGACGGGCAGTTTGGCGCCCGGATTGTTCCGCCCGAGAAGCGTCTCCGCCATCGCCACGCCGCCTTCCTGGCCGGGATACCAGCACTCGAGCACGGCATCCGCCTTTTCGACTACATTGGGCCAGCTGGGAGGACGGCCATTGATGGCGCAGACGATGAGCTTCTTGCCCAATGTTGCCAGCGCATTGACCAGTTCGTTCTGTTCGCCGACGATATCGATATCGGTGCGGTCGCCAAGGTGGTTGCGGGCAAAGCCCTCGCGGCTGGTTTGTTCGGTATCACCAATGGCGAGCACGATAGTGTCGGCACCGCGCGCGACTTCAACCGCTTCCTCGATAAGGCGCAAATTCTCCTCGCGGTCGGCGAGATAGATCAGGTCCTGCGAACGATCCTCGCTGGTGGTGATGAAAACGCCTTGTGCCGTTACGAAATCGGCATCGGGCGCGACCTGCCGCAGGCCTTCGATCAGGCTGATCGTCTGCTTGGGCACGCTGGAATAGCCGCCAAGCCGGGCAATCGCATGGTTCGGCCCGATCACCGCGACCTTGCCCATGCTGCTTTCATTGAGCGGCAGCGCGCCATCCTTGTTGGTCAACAGGCACATGCTCTTGCGAGCGGCCTCCAGCGCGAGTTCGCGGGCTTCGGCGTTGCCGGTAATCCGCCGGGTCTTCTCCCGGTCGCCATAGGGGTTTTCGAACAGGCCGGCGCGAAACTTGAAAGTGAGCATGCGCGCACAGGCGCGATCGACCAGTTCCACGGGGATGCGGCCGGCCTCGACCGCTTCCTGCAGCGTGGCGAAAGCCTGTCCTTCGGGCAATTCGCTGTCGACGCCCGCCAGTAGAGACTGGTGCGCTGCATCTTCCATGCTTTCGGCCACGTGGTGCAGCGTGAACAGTTCGTGCACGCCGCCATAATCGCTGGCGATGATGCCGTCGAAGCCCCACTCGCCACGCAACACATCGCCCAGCAGCCAGGTGTTGGCATGGCTGGGGACGCCGTCGATCTCGTTGTAGCTGGGCATGATGGCGCCCACGCTGGTGCGCTGCACGATTTCGCGGAAAGGCGGGAAGAAGTTTTCGCGCAACTCGCGTTCGGAAAGCTGGGCAGGGCTGATGTTGTTGCCCGCTTCGGGCTGGCCGTGGCCGGTCATGTGCTTGAGCGTGGCGAAGACCTTGTCCGGCCCAAGCTTTTCGAACTTGCCGGGGCCTTGCAGGCCCTCCACTGCGGCAACACCCATCTCGCCGCAGACATAGGGGCATTCGCCCCAGGTTTCTTCGATGCGGCCCCAGCGCGGGTCGCGCACAGTGTCAACCACGGGGGAGAGCACATAATACACGCCGCGCGCGCGCACTTCGCGTGCGATCACGGACTGCACGCGGCGCATCAGGTCGGTGTCGAACGTGCCGGACAGCGCGATCGCCTGCGGGAACATGGTCGCTTCGGTGGCCATATAGCCGTGGAGCGATTCCTCGTGGACGAGGATCGGGATGCCCAGGCGCGTATCCTCCAGCGCCCAGCGCTGCAGCGCGTTGATGAATTCCACCGTTTCCTGCGGAGTGCGCCAGCGCGCCGCCGTGCCGCCAGCCGCGCCGGTAATGCCGGGAACGCCGCGCTTGTCGCTGGGCCGGGTCACATGGCCGATACCATCAGGAAAGGCGGCACTGGCCTTGGCGGAATTGAAGGCGAGATCGTCGATCATCTCGCCCTTGCCCTGCCAGGCGGTGCGGATCTGCTGGATCTTTTCGACCAGCGTCATGCGCGCCATCAGGTCCGCCACGCGCGCGGGAATGGGCGCGGCGGCATTCTTGTAGATGGGCGCCGCATCCTGCGCGAAAGCCATGGGGGCCTGCGCCACGGCGAGGGCGGACAGGCTGCCGCCCGCCATCAGGCGCAGCATGCCGCGGCGGCTTGTGTCCAGCATGCTCATGGCTCTACCGTCAGTGTGACTTCGGTCAGTTCTTCGGAATTGGGGCCGACCATGATGGTGAATTCGCCCGGTTCGACCACGCGTTGCATGTCGCGGTTCCACAGCGCGAAGCTGTCAGGCCGGATGGCGATGTCGACCGTTGTGCTCTCGCCCGGCTCCAGTGAAACGCGCCGGAAGCCGACCAGTTCCTTCACCGGACGGGTGACCGAGCTGATATTGTCGCGCAGGTAGACCTGCACCACTTCGTCGCCTGCCATTGCGCCGGTGTTGGACACGCTCACGCGCACGCTCACGCCTTCGCCCGCGCTGATGCTGGCGGAGGATAGTACCGGTGCACCGATGTCGAAGCTGGTGTAGGACAGGCCATAGCCGAAGGGATAGAGCGGGCTGACCTCTGCGAAGAGGTATCCGCGCCGCGCGCTGGGCTTGTAATTGTAGAAGACGGGCAACTGGCCCACGTCACGCGCCACCGTCACCGGCAATTTGCCGCCCGGATTGGCAAGACCGAACAGCGCATTGGCGATGGCCGTACCCTGCTGTTCACCCGCGTACCAGGTTTCGAGGATGGCATCGGCTTCGGCCGCCACGGTCTGGTAGCTGGGCGGGCGGCCGTTGACGAGCACGGCAACGATCGGCTTGCCCAGTTCCTTCAGCGCCAGGAACAATTCGTTCTGTTCGCCGACAAGGTCGAGCTGGGTGGCATCACCCAGGTGACTTGGCGCCCAGCCCTCGCGGCTGGTCTTTTCTGTATCGCCCACGAACAGCATGATCGTGTCGGCATCGCGCGCGGCTTCCACCGCTTCGGCAATGCGGCGGCGGTTTTCTTCCGGATCACCCAGCAGCACTTCGTCTTCCCACCAGTCGTCATCGCCCTGGGTGATCTCGACACCCATGCTGTAGACGACATTGGCGCGGTCACCCACAAGGGTGCGGATGCCATCGAGCGGGGAGACGGTGGCGCGCGGTTCGCCGTAATAGCCACCCAGGCGCGCGACATCGGCGTTCTCGCCGATCACGGCGATGGTTGGCTTGTCTGCGGCACCTGCTGCGGGCAGGGCCAGCGGCAGAACGCCATCGTTCTTGAGCAGGACGAGCGACTTCTCGGCAGCTTCGAGCGCCAGCGCAACGCCTTCCGGCCCGTTGGATGCAAGCGATGCCTGCATGTCCGGCCAGGGATTGTCGAACAGGCCGGCGTTGAACTTCATAGTCAGGAAACGCGAAACGGCACGGTCGATGTCGGCCATCGCAACGCTGCCATCGTTCACGCTCTCGACAAGGTGTTCGAAGGCCGCACCCTGCGGCAGGTCCACATCCACGCCGGACCTGAGCGCTAGCTCCGCCGCCGCCTTATAGTCCGGCACGATGTTGTGCAGGCGGGAAAGGTCCTCGATAGCGTAATAGTCGGAAACGACCGCGCCCTGGTAACCCCATTCTCTGCGCAGCACGTCGTTGAGCAGCCAGGCATTGGAGTGGCTGGGGATGCCGTCGATCTCGTTATAGCTCGCCATTACCGCATCGATGGCGGTGCGCTCAACTACCTGCTGGAAGGGCGGGAAGAACATTTCGCGCAAGGTACGCTCGGAAATCTGTGCCGGGCCGACATTGGTGCCACTTTCGGGCTGGCCGTGGCCGGTCATATGCTTGAGCGTGGCCATCACCTTGCCTTCGCGCAATGTGCGGTCAGTGCCCACGCCGGTCAGGCCTTCAACCGAAGCGACACCCATTTCTCCGACGAGGAAGGGATCCTCGCCAAAGGTTTCCTCGATCCGGCCCCAGCGCGGATCGCGCGCGACGTCGACAACGGGGGAGAGCACCGAGTGCACACCGCGTGCACGAACTTCACCGGCGATGAGGTCGTTGACCTCGCGCACAAGATCCGGGTCCCAGGTGGAGGCGAGGCCGATCGACTGCGGGAAGCTGGTCGCATCCTTAGCGGCAAAGCCGTGGAGCGATTCCTCGTGGAACAGGATCGGAATGCCGAGGCGCGTTTGCTCCATCGCCCAGCGCTGCGCGTCGATCACGTACTGGACCGAATCCTCGATATTGCGGCGCGGCGTGGTGCGCGGGCTGGCGGGGCCGCTGGTGTCGCTGGGACGCGCGATCTGGCCTACACCATGCGGATAGTTCGCGCTGGCTTCGGCGGGGCTGAAAGTGAAATCGTCTGCCTGGATATCGGCCTTTCCATCCCAGATCGTAATGATCTGCGCGACCTTTTCTTCCAGTGTCATGCGCGAAACGAGATCTGCGACTCGTTCGGCGGTGGGTAGGGAAGCATCCCAATAAGCGGCATCGGCCATCGGGCGGGTGATTTCTGTCGCTGGCTCCTGCGCCGCGATCTGGCTCGAAATCGGACCGGAAAGTGCCATGATTCCGGCACTTGCGACCAGGCTGGCCCGCAGCAATTTACGCATTGAATAATCCCTCTTCCCTGTCGCCGCCATCTTGACTGGGCGGCAATTTGTGGTAGCGCTACCATGATGCGAGGGAGAGAACTTGTCAACCGGCTTGCGGCGGTATGCCTGACGGCACTGGCCGCGCTGTCCTTCACGTCCCCCGCGCAGGCTGAGGATGGGTACGATTTGTGGCTGCGATATGCCCCGCTGGAAGGCGAGGCGCTGGAACGGTTGCGGGAGTTTGATCCCGTAAGCGGCCTGGATTTTGGCGCCAGCGACGACCCCATGGTGCGCACCGCCATAGAAGAACTCCATAGCGGACTTGAACAACTGCTCGGGCGGGAACTTAGCCCGTTTGGTGACGAGAACGGGATTATCAAACTCAAATGCAAACTTGATGACGAGGAGGTTGCTCCGGGCAGCTTTGGCATCCGTTCGGGTGATGTCTCCGCAAACCGCCAAGGCATCAGGGTCTATGGTATTGATCCCGCTGGCTGCCTCTATGGAGTTTTCGCGCTTCTCCGCGAGCTTTCGCAAGGGGCGGACCCTTTTGCGCTCGACATACAGTCGAGCCCAGCCATGCCGCTGCGCATGCTCAACCATTGGGACAATCCCGATGGCCATGTCGAGCGCGGCTATGCCGGACGCTCGATATTCGACTGGTGGCACCTGCCCGAGCGGCTCGACC
This sequence comes from Erythrobacter sp., assembly GCA_024642335.1. Lineage (GTDB taxonomy): Bacteria > Pseudomonadota > Alphaproteobacteria > Sphingomonadales > Sphingomonadaceae > Alteraurantiacibacter. The sequence goes on from JAHEBH010000040.1 coordinate 8,987, forward strand.
AGCGAATGATCGATTATGCCCGCGCCAATGCCAGTATCGGCATCAATGCAGTGGCGGTGAACAACGTCAATGCGCGCGCCGAAATGCTGGAGAAGCGCTATCTCGCAAAGCTGGCGCGGTTGGCGGACGCCTGGAGGCCTTATGGTATCCGTGTGTTCCTTTCTGCGCGTTTCAGTGCCCCTCGCGACATTGGCGGACTGGAGACGGCAGACCCGCTCGATCCCGCCGTGCGCGCGTGGTGGCAGGCCAAGGCGGACGAGATCTACGCTGCCATTCCCGACTTTGGCGGCTTCCTGGTCAAGGCCAATTCCGAAGGCCAGCCCGGCCCGCAGGACTACGGCCGCACCCACGCCGATGGTGCGAACATGATGGCAGAGGCGCTGGGCGACCGCGGCACGGTGATCTGGCGCGCCTTCGTCTATTCGGCGGAGGACGAGACCGACCGCGCCAAGCAGGCCTACGAGGAATTCGTTCCGCTCGACGGGCAGTTCGCCGACAACGTCATTGTGCAGGTCAAGAACGGACCCATTGATTTCCAGCCGCGCGAGCCTTTCCACCCGATGTTCGGCGCCATGCCGAACACGAACCTCATGCTCGAAGCGCAGGTGACCAAGGAATATCTTGGCTTTGTCAGCCACCTCGCCTTCCTCGCCCCCATGTGGGAGGAAGTGCTTGACGCCGACACTGGCCACGGCGCAACCGTTGCTGAGGTTGTCGCGCCCGTCGGCATGGCAGGGGTGGCCAATACCGGATCGGACCGCAACTGGTCGGGTTCCGACTTCGACCAGGCGAACTGGTATGCCTTTGGACGGCTGGCGTGGGACCCGGCACTTTCCAGCGAGCAGATCGCCCGCGAATGGGCCGCGCAAACCTTCAGCCGCGAAGAGCCTTTCCTCGACGCCGTGGTTGCGATGATGCTGGAAAGCCGCGAGGCGGTTGTCGACTACATGACCCCGCTCGGCCTCGCGCACCTCATGGCGACGGGCCACCACTACGGCCCAGGCCCCTGGGTCTGCGACCTGGGTCGACCTGAATGGAACCCCTGCTACTACCACCGCGCCGATGCCGACGGCATTGGCTTCGACCGCACGGCAAGCGGCAGAGACGCATTGGCGCAATATGCACCGCAGGTAGCGGCAGAGTGGGATGATGCCGGAACCATCGATCCTGCATATTTGCTGTGGTTCCACCATGTGTCATGGGACCATCCGATGCCCTCCGGCCGCAGCCTGTGGGCGGAGCTGGTCCATCGCTATGATCGCGGCGTGGAGCGGGTCGATGACATGGCCGAAACATGGTCCGCACAGCAGCAACATGTCGATCCGCAGCGCTTCCGCGCCGTAACCGAAAACCTCGCCATTCAGCAAAGCGAAGCACGCTGGTGGCGCGATGCTTCGATCGCCTATTGGCAGTCGCTCAACGGGCTCGATCTGCCCGCAGGCGCGCAGCCTCCTGCTGAAACCCTCGAATATTATCGCAACCTTTCATTCCCCGAAGCCCCCGGCAACTGATGTGCCGCTTGCTGACAGAGTATTTGCAGGTCTATGACAAATAACATGGCAGACGAGGGCAAGAAGGGCGGTCAGCGCCGTCAGCGAGGCGGCCGGCGCCGCAATGGGGCACCTACAATTGCGGATGTGGCGCGCGAGGCGAATTGCTCGCCGATGACGGTCAGCCGCGTGATCAATGGCGAGGGCAATGTCCGCGATGCGACGCGCGAACAGGTGCTCGAGGCGATCGCCAAGCTCAACTATTCACCCAATCGCGCCGCGCGCAGCCTGGCGGGCGGCGAGCAGCTGCGTATCGCACTGCTCTACGCCAACCCTTCGTCATCCTATCTCAGCGAGCTGTTGATGGGCGCGTTGCAGCAGGCCAGCATGAGCGACGTTCATCTTGTGGTCGAACAATGCTCCGATGATCGCGACCAGTTCAAAGTGGTGCGCCGCCTTGTCGAAGGCGGCATCAACGGTTTTGTCCTGCCCTCACCCATGTGCGACGATCAGGATCTGCTGGACCTGATTACCGAGCTGGGCGTCGATTGCGTGGGCGTTGGTGCCGGCCAGGAACCCAAGGGCCATTCAACCGTTGTGATCGACGATTATCAGGCGGCCTATGACATGACCCGCTATATCATCGATCTCGGGCACAAGCGCATCGGTTTCATCATCGGCAACCCGCAGCAGCTTGTCAGCGCCAAGCGCCTCGCTGGCTACCGTGCCGCCATGCGCGATGCCGGACTGGAAGTGCTGGACGATTACGTCATGCAGGGCCGCTTCTCCTATCGATCGGGCCTCGATGCGGCGGAAAAGCTCCTCTCGCAGGATCCCATGCCCACCGCCATCTTCGCATCCAATGACGACATGGCCGCTGCAACGGTTGCGGTTGCGCATCGCAAGCAGCTGGATGTTCCCTCCGATGTCACGGTTTGCGGTTTCGACGATACGGCCATCGCCAGTACGATCTGGCCCGAACTGACGACCGTGCGCCAACCCATTCGCGAAATGTCCATGCGCTCGATTGAAGCGCTCACGCGCGAATTGCGCCAGCGCAGGGCCGGCGGGGCGGTGCGCCACGAACATATTACGCTGGACTATCGGTTGATCCGCCGTGCCTCGGATAGCGCCCCCAGCCTTGTCGAGCGAGGAAAGACGACAAACAAATGGTAAGCAATTCCGGGGACCGGAGCGGCGGGCGTCGCCTGCGCAGCCGTGACTGGTTCGACAATACGGAGCGTTGGGACCAGACAGCGCTCTATCTCGAACGTTTCATGAATTACGGCATCACGCCGGAAGAACTGCGCAGCGGCAAGCCGATCATCGGCATTGCGCAATCGGGCAGTGACCTTTCGCCATGTAACCGTATCCATGTCGAACTGGCCAAGCGTACGCGTGACGGCATTCGCGATGCGGGCGGGATACCGATCGAATTTCCGGTCCACCCGATCTTCGAGAACTGCCGCCGCCCCACCGCCGCGCTAGACCGCAACCTGCTGTACCTGGGCCTGGTCGAACTGCTCAACGGCTATCCCATCGACGGCGTGGTGCTGACTACCGGCTGCGACAAGACCACGCCGAGCCAGATCATGGCTGCCAGCACAGTCGATATTCCCGCCATCGTGCTGTCGGGCGGGCCGATGCTCGATGGCTATCATGAAGGCGAGCTGGTCGGATCGGGCACGGTCATCTGGCGCAGCCGCCGCCTTCTGGCTGCGGGCGAGATCGACGAGGATGAATTTCTCGACCGCGCCACCTCCAGCGCGCCATCCGCCGGACATTGCAATTCCATGGGCACGGCGAGCACGATGAACGCCGTGGCCGAGGCGCTCGGCCTGTCGCTCACCGGATGCGCGGCGATCCCGGCACCCTATCGCGAGCGCGGGCAATATGCCTATCGCACCGGGGTGCGGGTCGTGGAGATGGTGCAAGAGGACCTGAAGCCCTCCGACATCCTGACCCGCGAGGCTTTCCTGAACGCCATTGCCACGGTCAGCGTGTGCGGCGGCTCCTCCAACGCACAGCCGCATATCACCGCAATGGCCGCCCATGCCGGGGTGGAGCTGGAACATGATGTGTGGGAGCAGCACGGCTATGACCTGCCGCTGCTTGTCAACATGCAGCCGGCAGGAAAGTATCTGGGTGAACGTTTCCACCGTGCCGGCGGCGTTCCGGCGGCGATGTGGGAACTGATGCGGGCCGGCAGGCTCCATGGCGACGTGCTGACCTGTACCGGGCGCAGCATGGCGGAAAACCTCGCCGATGCCGAAAGCGGCGACCGGGAAATGATCCGCCCCTTTGCCGATCCGCTGCAGGACAAGGCAGGGTTCAAGGTACTGAGAGGCAATCTGTTCGATTTCGGCATCCTCAAGACCTCGGTGATCAGCCCGGAGTTCCGCCAGCGTTACCTGTCGAGGCCGGGCGAAGAGGGCGTGTTCGAGGGGCGCGCCGTGGTGTTCGACGGATCGGACGATTACCACCACCGCATCAACGACCCCGCTCTCGCGATTGACGAGGATTGCATCCTGGTCATTCGCGGATCGGGGGTAATCGGCTGGCCGGGCAGCGCGGAAGTGGTCAACATGCAGCCGCCGGATGCGTTGATCCAGCGCGGCGTGCTGTGGCTACCGACACTGGGCGACGGGCGCCAGTCCGGCACCAGCGACAGTCCTTCCATCCTCAATTGCTCGCCAGAGAGCGCGGCGGGCGGCGGGCTGTCATGGCTGCGCACCGGCGATACGATCCGGGTCGATCTCAACGCCGGAACCTGCGATGCAAAGGTCGATGCGGACGAAATCGCTCGCCGCCAGGCCGAGGAGCCAGCGCCGCCGGTGCCCGAATCGCAGACGCCGTGGGAAGAGATCTATCGCGAGAAGACCGGCCAACTTGGTGAGGGCGGGGTGATGGAGCTTGCGCTCAAGTATCGCCAGACCTCACGCAAGCTGCCGCGGCACAATCATTGACCATGGTAGCAACGGAACACTAACATGATAAGGGTTCTGTCAGCTTGGATAATCTTGGTTGGCGGCGCCTTCTTGGCCTGGACGCCTGCAGAGGCACAGGAGGGCCGCCATCGGCTTTTTGTCTTAACCGATATCGAGGCCGATCCGGACGACACACAAAGCCTGATCCGGCTTCTTCTCTACAGCAATGAGATCGAGCTAGAGGGACTGGTTGCTACCACATCCGTATGGAAGCGGAGCAATCCAGAACCCGAAGCCATACGGGCCGTCATAGAGATATACGACCAGATTCTCCTCAATCTAAGGCGCCATGACCCGGCCTATCCCGACGCGAGTGAATTGCAGGCCCTCGTTCGCGAGGGGCAAGGCGGTTACGGCATGGCGAGCGTGGGTGAAGGAACGGAAACGTCTGGCTCGCAGGCGCTCGTTCGGGCAATCGAGCGCGAAGATGTCCGGCCTTTGTGGATCAATGCATGGGGTGGCGTAAATACGCTGGCCCAGGCGCTTTTTACGCTTCGCGAAGCGCGTTCGCCGGAAGAAATGGCGCGCCTGGTATCCAAGCTGCGCGTCTATACGATTTCTGATCAGGACGATGCAGGGCCATGGTTGCGCGCGAATTTTCCGGAGCTTTTCTACATCGTTTCGCCAGGTGGAAACTATGGCCAGGCGACATGGATCGGTATCAACTCTGTCATCGAGGGTATCGACAACAGTACCATCAGCAATCGCTGGCTGGCGGATAACATCCAGCAGGATCACGGCCCACTGGGCGCGGCCTATCCTGATGTCGCATGGGGTATGGAGGGTGATACGCCAGCCTATCTCGCGCTCATTCCCAATGGCTTGTCCGTTCCTGACAGGCCTGACTGGGGCGGCTGGGGAGGGCGCTATGCGCTGTATACGCCGCCTCCGTTGGGGGAGGATCCAGCCAATGCGGTTGCCGGTATCATTTTCAATCCTGAAACCCGTCCGATCTGGACCAATGCGCAGGACAGCTATGGGCCGCCGCAGCGCCCGGAATTTGGCAGATCAATCCGTCCGGGAGAAGCGGTGGAAACAAGTGCGCGCGCAAGCTTGTGGCGCTGGCGCGACGCCTTTCAGAATGACTTTGCTGCGCGGATGGACTGGACCTTCCTGTCGCCAGCAGAGGCGAACCATCCGCCCGTCATCAAGCTGCAAGGCGGAAGTGAAATCACCGTCTCGTCAGGAGAAGGGTTTGGTATCAATGCGCGCGGGACAGTCGATCCTGATGGAGATAGCCTGACCTATTATTGGTTCCACTATCCGGAGCCTGGAACATGGCAGGGCGAAGTAGCTCTTGGAGCCGAAAACTCCGACCGGATTTGGATTATCGCGCCCGAAGTCGACCAGCGTGAAGAATTTCACATGATCTTGGCTGTGACAGATAAGGGCGATCCACCCCTTACGCGCTATGCCCGGGTGATCGTGACGGTTGAGCCCTAGTCGGCCGCAATCCACATCTGCAGGCTGGCCGAACATCCCGGCGGGAGCGATGTCATGCCGCCGGGGTTCTGGTTGAGCGCGTCGGGCATGTGAGAGACTGGCTCCAGGCACAATGCGCTACCATCGGCGGGAGCGTAAACATGCAGGTAGGGCGCACCGCGTGCGGTGAGCGTTATTGCGCCCAGATCGTCCTCGATTCGCGCCGCCCCATCCCACGACATGTAGCAATGATCGATCGTCTGCGCGGGCAGCGGTGCGGCATCGGCGAAATCACCGAAGTGATCCGATGGCGCGATTTCACCCGTGGGAAGCTGCGCCTCATCCACCAGCCAGATGCCGTTGGACTTGAAGGTCACGCGCGTTTCGGGGCGCCTGCGGAAATAGGGATGGAATCCAAGCCCGGCAGGCATGGGGACGTTGGAGCGGTTCGTCAGGTTGAGCGTGATCGCACAGCCTTTGGGTCCCAACCGTACACGCTGTTCGGCATGATAGGCCCACGGCCAGCGATCCACGTCCTGCTTCCACGGTCGCGGGCCTGAACCGAGGTAGTCTTGCTCCATCGCGCATTTGAATTCGCGGCTGCTGACGACGCCCCATTTGCTTTGCCAGCCCAGGCCATGGATGCTGGACATTTCGGGCGGAAAATTGCGCGGCAGCTGAACCTCGTCCCCCAGCCAGGCGAAGGCTCCCTCGCTTATGCGGTTGCAATAGGGAACGAGCGGAAAGCAGGCGCTGTCGAGCGGGTCTGTGGCACCGTCAGCCATGCTCCGCAGCACTTCAACGCCGCGGAAGGTCAGTGAGGTCAGCCTGCCGCCCAGTTCGGGCAGCAGGCCTGCTGCCCAATCGCCGCCCGCCAGTTTCACGCCGGGCACTGGTCCTCGATACCCACGCATTGCTTTGCGGCATGTTCGCGGATCAGGCCGAGCATGTCATTGTCGCTGTCGAAGATGCCGTACCAGCCCTGCGGCTCGTGCGGCGGGTCGCCCATGTAGGCAAGATCGCCATCCTTGAACCTTGCATCCTCATGCGCGGCGCGCGCTTCCCCGTTCCAGGCCCAGAAATTGCTGCCCTGCAAGGGACCGCCCTCGCTCCAGCTCTTCTCCACGGCCTCGTAGATCATGCGGTAATATTGCTCGCGGTAGCCCGTGGCAGCGTCGGGCGAATAGGCCTCGTCGTCGCGCGGGAAACCGAATTCCTCGATCAGCAGCGGCTTGTCCATCGCGGCGGCAATGCGGGTGTGTGTCTCGATATAGTTTGCCACCAATTCGCTCGCCGCCGGCCAGGTGCCCTCCAGATCGTCGCCCGATACCCAGCCCCAGTTGAGCGGCCAGATATGTGCGGTGACATAATCGACATGCTCATGCGCGGCGGTTACCAGCTCCTCGCTGCCATTGGTCGCCTGCGTGCCTTCCTGCCCCAGCGAAACCATGTGGTTGCCGTCGATCGAACGGATGATCGATGCGGTGCGGGCAATCCAGCGCAGATAGTTCTCCCGGTTTCGCGCAATCGCCTCGTCGCTGCCGCCGGGGCGCGGCTCGTTGGCGAGCTGCCAGCTCATCACTGCCGGGTCCTCGATATAGGTTGTGCCGGTCACCGAATTGACGCGCGCGACCATGCTGCGCAGATGCTGGTGGTAAAGCGCGATGGCAGCTTCATTGCCATAGAATTCCGCCGTGGCGTCGGCGAAGGCGGGCCAGGGATGTTCCGGATCGCCCATGTCGATGTAGCTGCCCGTCGCGCGATAGAGCAGCGTCTGCAGCCCGCCCGACCATTCCCAGAAATTGGACAGGACGAGGACCGCCGTCATGCCCCTTTTGCCGATCTCCGCCATGGCAAAGTCCAGCCCGGCGGCCAGCACATCGGTTTGTGTGCCGTCATTGGCGGTGAAGCCCGGCTTGATCGAATTGTTGAGCGGGCCTTCTTCGGCGGCGGCCATGATGCGCAGATTGTTGATGCCCAGCGATTGCAGCCGGTCGAGCTCGCGCACCAGACGTTCGCGATTGCCATAGGGTGCATCGGCACCCAGCCAGGCGGCATACCACATGTTCGCGCCGATGATCCGATAGGGCGCGCCCGCGCGGACGAGGCGCTGGCCGTCACGCCCGACAAAGGGGCTGGGCGGAGCTTCAGGTTCGGAAGAGCAGCCTCCCAGCCACAGGCTGGCAGCGCCTGCTGCCGTGCCCGCAAGCAGCGAGCGACGGGAAATGATCATTGCGCAATCTCCACCTCGAAGCCGGGAACGGCGATATTCCGACCGTCATAGAGGTTCACGACCGGCGCGTCAGCCCATGCATGGCGGATACGCGTTGCGGGTTGGCCGTCTCCCCAGATACGCAAGGTATTTCCGCTAGGCTGGGCGAGCACGAAACGGCAGCTCTCCTGCGTCCCACCGCACAATTCCACGCCCAGCGGATAGGCCCCGCCATAGGCGCGCAGTCCGCCTTCCACTCCGCTGAAGGTGAGCGTGATGACATCGCCCTGCTGTACCGCGCGCACCGGCATCGGCATGGGCTGGCCCTGCGCTGCCAGAGCCAGTCGCTGCCCAAGCAGCACCTTGTTGGTCGGGTGGATATCGCTCCACTCTCCGATATCGATGGCTGTCACCAGTGCGGCATTGCCGTCGGCAACCACCGCGTCGAGCTCATCCTGCCGAATCTGCGCCCAGCCCGATTCAACCGGCTGGCTCTCGAGCGCGCCGTAATTGGCCAGCTGCACCACCAGCATGCGCATGTCCTGCCCGAATTGCTGGCGCCAACCGGCAAAAAGTTCGCGCAATTTGTCCTGGTAACCGGGCAGGCCGGCATCGCTTTCGCCCTGATACCATGCGGCTCCGGTCATGGCGTACTGGCCAATGGGGGCGACCATGCGGTTGTGCATCACGCCAATGCCGGCATTGGCATCCCACGGCGCGCGCGGGGGCATTTGCGTGAAATCGCCATCGGCATAAAGCCATTGGCCGAGCGAAATTGTCTCGCCGCCGGTGGGCGTGAAATAAAGCCGGTCGGCCGCGCTTTGCATTCCGCCTTCGCCCCAGCTGTTGCTGGCGGCAAAGATGATTTCGTTGGCTCCTTCGCGCAGGAATTGCGCCGGGACCGCATATTTGCGCTCGGTGCTCCAGCCGTGATTGATGCCGAGCGGATGGCCGTTGATCCAGGTCGCATCGAGATCGTCGATGATTCCGATATTGAGCTCGGCCCCGGCAGCGGCCTGTTCTGCGGTCAGATTGACCGTATGGCGGAACCAGACATTGGCGACCACGGCGGGGGCGGCATCGCCCCAGTCGTTCCAGGGAGAAATTGCAGGGACGGCCCGCCATTCGAGAACGTCCGGATCGTTCCAGGGCGCGTTGCCCTTGGCGCCACTCCACCATTCCTCCCATGTGGGCGCGAATGCGGTGACGGCACCGAGCCTGTCCTCGCCATATTGCGCGAGCAGCGCCATCTGGTCTTCGCCGTAAAGCACCTTGCCCGCCTCGGGCGTGACCCATGCGCGGATTTGCGATCCACCCCAGCTCGAATGCACCGCACCCATCGGGATATCGAGCGCCTGCCGCAGGTCGCGCAGCATGTAATAGCAGGCGGCGGAGAAGCCGCCGGTGGTTTGCGGACTCGCACTCTGCCAGCTGACCTCGCCGCCGAACTCCTTCACCGGATTAGCGGCGGTATCCTGCGGCACGGTCAGCAGGCGCAGCAGCGGGTCGGTGCTCGACTGGATATTGTTGTAGCCGTTGAGCCCGGCGCTGACGGTAAAGGCCATGTTGGACTGGCCCGAGCAGAGATAGACGTCACCCACGACGATATCGGAAACCACCACCTCGCCATCGCCGTCGCTGACGGTCAGGTTGAGGGGGCCGGCGCTTGCCGCGCGCTCGGGAAAAGTGATGATGAAACTGCCATCAGCGCGCGCTGTTGCGCTGGCACTATTATCGCCAAGCGTGGCGGAAATCGGTGCGCCCGGCACCGCGGTACCTTCCACCGTCACCGGTCTGTCGCGCTGGATCACGGCATGGTCCTGCCATACCGGGGCGAGGACCGGCGCGGCGCTGGCCGCCCCTGCATAAAGGAAGGCGGAAAGCGTCAGGCCTGTACGGATCATTATGGATTCACCCCAGTTTCACTCGCGTCGTTGCGAATCCTGCCACGGGCGCATCGAAGGTCAGCAGGCTGCCGGCATCGGGGAATTGCGCGAACTGGTCTGGTTCCAGGTTCTTGGTGGCGGTGGTGACATAAGCGGTGCGAAAATCCTCGCCGCCCAGGCACATCTTGGTGATGTCGCGTGCGTTGAATTCCACCTCTGCCACCAGCTTGCCGTCGGGGCTGAAACGCGCCACGCGGCTGCCCATGTAAAGCCCGGTCCAGACGTGATCCTCCGCATCGACGATAGGGCCATCGGGATAGGCATCGGGAAACAGCGCGCCGGTATCGACGAAAGGCCGCGCCTCGCCCACGCCCTCGGCGGAGAGGTCTGCGACCATGATCTTCTGTGCGACCGTATCGGTGAAATAGATGCGATCGCCCTGCGCGCTCACCGCGGGACCATTGGTGATCGAAATGCCATCGGGACCGGCAGCGCGGATTTCGCCCTTGTCGAAAACGTAGAAGCGGCCCGAAGCCTGCTCCTCCGCATCGTCCATGGATCCGAACCAGACGCGCCCCCAGGGATCGGTGCAGGCATCGTTGAGGCGGTTGTGCGCGGGTTCGCCCGGCACATCCATCAGCTTTTCGAAGACCTGCGTCTCGGGATCGAACGTATAGAGCCCGTCCTGCAGTCCGCACAGCAGCAGGCCGCCTTCGGCAGGCAGCGCCCAGCCGATCTGGCCCGGCGCCTCTGCCATCGCATTGCTGCCGTTGGCAGGGTCATAGTGCCACAAGCGGTGCTGCTTGATATCGACGAACCAGACCACCTTGCGCTGCGCATCCCACAGCACGCCTTCGCCCAGCTTGCTGCCGACGTCGACCAGAGCGCGGGTGGGGATGTTCAACGCCATCCGGCATCCACCCAATAGTTGTGTGCGGTGCAGAAGCGCGCATCATCGCTGGCAAGGAACATGGCCATGGCTGCGATATCCGCTGGCTGGATGCGCCCGTCAAGGCACTGCGCGGCGACGATCTCTGCCTCGCCTTCGGGCGTGTACCATTTCATCTGGCGCGGAGTCTGCACGTTGCCCGGAATGATGGCGTTGACCCTGATGTTGTCACGGCCCAGCTCGCGCGCCAGGCTGCGAGTCAGGCCTTCGATGGCGGCCTTGGCCGTCTGGTAGAGCGTCAGGTCCTCGAGCCCGAGATGCCAGCTGATCGAACCCAGATTGATGATCGATCCGCCGCCCGCAGCTTTCATTGCCGGGATCACGGCCTTGGCACCGAAGAACTGGTGCTTCAGATTCACGCTCATGCGCTCGTCCCAATATTCGGACGTCACATCCTCTAGCTTGTGGCGATCATCATTGGCAGCGTTGTTGATCAGCACGTCGCAGCCGCCGAGCGTTTCGACCAGCTTGGCGATCTTGGCTGCATAATCGTCGCAATCGGTAATGTCGCACTGGACGAAGATCGGCAGGACGGCAGCATCCGCCAGGCCCGCAACCACAGCCTCGCCCTCGTCGACCAGAATGTCGACAAAGGCGACGACCGCGCCCTGACGGACGAAGGCTTCGACAATGCCCGATCCGATTCCTGACGCACCGCCACTTATGATCACCTTCTTGCCGGCAAGGCTGGGGTAAACCGCACCTTGTGCCACCGGCCGCAAAACTCCATCCGCCATCGGCGTCAATCTCCCGTATATACCGTCTTAACCTGGGTGTAGAATTCGACCGCGGCAAACCCCTGCTCTCTCGGGCCGTAGCTCGATCCGCGCGTACCGCCAAAGGGCACGTGGTAATCGACGCCTGCCGTTGGCAGGTTCACCATCACCATGCCCGCGCGCACATGCTTGCGGAAATGCCGCGCATGCTTGAGGCTGTTGGTGACGATCCCTGAGGAAAGGCCGAAATTGCCGCGATTGGCCAGTTCCAGCGCTTCCTCGTAATTCTTGACGCGCACGGTGGAGACCACCGGGCCGAAAACCTCTTCATTGTTGATCCGCATGTCCGGATTGGTGTCCGCGATGACCGTGGGCTGCATGAAATAGCCGGACGTGTCGCAGGCCACCTTGTCGCCGCCACCGGCCAGTCGCCCGCCTTCATCGCAGGCGATGCCGACATAGCGGAAGTTCTGGTCGAACTGGGATTCGCTGGCGGCAGGGCCGACCTGCGAGGACGGATCGAGCGCGGCGCCGACCTTCAGGCTCTTCGCCTTTTCGCACAGCGCGGCGACGAAAGCGTCATGAATGCCGTCTTCCACGATCACCCGGCTGGATGCGGTGCAGCGCTGGCCCGTCTGGAAGAAGCCGCCGTCTGCAGCGATGGCCACGGCCTTCGCCAGATCGGCATCGCCCAGCACAACCAGCGGGTTCTTGCCGCCCATTTCCATCTGCACACGGGCCCCGCGCTGCATGGCAGTCAAGCCAACTTGCGCGCCAACCTGCTGGCTTCCGGTGAAGCTGATGGCGTTGACATCAGGGTGATCGACGATCGCGCGGCCGACATCGCCGCGGCCCAGCACAAGGTTGAACACGCCAGCGGGAATGCCCGCCTCGTGGATGATCTCTGCCAGCACATAGGCCATCGTCGGCGTGACATTGGCGGCCTTCAGTATCACCGCATTGCCGAACGCCATCGCCGGCGCAGCCTTCCATGCGGGGATCGCGATCGGGAAGTTCCACGGCGTGATCAGCCCGACAACGCCCACCGCCTCGCGATGGGTGGCGACGTCCAGGCCGGGCCGGGTGCTTTCCAGCGTGAAGCCGTGGCGGCGCAGCGCCTCCCCGCTGAAATAGCGGAAGATGCGTGCGGCGCGCAGGACTTCGCCCATGCCTTCGCCGCGGAGCTTGCCTTCCTCGCGGGCGAGCAGTTCGCCCAGTTCCCCGGCGCGGGCGAAAAGCGAAACCGCAACTTTTTCCAACAGGTCCGAGCGGACTTCGGGCGAAGCGTCGGCCCATCCGGCCTGGGCCTGCCTGGCCGCTGCAACAGCCTGCGCCACTTCGGCGGCGCCGCCATCGGGAAAACGCGCGACGATGTCGCTCGTGTCGGAGGGGTTGATGCTCTCCAATGCATCGCTGGCGCCGGTGAATTCGCCGCCGATGTAATGCGAGAGGGTACGGGTATTCATGAAATTCAGATCCTGTCTATCAGGCCGCGGCCGGCCAGATTGCGTGCAAATGCGGTGAAGCCGATGGTCCATGCCGGGGCATCGCGCGAGGTTGTGACGGTGTTGCGCAGAGTGCCGATGCGGCGCGAACTGATCGTTACCACATCGCCTACCTTGTGGGTGAATCCGGCGCCGGGCGTATCGCGATCCTGCGTCGGGGCGAAAAGCGTGCCGCAGAACAGCACGAAGCCATCGGGATAGTGATGTTCGGACAGGCACTGGCCGACAAGGTCGGTGGGATCGCGGCTGATCTGGCCCATGTCGTTGGTGCCTTCGAGGCGATAGCCTTCCGGCCCCTCGATCAGCAGGTCGACATTGGCCGCGCGCACATCATCCATGGTGAAACTGTCATCGAACAGGCGGATGAAGGGACCAATCGCGCAGGATGCGGTATTGTCCTTCGCCTTTGACAGCAGCAGCGCGCTGCGCCCCTCGAAATCGCGCAGGTTCACGTCATTGCCCAATGTTGCGCCGACGACCGCGCCATGCGCATCGCAGACCAGCACCACTTCGGGTTCGGGATTGTTCCAGCTCGAATCGGAGCGGACGCCGACCTGTGCGCCATAACCCACGGTCGAAAGAACCGGCGACTTGGAGAAGATTTCCGCATCGGGGCCGATCGCGACCTCGAGATATTGCGACCACATGCCTTCGGCGATCAGTGCCGCCTTGAGTTCTGCCGCTTCCTTGCTGCCCGGAACGACCGAGCGGATGCCCGCGCCGACCTTCTCTTCCAGCGCGGAGCGAATCTGGGCCGCCTTGCCGGCATCGCCGCGTGCACGTTCCTCGATCACGCGCTCGATGGCCGAGAGGGCGAAGGTGACACCGCTGGCCTTGATGCATTGCAGGTCGACAGGAGAAAGCAGGCTCCAGCCTTCGGGCAGGCCGTCTTCCACCGCGCCGATATCTTCGCCGCCATCAAATTCGCGGCGGGCCACCGCGCCGGCGCAGCTTGCGACCCGATTCGTGAGGTCGAACAGGCGTCCGTTGCGAATCGCGATTACGCAGGGGCCACCGGGGCCCAGCGCGCGCCCGATGAACCGTCCCGAAGCGAAATCTTCGGGTAGAATTGTTGTTAGATCGCCGTCCATCGGCCCTAAAATACCTCACCCTTGATAGCGCTACCATAGAGCGGCTATAGGCGTTCGGCAAGGCCAAAAGCGCCTAAGGACACATGCAAGGGGAACAGGATGAGATTGGCAACCGTGTTAGCGCTCGCAGTACTGGCATTGCCGGGCTCGGCAGCAGCCGGGCCCACTGCGCGATTCGATTATGTCGAATACCGAGCCGTTACAGAA
>JAHEBH010000085.1 GCA_024642335.1 Erythrobacter sp.
TCAGGCCCGGTCACGCATTCGTATGACGCGAACGGCAATCTCGCCTCCAATGGCGCGGATACCTATGTCTATGACACGGAGAACCGCATGGTCAGCGCCGTGTTTGCTGGCGGCACGGTTACCTTGCGTTATGATCCGCTGGGCCGTCTTTACGAGGTGAGCGATACCGATGGCAGCAAGCGGCGGCTCTATTACTCAGGGCAAGACCTGGTGGCGGAGTATGACGGTGCGGGCACCATGCTGAACCGCGCAGCCTGTGCTGAACTTGTTTCAGTATTCATGGCCTGTCCGCGGGCAATTTAATAGGTCCTGAGACTAAGTGCACCCGTATCCAGCACCCCTAAAGTCCAACCTACCCCGCCAGCTTCGCCGCGGTTTCTGCAACGCGCTTGCCGAGATATTTGGCGCCATCCAGCTCGTCCTTGCTCGGCTGGCGGCTGCCGTCGGGTCCGGCGATGGTGGTGGCGCCATAAGGGGCGCCGCCCTTGACCTCTTCCACGCCGTTCTGGCCGGCAAAGCCGTAATCCAGGCCGATAATGGTCATGCCGAAATGCAGCAAATTGGTGATCATGGAGAAGAGCGTCGTTTCCTGCCCGCCATGCTGTGAATTGCTGGAGGTAAAAACCGCGCCCGGCTTGCCGATCAGCGCGCCCGTTGCCCACAGCCCGCCGCAGGTATCGAGGAAGGCCGCCGTCTGGCTGGGCAGGCGGCCGAAGCGGGTGGGGGAGCCGAGTACCAGCCCGTCATAGCTGCCCACCGCATCGGGGCTTTCGATCACGGGATGGTTCTCGTTCGCCGAAAAGCCGAAGTTCTTCACGATCTCTTCCGGCGCGGTTTCGGGAATGCGGCGGATGTCGGCATCATGACCCGCCGAACGGATGCCTTCGGCCACCGCTTCGGCCATCTGCGAATTGTGACCGTAGGAGGAGTAATAGAGGACGAGAATGCGGGCCATGAGTGTTTTCCCTTGTTTCGCGGGCCTTGCCGCTTGCCGGATCGTTCTGCACCGTTAGATTGCTGCGCCATTGGAGGGAAGGGGATGCAGAGGAATTTTCTCGCCTGCTGCGCCGCGTTGGGCCTGTCTTTGGCATCGGCACCAGTGAAGGCTGCGGAATGCGACCGGGCCTGCCTGGAAGGCGTGCTCGACAATTACCTGCAGGCGATGGTGGCGAAAGACCTGGGCGCGGTGCCGCTGGCCGATGGCGTGCTGGTGGCGGAAAACGGCGCCAAGCTTTCTCCGGGCGAGGGGAGTTGGGCCACGCTCGACGGGCTCGGCACCTATCGCCATGTCTTTGCCGATCCGCAGACGGGCAATGTCGGCACCATCATGACCGTGTTCGAACATGGTGCGCCCGCCATGCTCGACCTGCGCCTGCGTGTAGTGGGCGGCGAGGTCGCCGAGATAGAGACCATGTTTATCCGCGATGCCGGTGGCCATGCGCGGTACGAGGAAATGGGCGAGCCCGAAGATGTGTGGTTCACCGTGGTGCCAGAGGAGCAGCGCGTCTCCCGCGCGGAGATGATCAACACGGTCAACAAGTACTTCACCTCCATGATCCGCAATGACGGGCGCGGCGACTACACCTTCTTTAACACCGACTGCGACCGGCTGGAGCACGCGCTCAAGACCACCAACCTGGAAACGCACGAGGCATACGGCCATTCGACCAATACCGATTTCCGCACCATGGACTGCCGCAACCAGTGGGCCATGGGCATGCTCGGCTTTGTCACCGATATCCGCGACCGGCGCTTCCTGGTGGTGGATGAGGAGCGGCAGGCGCTGCTGGCGATGGTCTATCTCGACCATGACGGGACGGTGCGCGAACTGCCGCTGTCGACCGGCGACAGCTTTGTGCTGCCGCCCTATTTCAACGTGCCGCGCGGGTTGACGGTGGTGGAAGGCTTCAAGCTGAAGGACGGCATGATCCAGCGGATCGAGATGACGCTGATCGAAACCCCCTATGGCAACCCCCCGCTATGGGACGATGCCGCAGATATCACGGTGATCCCGTGAGCGCGCGGTGGTTGATATCGCTGGCCGCGCTGCTGGCCGCTCCCGCTGCGGCGCAGGATGCTCCAAGCGCGGAGGACCTCGCCGACCGCTTCGAATATGCGCTGGTCGCGGGCGATTACCGCATGCTGCCGGTGGCCGACGACTTTACCTATGCCGAGAACGGGGCCGTGCTGGAGCCGTGGGACGGCATGTGGAACACGGTGACGGCGCTGGAAGGCGTGGCCGATCCGGCGCTCTATCCGGGCGCGGCAGCGCTCGATTACCGGGTTGAGTACACATCGGGCGACACGGTGATCCGCCTCGTCGAAAGCGAGGAGCAGTCCGTGCGCGGGGTCCTCGCCTATCGGCTGGTGGCAAGGGACGGCAAGATCGCCAGCATCGATACGCTGCCGATCCGCGAGGAATTCACCGGAGAGCGCAGCGGCACCGTGTCGCTGATGCAGCCGTTCCTGAGCAATACGATGGATGGCGCGCGGATCGGGCCGGTCGATCCTTCGCTGTCGGCGGCGGGAGAGGTATCCGCGCTGCATATCGAGAACGTCATGGGCCGTTATTTCGCCCGCGCGACGGGAGAGCAATCCGAAGAGTTGATGATGCAGATCGCCTTCGCGCCGGGGTGCGAGCGGTACGATAACGGGCGGCAGGTTACGAACATGAGCGATGCCCCGTTGCTCGACCCGCAGCAGCCTGATTTCCGTCCCCACGCACTGGGATGCAAGGCGCAGATGGAAAGCGGGTTCTACGGGAATTTCCGCGTTGGTGCGCTGCAGCTGATCACCGATCCGGCGCACGGCATTGGCATGGCGTTCGTCCGCCTCGACCAGCCGGGAACGGTGATGTCCTTCGAGGCGCCCGGCGTGGGAGCGGTCAACTATCCCGGCCCGCGCGGTGCGATGGCCGAGACTGACACCAGCGAGCAATTTGCCAGCCGCATCACCGACAACATGATCACGCCGCTCAGCATCAATGGGGTGTTCCTGTTCAAGTTTGACGGGAACGGCGCAGTCGAACGGATCGAGGCTTTCTACCGCGCCGCGCCGTACAAATGGTCGGGCTGGGATTTCGAAGAATAGGCAATAAGAACAGAGGAAAGAGGATCACAGTGGATAACGAGACAGGCGAAGAGACCGCCGCAACCGGCGCATACTGGAAGGCCAATCTGCGCCTGCTGGGCATATTGATGGCGATCTGGTTCGCGGTCAGCTTTGGCGCGGGGATCCTGTTCCGCGAATGGCTCGACCAGTTCATGCTGGGCGGATATCCGCTCGGCTTCTGGTTCGCGCAGCAGGGCTCGATCTACGTATTCATCGTGCTCATCTTCTATTACGCCCACGCCATGAAGCGGCTTGAGCGCAAGTATAACCTCGAAGACTGAGGGGCGCTGCGATGGAAACCCAGACCCTTATCTACATCTTCGTGCTCGGCAGCTTCGCGCTCTACATCGGCATTGCCCTGTGGGCGCGCGCGGCATCGACGACAGACTTCTACGTCGCCGGCGGCGGGGTGAACCCGGTGGTCAACGGCATGGCCACGGCGGCCGACTGGATGAGCGCGGCAAGCTTTCTCTCCATGGCCGGGATCATCGCCTTTGCAGGCTATGACGGCAGCGTATACTTGATGGGCTGGACCGGCGGTTACGTGCTGCTGGCGCTGTTGCTGGCACCCTACCTCAGGAAGTTCGGCGAGTTCACCGTGCCCGATTTCATCGGCTCGCGCTATTATTCCAAGGCCGCGCGCGTGGTGGCGGTGGTGTGCCTGATCTTCATCAGCTTCACCTATATCGCCGGTCAGATGCGCGGGGTGGGGATCGTCTTTTCCCGCTTCCTCGATGTCTCGGTGACGCTGGGCGTGATCATCGGCATGGGTATCGTGTTCGTCTATGCGGTGCTCGGCGGGATGAAGGGCATCACCTACACGCAGGTGGCGCAATATTGCGTGCTGATCTTCGCCTATCTGGTGCCCGCCTTCTTCATCAGCTTCATCGTCACCGGAAACCCGCTGCCGCAGATCGGCCTGGGCAGCAGGGTGGAGGACGGATCGGGCCTGTTCGTGCTGCAAAAGCTCGACCTTGTGCTGCAGGACATGGGCTTCGGCGCCTATACCGACGGGTCAAAGAGCGTGATCGACGTGTTCTGCATCACCGCCGCGCTGATGATCGGCACCGCGGGCCTGCCGCATGTGATCGTGCGCTTCTTCACCGTGCCCAAGGCGAGCGACGCGCGCCGTTCGGCGGGCTGGGCGCTCATCTTCATCGCATTGCTCTACACCACGGCCGGTCCGGTGGGTGCATTTGCGCGGCTCAATTTCATCGATACGGTGAACGAGACGCCCTATGCCGAGGCGCCCGAATGGTTCACCAATTGGGAAGCAAATGACCTCATCGCCTTCAATGACCGCAACCTGGACGGCGTGATGCAATATCGCAGCGGCAATGCGATCGACGGCGCGCCAGCCTTTACCGGGGAGCGCGGTGCATCGGGGCAAAGGCTCACTTCCAACCGCACACCTCCGGGCGATAACGAGGTCTATGTCGATCGCGACATCATGGTGCTCGCCAATCCGGAGATTGCGAGGCTGCCCGGCTGGGTAATCGCGCTGGTCGCCGCAGGCGGGCTCGCGGCGGCACTATCGACGGCGGCGGGGCTGCTGCTGGTGATTTCTGCCTCGGTCAGTCACGACCTGCTCAAGAAGACATTCAAGCCTGGCATCACCGAGAAGGGGGAACTGCTTGCGGCCCGCATAGCGGCGAGTGCGGCGATCCTGGTGGCGGGCTATCTGGGGGTCTATCCGCCCGGCTGGGTGGCGCAGGTGGTGGCCTTTGCCTTTGGCCTCGCGGCGGCGAGCCTGTTCCCGGCGATCTTCCTTGGCATTTTCACCAAGTGGATGAACCGCGAGGGCGCGATTGCTGGCATGGTCAGCGGGCTGGCCTTCACCTTCCTCTATATCGCCTGGTTCAAGCTGTGGAATCCGGAACTCGACAGCGCGGAGAACTGGCTGTTCGGCATCTCCTCCGAAGGGATCGGCGTGGTCGGCATGGTGATCAACTTTGCCGTGGCGATCACGGTGGCGAAACTGACTGCGCCGGTGCCACCCGAGGTGCGCAGGCTGGTCGCGACGATCCGCGTGCCCAAGGGGGCGGAAACGCCGCATATGCATTAGACGGAGGAATGAACCGGTATAAAGGTGGTTCCGTGGACAGTATGGTGGATCGAAGCTCGGGAGGTGATCCTCGTGTGGAAAATTAAATATACTGTCCCCGTAAACCCCATTAAGTATACTGTCCCCGGAAGTCTGTAATATATGATCCTCGGTCACCAGACTTAGGTACTACCTTCCAAGTCAATCGACAAAGATTTCCTGACCCAATAAATGACTACCTTCCGACGCTCCAATAGGTGGAAAATGAAATTGCTAAAGTCAGATCAAATAGGATTTGCCAAACGCTGCATGCAGGCCGCAGTTGAAGGGCCGTTCTTTCCAGATTGGGAGTTTGAGACACTGTTTGGAGTAAGTCGTCTGGAAATGCGATCTGTGTCAGAAAGGATAGACGACGGTATCGAATCCAACGATGATACGGCTCGCGTATGCATCTTAGGATCGATAGGGCAATTGCTTGGATATCCGCATGGTCATGATGATGAACTGTTCGACTATGTGAGTTCAGACCCAGATGAAATGCTATTGCTTTTGAAAGATTTTCGTGATTTTTTTAAGAAATAAAGAAACGAATTTGTAAAAAGGCAATAGGTAAAATTGCTCCAAACATTGAGTGGACCTAAGCGCGCAATCGCCACAGAGTTCAGGGGGCAGAGTTCCGGGGACAGGCAGAGTTCCGGGGACAGTATACTTAAATAGGACTTCAGGGGACAGTATACTTAATTGCGGTCCCCTGATTACGGTAACACTTTACTAAATCCCCAAATAGGAACATCTTCTTCCGCCTCACTGTGCTAGCGGGGA
>JAHEBH010000086.1 GCA_024642335.1 Erythrobacter sp.
CTGGGCAAGACCAATCTTTCCGAATGGGCCAATATTCGCTCGTCGGACAGTTCCAGCGGATGGAGCGCAATTGGCGGGCAGACGCGCAATCCGCACGCCACCGATCGCAGCCCCTGCGGTTCCTCCTCTGGCAGCGCAGTGGCGGTGGCGGCGGGCTTTGCCTGGGCGGCCATCGGCACCGAGACGGACGGTTCGATCACCTGCCCGGCCAGCGTCAACGGGATTGTCGGCTTCAAGCCCACGGTCGGCATGGTCAGCCGCACGCATGTGGTGCCGATCAGCCATTCGCAGGACACCGCAGGGCCGATGGCCAGTTCGGTCTTGGATGCGGCGATGTTGTTGACGGCGATCGCGGGCAGCGATCCGGCTGACGCGGCAACGGCAGAGGCCGATGCGCATGTGGTCGATTTCACCGAAAGTCTGCAGAGAGCCAGCCTGGCGGGCGTGCGCTTGGGCGTGATGCGCAACCAGGTGGGTGATAATGCGCAGGTGGCAGAAGTGTTCGAACAGGCGCTGGAGGATCTGCGCGCGGCAGGCGCGGTGCTGGTGGAGATCGACTACACGCCCGACGAGAGCATGTGGGACGATGAATATACCGTCCTGCTCTATGAATTGCGCGAGGGCCTGGGGGCATATCTGCAAGGCTCGCCCGCCGATATCCCCGTGCGCAGCCTGGCGGACGTGATCGCTTTCAATGTGGCGCATGCGGACACCGAACTGCGCTGGTTCGGGCAGGATATTTTCGAGCTGGCGGAAATGACCAATGATTTTGAAGCCTATGAACGGGCGCGGGCCAATTCCTTTCGCCTCGCCGGGCCCGAAGGGATCGACCGCTTGCTGGCGGAGCACGAAGTCGCCTTCTTGATCGCGCCGACCGAGGGACCTGCCTGGCCGATAGACCTGGTGCTGGGCGATCACTTCGCTCCGGGCATCGGCGCGGGATCGCTTGCCGCCATTGCGGGCTATCCGCACCTCACAGTTCCGATGGGTGCTGTCGAGCGGCTCCCGGTGGGCCTCAGCTTCATCGGCGCGCGCTGGGATGATCATGCCGTGCTGCAGGCAGGCGCAGCCTATGAGAGGGCGCGCAGTGTGACTTTGGCCGAGCCAGGCTTCGCTCCCTGGCGCTGATACAGAGCCCGACACATTATTACACTTGCTTTGTTGCTCTGCAGCATCTTCGCGTCTAGCGGGGCCGGACAAAGTCAATAGATAGGACGTTTTGGTTTGCTCGACCTCCTGATCCAGTCGGGACGATATGCATTGGCTGTGGCTGTCATGGCCGCGCCCGCGCCCGTCTTGGCGCAGGATGAAGGCGTTGCCGAAACGCAGGAGCCTGTTGCGATCCCGCTGGAAGATCTGGCATTTCCGGGGGAACAGCCAGTCGCCGAAAGTCTCGAATATGCGCTGACTGTTGCACCGCAGGTCTATTACCCGTCGGATTTCGTCCAGTTCGCACCGCGCAACGCGCTGGACCTGGTGGAAGAAATTCCCGGCTTCGATGTCCAGGGCGGTGGCGGTTTTCGATCCGGCGGCGGTGGGGGTCGCGGGTTTGGCGAGGCTTCGGGCAATCTGCTGATCAATGGCGATCGCATTTCCAGCAAGTCCACCAGCACGAGCGACGAGCTCGCGCGCATTCCAGTTGGCAATGTCGAACGCATCGAGGTGGTGGACGGCGCCACGCTGGACATTCCAGGGCTCTCGGGCCGCGTGGCCAATGTCATCGTGCGCGAGACAAGCAGCATCTCGGGCCAGTATTCCTGGCGCCCGGGTTATTCCACCGGTCCGCAGGGCTTCAACCTGACGCAGGGCAATGTCTCGGTCCGCGGATCGACCGGATCGCTCAATTACACCATAGCGGCCGATGTCGGCGGTTTTTCCGGCGGATCGGAAGGCATTTTCCTTATCACCGACGAAGACGGCGTGGTCGATAACCGGCTCTACCTTGGAACGCGGCGATTCCGGCGCCCGACGTTGACCGGCACCTTCTCCTACACATTTTCGCCCGATGTGAAGGCCAATCTCAACTTGTCGGGCAACCTCGTCCGGTTCCGCTCGCATACCACCGAGACACGTGACCTGATTAATCCATTTCCTCCGCTTCAGGAACGCTTCTTCTCGCGCAACAATGAGAAGGCCTATGAAATCGGTGCCGACATCGAGTTTCCGCTGGGTTCGGGCAAGCTCAAGCTGATCGGGCTGGAAAGCTTCGAGGACAGCAATTTCCTGACCGAGAGCTTCTTTGACCAGGAAAACCTGCCGTTGCGGGGCAGCCAGTTCGGCCGCTCCAGCCAGACCGGCGAGCGGATTGGTCGTGCAGAATACGGCTGGCAGCTTTGGGGAGCAGACTGGCAGCTTTCGGGCGAGGCCGCATTCAACCGGCTTGACCAGGTCGGCTCGCTGGCAATCTATAGCCCTGCCAGTGAGAGCTTTATCGACTTCCCCTTCCCGTCCGGATCGGGCGGTGTGCGCGAGGACCGGTATGAATCGATCCTCAGCTTCGGCCGTCCGATAGCCGACGGCCTGTCGCTGCAATTGCAGGCTGGCGGCGAATATTCGACCATTTCGCAGACGGGTTCCAACCCGAATTCGCGCACCTTCCAGCGCCCCAAGGGCTCGCTCAAGCTGGCATGGTCGGCCAGCGACACGCTGGATGTGAGCCTTGAAGTGGCGCGCCGCGTCGGCCAGCTCAGCTTTGGCGATTTCCTTGCCAGCGTGAACTTGACCGATGACAACGCCAATGCCGGAAACAACGAATTGCGCCCGCAGCAGAGCTGGGAAACGCAGCTGGAATTGCGCAAGAACTTTGGCAGCTGGGGCAGCGCTACCTTGCGCCTCTATGACAACCGGATTGAGGACCTGCTGATTATTGTCCCTCTCGAGAATGGCTGGGAAGCACGCGGTAACCTCGAAAGCGCGCATCAATATGGTGCGCGGCTCAATGGCACGCTGCAACTTTCGCAGCTCGGGTGGAACGGGGCCAAGCTCGACGTTACGCTTTCTGTTCAGGATTCCAGCCTGATTGATCCGGTGACCGGGGTCTCGCGCAGGTTCGATGGCGACAATGGCTATTTCTACCGCGTCGACCTGCGCCACGACGTGCCCGAAACCGATTGGGCCTATGGCTTTTCGTTTGATCAATCGGGTTCCTCGACCAGCTACCGAGTTCGTGAAATATCTTTCAATGATGAGCCGGTTGTCTCCGCTTCAGTGTTTGTCGAGAACAAGGACGTGCTGGGCCTGACCACACGCTTAAGTATGGCGAACATTTTCAACGGCCGCGAAATCAACGATCGCACCATCTTCGATGGACCGCGGGGACCCGATGCCCAGGTAAGCTCCACGGAATATCGCGAAACACGCAGTGGGATGTTCTTCAGCCTGAGTATTTCCGGCAGTTTCTAGAAATCGTTAGCTTTCTATCGGCTGAGACACATTAATACATTTGCTGTGTTGTTCTGCCCCCGGCTTGCGTCTAGCCCAACCGGACAAAATCAACGGGATGGAAAAATCTGTTTTGCGGTGCGACCTGATCCGATCGGGGCGGTATGCTTTGGCTGTTGCCCTGTGGGGAACGGCCGCACCTGTGCTTGCGCAGGACGAGCAGGCTATCGCCGAGCAGGATGCCGGCACCACGCCGCAGGAAGCGCTGGAATTTCCCGGCGATCAACCTGTTGCGGAGGAGGCGGAATTCGCGCTGACGGCGGCACCGCGCGTCTATTACCCGGTGGATTTCGCCAGCTTCAACCCGCGCACCGCGCTCGACATGGTGCGCCAGATTCCCGGCTTCAACATCGAGGGCGGCGGCGGAGGGAACCGTGGCAATCAGAACCGCGGCCTGGGGCAGGCCAGCGGGAATGTGCTGCTCAACGGCGAACGTATCGTCATCAAGGCGGGCTCCATCACCGACGAGCTCACGCGCATTGGTGCGGACAATGTGATCCGTATCGAACTGGTGGAAGGGGCCACGCTGAACATACCCGGCCTCTCGGGACGGGTGGCGAACGTCATCACCAGCTCCACCGATGGCATCGAAGGTCAGTTCGAATGGCGGCCCCAGCTGGCGGCAGAATATGCCGATGCTGGCTGGCTGGAAGGCATCGCCTCGCTGTCGGGCACCTTTGGCGATTTCGGCTTTACCGTAGCGGTTGAGGGGCGCCCCGTACGCAACGGCAATGGTGGCCCGAACATTATCACCTATGGCGACGGGACGGTGGAGGAACGCTTCAGCCTGAACAAAGCCAATGGCAATGACAAGCGCCTGTCGGGTTCGATGAACTACCGCTCCGCTGGCGGCTTGGTTGCCAATCTCAACGCATCCTATCTGCATCGCCGGTTTCGCGCCTTCGAGGACGAAATCGTGGTCGGTCCGGCCGGTGCATTGCCGCTGACGGACGAACTCGACCAGCGCAACCGAGGGCATGACCGCGAAATCGGCGGCGATGTCGATTTTGACCTCGGTCCCGGCCGATTGAAGCTGATTGGCCTCGACAACACGCAGACGATCCATTTCCTGTCCCAGTCGGTGATCGATCCGGCCACCGGTGAGCCGCCCTTCGGTAGCCGGTTCTCGCGCACCAGCGACAGCGGAGAGAGAATTGGCCGTGGCGAGTACAGCTGGTCGATGGCGAACGCCGACTGGCAATGGTCATTCGAAGGCGCGTTCAACAGCCTGGACCAGACTAGCGAATTGTTCATCCTGCAGGACACGGGTGACTTCGTTGAGGTGCCTTTCCCCTCCGGCACGGGAGGCGTGCGCGAAGACAGGTATGAATCGCTGCTATCTTATGGACGGCAACTGGTCGATGGCGTGACTATGCAGCTGATCGCGGGCGGTGAATATTCGAAGATCCGCCAGACGGGCAATGAGCCCAATACACGTTCCTTTTTGCGGCCCAAAGGATCTTTCAGCCTGGCCTGGACCGCGAGCGAAAGGCTAGACGTTTCCATGCGGATCGACCGGCGCGTGGGGCAACTCGATTTCGGTGACTTCCTGGCTGCGGTCAACCTTGGCGACAACAACGAGAATGACAGCAATAACGAGCTGCGGCCCGATCAGAGCTGGGGTGGCGAGCTTGAAGGCACGCGCGATTTCGGAGCCTGGGGTAGCGCCACGCTGCGCTTCTTCCTGCGGCGGTTTGAGGACTTCGTAACAATCATTCCAACCCCAAGCGGCGGCGAAGCGCGCGGCAATGTGGATTGGGCGCGTGTCATGGGCGTGGGTCTCAACGGCACCTTGCAGCTGGATCCGATCGGTCTCCCCGGAGCCAAGTTCGATTTCGAATTCGACCTGCGGGATTCAGCCTATCCAGACCCGGTGATCGAGGGCAACAAATTGCCCGTGCAATTCGCCGAGCCGCACGGCGTGGAAATCGATTTTCGCTACGACGTTCCCGCCAGTACCTGGGCCTTTGGCGCGGGCTTTCGGGACAGCGGGTTCAATCCCTATTACCGGGTGCAGGAATTTGGCCTGAGCCATTCCATCGACACCAATCTTACTGCCTTTGTCGAAAACAAGAACGTGCTCGGCCTGACCGTACAAGCACGTGTCAGCAACCTGCTGGAGCGGGAGATCGTGCTCGAAAGGCAGGTCTTCACTGGTCCGCGCGGGAGTGGTGCGCCCCTCCTGTTCAGCGAAGATCGGCGCCGCGAAGTCGGTCACGTCGTCAACCTCAACATTTCAGGAAATTTCTAACCGGCTTCCCCCCCCCTATAGCCGGATAGAAACGGGGCGGCCTTGCCAATTGGCAGGGCCGCCCCAAACTTTGCTGCGCCAAGGGCTGATGCCTTACTTCTTGGCAGCAGCCTTCTTG
>JAHEBH010000041.1 GCA_024642335.1 Erythrobacter sp.
GAATGAACGTTGAAATTGCTGGGGTCGGCTGTCAGGCTGGTGCGATTGATCAGCGCCCGCGGGCGAACCGCAATCGAGCCTTCGGAACTGTTGGTCACGGCCTGGTTGACCGTGATCATGTAGTGGTCGTCGATACTGTAGGTGAGCGTAAACAGCTGGCCCTGCCCATTGTCCCAGCTGAGCGAGACAGGGGTATCGGGGGTCAAGGTACCACCTTCGCTGGTCCAGACGGTTTGCGCGTCAGGCGCCGCCACGCCATCGCCCAGCCAGTCAAAACGGGCGAAATGCTGGCCCGGCGTGCCGAGCGGGGCGAAGAATTGAACTGGCCCGCTATCGGCATCGATGCTCTCACGGTGCGTCTTGAGCTCGATATCGTCCACGCGCGCGCCGACAAGGTTGATCGACCCTTCCAGTTCGGGCGCATCGATCGCAACACGATCGGGGCTCGCCAGTTCGCTCGCCAGGTCCCGCTCCACGTCCAGAGACAGCGGTGCAGCGGCGGAAATTGTCTCGCTGCTCTCGGCGACCACCGGTTGTTCCGGCTGCGGAAAGAATCGCGACATGACGAAATCCCAGCCCAGTATCAGGGCCAGGCTCAGCACGACGGCGAGGATGAGATTACGCTGATTGTCCAAGATGTTCTTCCCGTCCGGTTATTCCTGCCAGTGCCCGTCAAGGCACCGGATCGTATCCGTGTCCCCCCCAAGGGTGGCAGCGCAATAGCCGCTTCGTTGCCAGCCATCCACCCTTGATTGCGCCATATTTCCTGAGCGCGTCGATCGCATATTCGCTGCAGCTGGGCTGGTAACGACAGGTCGGCGGCAGCATGCGGCTCGGCCCCACCTGCCAGAAGCGCGCGATGAGGATAAATACCTGCTTCATTGGCGCGGCTTCATTGGCTTGCGCGGGCGTTCGCCCTTGCCTTCTGCCGCTGCTTCAAGGGCATGGGTCAGCTCCTTGCGCATGCGGTGGTAATCGCGCGTGATCCCGCCGGCCCGGCCCACCAGCACGTGATCGTGATCGGCCAGCCCCTCGGCAGGCAGGGCATCGCGCAGCAGCTCACGAAAGCGGCGCTTCATCCGGTTGCGAACGACAGCGTTGCCGACCTTCTTGGTCACCGTGATGCCGAATCGCTTGCCCTTTCCCTGGTTCGGCCGCGTCAGCAGCACGAAACCGGGCCGCGCATTGCGCAGCCCCTTGTTAGCGAGCAGGAAATCGGCCCGCTTGGTGAGCACCTCGATTGTCACAGGGGGCAAGATAGGATGTGAGTCCCGCGCCCGCTAGAACCAGAGACAAAAACGGGCTGCAAATACAGCCCGCAAGGCCGACTGGCCGCCCGCATCGAGGCCCGCTTCAGCCGGCTGCTAGCGAGGATATCGCACGCCCGGATGGGCGACGCGCGAAGAGAATCAGGCGCAAAGGTTCTTGCGGCCACGCTTGCGGCGCGCGCGCAATATCTTGCGGCCACCCACGGTAGCCTTGCGGGCAAAAAAGCCGTGACGACGGGCACGCACGAGGTTGCTCGGCTGGAAAGTGCGCTTCATGGGTTGTTCCCTCGAATTTCAAAACAAATAGGGCCGCCAGCACGGGCGGCCTTCGCATGGGCGCGCAGTTAGTGGAGCGCATTGCCTGAGTCAAGGCAAGCAACAGCCAGCCGGGCAATTCTCGAATTGGTTCGGAATCCGATTGGTCACCGCCAAAGGTGCTCGACATGGGCGGCGGGATGGCTATCACATTGGAGAACAGGGGGTTTTCGTTTGGTATCACTCGTCCAGACCGTTGCCTATCTCGGCCTCGATGCCCGGCCGGTGGAAGTGCAATGCCAGGTGGCGCCCGGCATGCCGCGCTTCGCCATTGTCGGCCTGCCGGACAAGGCGGTGGGCGAAAGCCGCGAACGCGTGCAGAGCGCGCTCGCGGCCATGGGTTTGGCGCTGCCGCCCAAACGCATCACCATCAACCTTTCTCCGGCAGACCTGCCCAAGGAAGGTAGCCATTACGATCTGCCCATCGCGCTTGCCTTGCTCGCGGCCATGGGCGTGACAGATTCCGAACAGCTGGCCGATTTCGTTGCGGTGGGCGAACTGGCGCTGGACGGACGGATCGTCCCCTCGCCCGGCGTCCTGCTCGCCGCAATCCATGCCAGCGAGGAGGAGAAGGGCCTGATCTGCCCTGCAGCACAGGGGAGCGAGGCACGATGGGCCAGCGATGTGCCAGTGCTCGCCGCGCCCGACCTTGTCAGCCTGCTCAACCATCTCAAGGGCACCAGCCGCCTGCCCGATCCCGAACCGGGCGAGGTGGAGGAACCCGGGCACGGCCCCGACCTGAAACGGGTAAAGGGACAGGAAACAGCCAAGCGCGCGCTGGAGATTGCGGCTGCCGGCGGACACAATTTGCTGATGGTCGGACCGCCCGGTGCCGGCAAGAGCCTGCTCGCCTCCTGCCTGCCGGGCATCTTGCCGCCATTGTCACCGGCAGAGGCGCTGGAGTCTTCCATGGTCGCCTCGGTTGCGGGCATGCTCGAAGGCGGAAAGATCAGCCGCACACGGCCGTTCCGCGCGCCGCATCATTCGGCCAGCATGGCCGCGCTGACGGGTGGCGGACTGCGCGTGAAGCCTGGTGAAGTCTCGATGGCGCATCTCGGTGTGCTGTTCCTCGACGAGTTGCCCGAATTCCAGCGCGCCGTGCTCGATTCGCTGCGCCAGCCGCTGGAGACGGGCAAGGTCGACGTTGCGCGCGCCAATGCCCATGTCACCTATCCCGCGCGGGTGCAGCTGGTGGCGGCGATGAACCCCTGCCGCTGCGGCCACCTGGGCGATGCCGCGCTCGCCTGTTCGCGCGCACCGCGCTGCGCTGCCGATTACCAGAACAAGGTCTCCGGGCCATTGCTCGACCGGATCGACCTGCATGTGGAGGTTGACCCCGTGTCCGCCGCTGATCTCGCCCTGCCTCCCCCTGCAGAAGGCAGCGCCGAGGTCGCCGCCCGCGTGGCCGAAGCGCGCCGACACCAGACCGCACGCGGCATCCGCTCCAATGCCGAGCTGGAAGGGGATGCGCTGGAAAAGCATGCAACGCCCGACGATGCAGGGCGGCAATTGCTGCTGCAGGCGGCAGAAGCCATGCGCCTCTCCGCCCGCTCCTACACCCGCATATTGCGCGTGGCGCGCACCATTGCCGATCTGGCCGAAAGCGACGGCGTTACCCGCGTGCACGTCGCTGAAGCGCTCAGTTATCGCAGGCAGGCGCCCCGTGCCTGAGCTTGTCGTCCGTGAGGCCTCGCGCCCGCAAGACGACGACGCGCTATGGGCCATTCTGGAGCCCGTCATCCGAGAGGGCTCGACCTATCCGGTCGATCCGGAGGCAACGCGGGAAGATATCTTCGCCTACTGGTTCGCGCCGGACAAGCAGGTGTTCGCCGCCCTGGATCCGCAGGGGAGCCTCGTCGGCACCTATTACCTGAAACCCAATTCCACCGGACCTGCCGCGCATGTCGCCAATGCCGGCTATATGGTGCTTGGTGAAGCACGCGGGCAAGGAATTGCACGGGCAATGGCGGAGGACAGTTTTGCAAGAGCAAAGGCAGCGGGCTATCGCGCCATGCAGTTCAACCTCGTCATCGCCACCAATGCCGCAGCCATCCACCTCTGGTCTTCTGTCGGGATGCAGGAAGTCGGGCGTTTGGACGAGGCGTTCCAGCTGCCGTCCGGCGAGTATGTCGACGCATTGGTGATGTCCCGGATACTCTAGCCCCCACCCCATATCCTGATAAGGCGCACGAATGCTCGCGCTGCTCCTTCTTGCCCTTGCCCTCGCCATGGATGCGTTCGCCGTGTCGATCGTACGCGGCGCGGCAGGTGAGCACAGGATTGACCGCGCGCTGGAGACGGGCCTCGCCTTTGGCCTCGCGCAGGGCGTCATGCCCTTGCTAGGCTGGGCATTGGGCGCGTTGTTCCTGCAATGGATCGAGGCGGTGGACCATTGGATCGCCTTTGCCCTGCTCGCCTTCCTTGGTGTCCGCATGCTGCGTGAGGCGTTCGGCGAAGACGATGACCCGGATGAGGGCGTTGCCGCCTCTGGACGCGCCTATTGGTGGGGCCTGTTCGCCGCCGCGATTGCCACCAGCATCGATGCCGCCGCAGCGGGCCTTACGCTGGATTTGTTCGGTCTGCCGATTGCGCTTGCCTGCACGGTCATCGCCGTGGTGACGGCGATCCTGTGCGTTCCGGCCTATTGGTTCGCGGCCAAGATCGGATCTCGCATCGGGCATTTTGCCGAGGCCGCCGGAGGCGTTGTCCTGATTGGCCTGGGATTGAAGATATTGCTCGAACACCTCGCCCAGTAGAGGCCGCAGGGTTCAGCAGCAGTCGGGCTTCTTCTTGCCCAGCTCATCGCGATGCATCCAGGCCAGATCGTGCCAGCCGATCTCGCGATCATCGCCCGCGCGGATGGTAATCGGAGCGATCGGCTTGCCGTCCCTTGCGTCGACCAGGATCAGTTCGGGATCCACGATTCCGCCGTACTTTGCGCCCCACTGGCGCAGCGCCAGCATGGCGGGAAGCAGGCTCGCGCCCTTCTCCGTCAGGCGATATTCGACCTTTCGGCGGTCCGCCGCGCATGGAGTACGTTCCAGCACACCATGATCGACCAGCTTGGTAAGGCGGTTGGACAGGATGTTGCGGGCAATGCCGAGTTCGCTGGAGAATTCCTCGAAATGGATAAGGCCATTGAAGGCCGCGCGCAGGATCATGAAGGACCAGCGCTCCCCCATGACTTCCAGCGCGGCGGGCAGGCCGCAATTGGCCATATCCTTCAGAGGTTCCCGCAATTTACCCATGGTGTGCACCCGTTATCGTTGCTTTCCTACAACCATGTCACCGGAAAGCCAAAAAACATTCTCATTATAGGTTGCATTTCACAACGCATATCTATAGGTAGCGATTCGAAACCCATTTTTCAATGAAACTCTTATGTGAGGTTTGCCGTGATGTCCCTCCGTCTGTTTGCCGCTCCCGTTCTTGCCGCCGCGACTGTGGCGCTGGGCCTGGCAGCCCTTCCCGATGCCGTTCAGGCGCAGGGATCGTCCGCCTATTTCCGCGCCGAACTGGCCGCAGTTGCAGAAGAAACCCAAACCATTGCAGGCGGCGTGCTGTGGCGTTGCGACGGAACAAGCTGCAGTGCCGCGCAGAACGGCAAGCGCCCCTTGCGCGTGTGCCGTGATCTCCAGCGCCAGCTGGGCGCGGTCACCAGTTTTGAAGTGGATGGCCTGGCGCTGGATGCGGAGACACTCGCCCGCTGCAATGGTTGAGCCTTCCCGAATTCTATCCCCATCACCGTCGTTCCATCGCGGTGATCGACTGGGGCCCGGCGTCCCCATCCGCAGGGGTCCGTTTTCTGTTCAACGCAGCAACCCTGAGGCCACAAGCTCCGCTGCCAGTGCACCAGCATCGATAAATAGATGCGCATGCCAGCCGCATGACCGGGCAGCGACAATGTTCGCCTCGCGGTCGTCAATGAACAACAGCTCATCCGGCGCATGGCCGAATCGCTCCTCTGCGCGGCGGTAGATCGCCGGATCGGGCTTGGCGAGTTTCTCCTCCCCCGACACGAGAATGTCGCGAAACCGGTCAAGGATCGGTGCCGTGGGATGAAACCCCTGCCAGAAGTCGGTGCCGAAATTGGTCAGCGCAAACAGCGGCACATCTTGCGCATGCAGATGCTCGACCAGCGCGTGCACACCCGCAACCGGCCCACCGACTGTCTCGTTGAAGCGCGTCACATAGGCATGGATCTCGTCCGCGAATTCGGGATGGGCGGAGCGCAACTCGCTTGCCAGTGCGGCGATCGGTTCGCCCGCATCGTGGCGCGTGTGAAATTCGAAGGTCAGCACTTGCGAAAGGAA
Source organism: Erythrobacter sp. (assembly GCA_024642335.1). Lineage (GTDB taxonomy): Bacteria > Pseudomonadota > Alphaproteobacteria > Sphingomonadales > Sphingomonadaceae > Alteraurantiacibacter. The sequence goes on from JAHEBH010000041.1 coordinate 5,897, forward strand.
GTGCTCTCGCCGGGCCGGATCGGCGATCAGCCTGTCGAACAGGAAGCGCAAGTCCCAGTGGAACAGCACATTGCCGACATCGAAAACAACTGCCTTTGGACGGGCCTCAGACATGCAAAAAGCCCCCGTTTTGGCGGGGGCTTTGCAAAGAACCAGCGCCGCGAACCTGTCGCGGTGCGGCCGGCATCATCAGCCCTGGCGGGCCTTGAAGCGGCGGTTGGTCTTGTTGATCACATAAGTGCGGCCACGGCGGCGGATAACGCGGTTATCGCGGTGGCGGTCTTTCAGCGACTTCAGGCTGTTACGGATCTTCATTGCTCTATTCCTGAAAAACAAGCGGCACCGGAGAAGCCCCCGATGCCGGAATTCTTGGTGGCGCAGTTATTGCTGCGCAGGTCGAAAGTCAAGCGCGTCAGGTGCTTTCGGGTCGCAATTCAGCCAGTTTCCGCTCCCAAGCAAGGGCATGGGTAACGATTTCGTCCAGATCGGCATGTTTCGGCTGCCAGGGAAGCGTCGCCTTGATCCGGCTCGGGTCCGAAATGAGCGAATCGGGATCGCCTGCACGGCGCGGCGCCAGGGTTCGTTTGATCGTCATATTCGTGACACGGTCGACCGCATCGAGGACTTCGAGCACGGAGAATCCCCGGCCATAGCCGCAATTCATCGTCATCGAGGTCTGTGGGCCAGCCGCTAGGGCATCCAGCGCCAGAACATGCGCATCCGCCAGATCGCTGACATGGATGTAGTCGCGCACGCCCGTGCCATCGGGGGTGTCGTAATCGGTTCCGAAGACCGACACGCTCTCCCGTTTCCCCAGCGCTGCCTCCACCGCTACCTTGATTAAATGCGTGGCCCCTGCCGTGGATTGCCCACTGCGACCCTGCGGATCGGCTCCCGCGACATTGAAATAGCGCAAGGCGCAGAAGTTGAAATCATGCGCTGCGGCAGTATCTGCCAGCATCTGCTCGGTCATCAATTTGGACCAGCCATAGGGGTTAATCGGCTGTTTCGGCAGGCCTTCCGACACGGGCGAGCTTTCGGGGATGCCATAGGTCGCTGCCGTGCTCGAAAAGATGAAATGATGAACCCCGGCCTGCACCACGGCTTCCATCAGCGCACGGCTCTTCACCGTATTGTTAAGGTAGTATTTGAGGGGGTTCTCAACCGATTCCGGGACAATGATGGACCCGGCGAAATGCATCACCGCGCCGATCTGCTGCTCGGCAAAAATCCGTGCCAGCAGGTCCTGGTCTGCAATGTCGCCTTGGTAGAAGGCCACACCATCGGGTATGGCAAAGCGAAAGCCGGTGGACAGGTTATCGATTACCGCCACGGGCGTGCCGCGATCGCGCAGGGCCAGCACGGCATGGCTGCCGATGTAACCTGCGCCGCCGGTAACCAGAACGGGGAGATGCTTACTCATGCAAAAGGCACCTGAATCGCTATGACAAACCAAGGACTAGCCGCCTGTACAGGCAATGTCAGGGACGAAACTTCACTTTTCCCTCGCATTGCCCGCCCCTTGGCTCTCGCCCTTTGCCTGGGCATGCTCGCAGGCTGCGCCAAGCCTGCCTATGTCTCGCCGGTTTCGGTCACGCGTTTTACCGGTGAGACACGCAATCAGCTGGGGCACGGAACGATCAGCGTGGAGGCATCGGCCAACGCGCAATCCGATTCCCTGGAATATGGCCTGTTCGCCGCAGAGGTGGCGGGTGAGCTGGAAGCTCTCGGCTATCAGGTGGTCGAATCGGGCGCAGATCAGATCGCCGTTGTCTCGCTCAACCGGTCAGTCGCCAGCCCCCATCGCCGCAACCCTGTCAGCGTGGGCGGCGGTGCATCTGTCGGCTCCTATGGCTCGGGAGTTGGTCTGGGCGTCGGCATCGATCTGTCCGGACGCGATCCCGACCAAATCAGCACGCAGCTGTTTGTGGCAATTCGCCCTGCCGATGGCGGCGAAAATCTTTGGGAGGGTCGCGCCAGTGGCATTGCAACCGCCAACAGCCCGCTATCCGATCCCGGAGCGACGTCGGACCGCATGGCCCAGGCACTCTTCAGCGGCTTCCCCGGAGAGTCGGGAGAGACTATCGAAGTGCGATGAGCGACATCCGGATCAACGCCGCTTTCGACAGCGGCAATATCGAAGTCCTGTCCGTTGCCGGGACCAGCGCCCGCCTCGCCATCCGCAAGGACCAGGACAGCGATTTCAGGCAATGGTTCCATTTCCGCGTCGGCAATTGCGCCGGGCAGGAACTGGAGCTGAAGATCACCGGGCTGGAGGCCTGCGCCTACCCTCAGGGATGGCCCGGCTATCGCGCCTGCTATTCGGAGGATCGCAGCTTCTGGGGGCGCGCTGAAACATCATACGACAAGGCCGAAGAAGGCGGCACGCTGACCATCCTCCACACGCCAGCGGGCGATCTGTGCTCTTTCGCCTATTTCGCGCCTTTTTCGCATGAGCGCCATCTCGACCTGGTGGCAGAAGCAGCGCAGAGCGAGGGCGTATCCCACCGCACGCTTGGCCTCACACTCGACGGGCGCAGCGTGGACTGCCTCGATCTGGGCGAAGGCGACAGGCAGGTCTGGCTCTATTGCCGCCAGCATCCGGGCGAGAGTATGGCCGAATGGTGGGCCGAGGGCGCGCTGGAAATGCTGTGCGACGGGGCTGATCCGGTTGCCCGCAAGCTGCGCCAGCTGTGCCGCTTCCATATCGTGCCCAACTGCAACCCCGATGGCAGTGTCCGCGGCCACCTGCGCACCAATGCAGCGGGCGTGAATCTCAACCGGGAATGGGATACACCTTCTGCTGAACGTTCACCCGAAGTGCTCGCCATCCGCAATGCCATGGACGAGACAGGCGTGCACTTCGCCATGGATGTGCATGGGGACGAGGCGATCGCGGCCAATTTCCTTGCCGGGTTCGAAGGCATCCCTTCATGGAAGGACGAGCAAGGGGCAGATTTCCTGCGCTATCGCGCGATCCTCGAGCGCAGAACGCCCGATTTCCAGACAAAGATCGGCTATCCGGCGTCGGCTCCCGGCAAGGCCAACCTTTCCATGAGCACCAACCAGGTGGCGGAGCGCTTCGGCGCCTGCGCGATGACGCTGGAAATGCCCTTCAAGGACCATGACCCCATGCCCGACCCCGCACAGGGCTGGAGCCCGGAACGCTGCAAGCTGCTCGCGCGCGATTGCCTCGGCGCGCTGCTGGAATGGCTGGAGGGCTGACACGCGCTGCGCCAGCCCTGAAACCGCAAGCGCCTATTCGGCCCGCGTGCCGGTGAGCGTGAAATTGCCCATCTGAGAGGTGACATCAGCGGTGAGGCTGTCGCCATCGACACTGCCTTGATAGGTGAAGAGCGTCGCACCCTGCCCGCCCGTCACATTGCGCTTGAAGCTGAAGTTCGCCCCATCGACCACAACATCGGTGATGGTGCTGGCCGGCACATTGCTGGTCGTATCGCCATCCCGCCGCACGATCTCGGCGTAATAACCGTCGCCATCCCGCGCGATATTCAGCCGCGCAAGATTGGTGTTGCCCTGGATCGCGATCTGAGTGTCCCAGCTGCCCAGGACAGGAGAATCCTGCGCCGCGGCAGGCATGGCGATCAGGCTGATGCCCATGACAAATGCGGCCAATCGAACAGACTTGTACATTGTAAACCCTCCCATATTTCCCCGCGGAGAGGTTAGGTCACGGTTGCGACAAGGACAAGCACATTGGTGCCCTCCACTGGCGTGCTCACTCGCCAGTAAACCCGTCGGGCAACAGCTGGGACAGGCTCCATTCGCGAATGCCTGAGCCGGCCTCTGCCCAGATTACCGGATCGCTGCCGTCCAGAGCGGCGAGTTCGAGCAGCACCTGCCTGCACCTCCCGCAGGGGCTGATCCGGTCCGCATCCGGTCCGCTTATCGCCACGCCCACCAGCCCGCCGCGCTTGCCTGCGGCCATCGCCTTTGCGACCGCAACGGTTTCCGCGCACAAAGACAAGCCATAGCTGGCATTCTCGACATTGGCCGCCGTGACTACCGATCCATCGGCAAAACCCAGCGCGGCGCCCACTCGAAACTTCGAATAGGGCGCATAGGCAGATTCCGCCGCACTGCGCGCGGCCGCCATCAGGCTGTCGCGATCCACACTCACGGCTGCACCACGACCCAGCGGACAGCTTCGTCACTCGCTTCGCTGGCCAGGCGGGGGTTGGCGGTCCACAAGGCCCACGGACGCCCGCCGTAATCAGGCTGGAAATAGGCGCGGTCGAGCCAGAGATTGCGCTCTATCCGGCCGGAGATTCCATAGCGCAGCTGGAACGCATCCCCCAGCTTGAGTATGGCGGACTGGCCCGTATGCCCCTCGATCTGGTTGAGGAAGGTTGTCAGTTCGCTTTCCACGGCGGCTTCCGTCACGGGAGTTGCGCAGTCCTGCGCCAGTTTTTCAAGCGCGATGGCTGGCGGCAGCATGGATGCATCGCGCGGCACGATGGTGACAAAATTAGCCGCTTGCCTGTCTGCCGGAATGCAGGGGTCATAGCTATGCAGCACACCGTAGGGGAGCCCGCTCTCCTGCACCGCGCGAAGGTTTGGCCCCAGCCTGGCATCGCGCCCGCTTTCTCCCGTACTTGCCTCGAGATAGGCGAAATCAGTGCCCGTGGCGGCCAGCGCCCGGAAATCCACCGCGCCATCGCTTGCACCCACCAGCACGCCCTGCTTAGGAAAGTCGGCGCGCGAAGGCATCCAGTGCTGCGCCTGCCACCACAGATACATGCCGCCCAGCGCCGCCAGAAGCAGCACAAAAGCGGCAAGCCGCCAGCGCCAGGGAAATGCCCGTTTTCTGCCCATGATCCGGTTACGATAAGCTCTTGTTGTCAGGCCCTGATATGCAGCACGCAGATCAGTGTGAAAAGCCTGCGCGCCGTATCGAAATCGGTAACGATCTTGCCTTCCAACATATTGAGCAAGTGGCGCGTGCCGCGATCATGGATGGCGCGGCGCGTCATATCCAGCGTCTCGATCTCAGCTGCGGTCGCCTTGCGCAAGGCCTTGTAATAGGATTCGCAAATGGCAAAATATTCGCGGATGGTACGGCGCAGGCGGGCCATGCCCAGCCCGATCGTGCCCGCGTCCACGCCATCGACATCGCGCAACTGCACCGCCAGCATGCCATCCACGACAGCAAGATGCAGGTTCCACGGGCCCTTGTGGCCATTGGCCAGCGCCCGCTGCGGGCGGAATTCGTTGTCCTGCACCAGATCGCGCAGCGCCACTTCACGTTCGCATTCGATATCGGCATTGCGCGCAATGATCGTCGTCTCGTCCAGCGAGATACGGGCGATCCTGTCTGCGGGCGCGGTCGTCAGCATGGCGCTCTTGTCGCAGAGCTTGGTCTATGCTGCAATTGCGAAATATCGTCCCATGGCGGTTCATCCCCGCTATCCACAGGCTCAATCTGCTATTCCCGTCTTGCGATGCGAAGTAGGGAAGCGCATCAGGCTGCAATGCCCGATGAAGACCTGTTGATCCGTTCCGAACCGAAGACCACCGGTGCCGAAGTGCAGACACGCGCGTTGCCCGCCAATCTGGAAGCCGAGGCTGCCTTTCTGGGTGCAGCCCTTATCGACAACCGTGTGCTGGAGGAACTGACCGTTCCGCTGTGCGCGGATCATTTCTTCGTGCCGCTGCACGCACGAATCTTCGATCGGATCACTAGGTTGATCGACCGCCAGATGGTGGTGACGCCGGTAACTCTGAAACCCTATTTCGAAAGTGACGAGGCGCTGAGGGATCTGGGCGGCACCGCCTATCTGGCGCAGCTCACCGCCGACGGACAGGGCCTGCTGGCCCCGCGCGAACTGGCGCAGCAGGTATACGACCTGGCCCTGCTGCGCGAGCTGGTGAGCGTGGGCCGCAATCTTGTCGAAGGCGCGCTGGATACGTCCGACGATGTCGCCCCGATGGAAAGGATCGCGCAGGCCGAAGCCGATTTGTTCAAGGTCGCCGAAGGAGCGACCACCGGCAGCGAAGCGTCCAGCTTCCGCGATGCGGCGCTGACTGCAATCAAGATGGCCGAGGCGGCGATGAATTCGGGCGGCGGCCTTTCTGGCAAGACCACCGGCCTCGCTTCCATCGACCAGAAAACCGCCGGCCTGCACAATTCGGATCTCGTCATCCTCGCCGGGCGCCCGGGCATGGGCAAGACCTCGCTCGCCACCAATATCGCCTTCAATTGCGCCGAGGCGCATCTGGAATGGCAGCGCGACGGGGGCGAATTCAATTACGGCGCGCCCGTTGCCTTCTTCAGCCTGGAAATGAGCGCCGACCAGCTCGCCACGCGTATCCTGGCCGAACAGGCGGAGATCCCTTCGGAGACGCTGCGTACAGGCAGGATGAGCCGCGAGGATTTCCAGCAGCTTTCCCGCGCCAGCCAGCGTCTTGCCGAACTGCCGCTCTACATCGACGATACGCCCGCCCTCACCATCGCAGCGCTGCGCACGCGCGCAAGGCGGCTGAAGCGGCGGCACGATATCGGCCTGATCGTGGTCGACTATCTGCAACTTCTGCAAGGTTCCGGCCGCGCGAACGACAATCGCGTGAACGAGATTTCGGAGATCAGCCGCGGCCTCAAGACGCTGGCGAAGGAACTGCAGGTCCCCGTCATCGCCCTGTCGCAGCTCAGCCGCGCGGTCGAGCAGCGCGAGGACAAGCGCCCCATGCTTTCCGACCTGCGCGAATCGGGCTCGATCGAGCAGGACGCCGACATGGTGTGGTTCATCTTTCGCGGCGATTACTACCATCTGGCCGCCAAGCCCGATGGCCCGGGTCCAGACGGATTCAGTTCCGCCGAAGCGGAGGCGAAATATGCCGACTGGGAAGCCAAGCACCAGGACCTGGTTGGCCGCGCGACGCTGATCGTTTCGAAGCAGCGCCACGGCTCCACCGGCAATGTCCCGCTGCATTTCCAGAGCGAGATCACCAAGTTCACCTCGCCCAATATGAAGGATTATTCGGACTGGGGTTACGATTAGGCGACCTGCGTCACAGGCCGAGGTTGAGCTTGCGGCTGACCGTGTAATCCAGCACCGAGACGAGGAACCAGCTGGCCATCCAGCGCAAGCGGTTGAACCACGTGGCGTTGCCGCGGTGAACATCGGGTGTGATGGCTGACGATGCATCGAGATGCCGGGCGATAAAGTCGCGCATCCTTTCCGCCAGCGCCTTGTCTTCCACCCGCAGAACGATCTCGAGATTGAGATAGAGGCTGCGCATGTCGAAATTCGCGCTGCCCAGATAGACCGCATCGTCCAGCACGATCAGCTTGGTGTGGAGCTTGCAGGGCTGGAATTCGAAAATCCGCGCTCCCGCCTTCAGCAGCCCGCGATAGAGCAGGCGCGCGGCCCCCAGCGTGGCGCCATTGTCGGTCTTGCCCGCAAGGACCAGCCGGGTTTCCCCCTTGCCTGCGATATCCTTGATCCTTCGCCGCAGCCGCCGGGGCGGAGCGAAGTAGGCCATCATGATGTCGAGCTTCTGGCCGTCGATAAGATCCTGGCTGACACAGCGTGCCCAGCTCGACAGGCCCTTGGTCGGGCCGCCGATCAGCAGTTGCACCGCGCCGCTGCCACTATCCCATTCGCGCACGCTCTTGCGGATGGAGCGGAATTGCCGCCTGGTAATACTCATCCAGGCCTCCAGCTCGGCAAACCACATTTCGATCCGACCGACCACATCGCCGCGCACGGTTACCGCCAGGTCGTTCCAGCCATTCTCTGCGGGCGGGGTGAAATAGCTGTCCTCGATATTGAACCCGCCGAGCATGGCCACTTCGCCGTCCACGATGACCATCTTCTGGTGGTTGCGGACAAGATAGCGGCGTGACCAGCGCGCGAGGAAGCGATGGTAGCTTCCGCCCGCCTGCACCAGCGGAGCAAAGAAGATCTCGTCGGCCTCCGCCCCAAAGCCGTCGACAATCACCGTCACCTGCACGCCGCGCGCGGCCGCGTCCACCAGCCGGTCCCGCACCAAGCGCGCCGTAGCGTCACGCGCAAAGATATAGAAGGCGAGCTTCAGGCTGCTTCTCGCCTCGTCAATCAGGTGCAGCAACCGTTCCAGCCGGTCTGGTCCGGATGGATAGAAACCCAGTCGCAGACCCTGTGCCTCCACATGGAACGGTTCCGGATCACGGTATGGGAGGCTTGCGGACATGGGCTTTACCTAGTGGCTGTTGACGCGCTGTGGAAGCACAGAGGCGCAGCGGAAAACCTTGACCTTTTGCTCCCCCTGCCCTAACTGCACGCCTTTCCGAACAAGCCGCACAGAATTGGAGTGCCCATGGCGCGCGTTACCGTCGAAGATTGCGTCGACAAGGTCCCGAACCGTTTCGATCTCGTCCTGCTGGCCGCGCAGCGTGCGCGCGAGATTTCCGGTGGTGCCGAACTGACCATTGACCGTGATCGGGACAAGAACCCGGTTGTCGCCCTGCGCGAGATTGCCGAACAGACGGTCAGGCCGAAGCAGCTGAGCGAATCGCTGGTGCAGTCGCTGCAGAACTTCCTGCCCGACGAAGACGATGAAGTGGACGATATCGGTTCGCTGAGCCAGTCGGCCGAAGCCATGCGCCTGTCCGCGTCGGCTCCTGCCCGCTCGACTTCGATCGGCGGCGATTACGACGGCTGATTTCACCTCTTCCGGTTTATTGAAGGGGCTGCGCCGCAAGGTGCGGCCCTTTTGCATTGTGCCGGGCATCTCGACGCAATGCCCCGATCGCGATAGGACTTCCGAGCTGGAGGGCACATGAGCGATATCACCGAGGGTCTTGGGACGGCAGTCGAAGGTGGGCTGTTTGCCCGTGCGATCGAGCCGGGCTCGGGCGCGAAGGAGCGCCAGCCGGGCGATCCCGAAACCTGCCTCAATTGCGGTACGCAGCTTGTCGGCGCCTATTGCCATGCCTGCGGGCAAGACGCGCACATCCACCGTACCATTGTCGCCTTCATGCATGACCTGCTCCACGGTGCGCTCCATTTCGAAGGCAAATTGTGGCGGACATTGCCCATGCTGGCGCTGCGTCCAGGGCAGCTGACACGGCGCTATATCGAAGGTGCGCGGGCACGGTTCGTTTCTCCCATGGCATTGTTCCTGTTCAGCGTCTTCCTGATGTTTGCGGTCTTCCAGCTGGTCGGCATCACGGCGCCGACCGATATCGCCCGGGATAATGGCGAGCCGCAGGCAGTGCTGCCGGAGAACATCGTTGTGGGCGAGGGCGAAGCGGATGACGCAGCCCGCCTGGCGAATGCAATTGACGGCGCACAACAGGACTTTGCCAAGGCGATGAAAGAAGAAGGCGTCTCCGTGCCGGTGGACGAGAATGGCGACGCACGGCTGACTCTTAACAGCACCGGCTTGGACTGGCTCGATGCCACGATTGAGAACTGGCAGGAGAACCCCGAGCTGATGCTCTACAAGCTGCAGGCGAACAGCTACAAGTTCTCCTGGTTGCTGATCCCGATTTCGGTCCCCTTCGTATGGCTACTGTTCGCCTGGAAACGCCGTTTCCGCGGCTATGACCATGCGATCTTCGTTACCTATTCATTGAGCTTCATGACATTGCTGTTCATCGCCATCTCCGTGCTTGAAGCGATCGGCGTGACGGAGGCTGTGACCATCGGCGCACTGTTCCTGGTGCCACCTATCCACCTCTACAAGCAGTTACGCCATGCCTATGAATTGTCGCGCTTCTCGGCCCTGTGGCGCCTGATGGTGCTGTCCGCTTTCATCTGGGCGATCCTGCTGATCTTCCTGCAGGTGCTGTTCGTGCTGGGCGGATTGTAGGTAGCGAAAGGGCGGCGCATCGCTGCACCGCCCCATCATCATTGCGGGCCTGTAGGAAAGCGGAAAATCAGGCCCCTTGCGGCGCCTCACCCGAACCGCCGAAACGCTTGCCCGCCCTGGGGATGGCGGAGCCATGCGAAGGCTGGACCACGGCTGGGCCGGAAGGCGGTTCCGGCCGGTCGAGCTTGCCCGTTTCCAGCAGTTCCGTGATCTCGTCACCCGACAGAGTTTCATATTCGAGCATGGCCTGCGCCAGCAGGTGGAGCTGGTCCTCGTGCTTGCTCAGCAAATCGGTGGCGCGCTTGTGTGCCCCTTCGACCAGGTTCCTGATCTCCGCATCGATCATCTTGTTGGTCTCGTCCGAAGCCATGGTCCGGTAGGTCTGGCCGATACCGAGATAGCCGTCCTGGCTGGCCTCGTACTGCAGCGGCCCCAGCTTCTCGCTCATGCCCCACTTGGTGACCATGTTGCGCGCCAGGTCGGTGGCATACTGGATGTCCGAGCTGGCACCGCTCGATACCTTGTCATGGCCGAAGATGATCTCTTCCGCCACGCGGCCACCCATGGAGACCGAGAGGTTCGCGTGCATCTTGTCGCGGTGGTAGGAATAATTGTCCCGCTCCGGCAGGCGCATCACCATGCCCAGCGCGCGGCCGCGCGGAATGATCGTGGCCTTGTGGATCGGGTCCGATGCCGCTTCATGGACAGAGACGATCGCGTGGCCCGCCTCGTGATAGGCGGTCATCTTCTTTTCGTCCTCGGTCATGACCATGGACTTGCGCTCGGCGCCCATCATGACCTTGTCCTTGGCGTCCTCGAATTCCTGCATGGCGACGAGGCGCTTGTTGCGCCGCGCGGCCAGCAGTGCCGCCTCGTTGACGAGATTGGCGAGGTCCGCACCCGAAAAGCCGGGTGTGCCGCGCGCGATGGTGCGCGGGTTCACATCGGGGGCCAGCGGCACCTTCTTCATATGCACGGCAAGGATCTTCTCGCGCCCGTCGATATCGGGGATCGGCACCACCACCTGGCGGTCGAAACGGCCCGGACGAAGCAATGCGGGGTCAAGCACATCGGGCCGGTTGGTGGCGGCGATGATGATGATGCCTTCATTCGCCTCGAAGCCGTCCATCTCGACCAGCAGCTGGTTGAGCGTCTGCTCGCGCTCGTCGTTCGAATTGCCGATGCCATTGCCGCGGTGGCGACCCACGGCGTCGATTTCGTCGATAAAGACAATGCACGGCGCGTTCTTCTTGGCTTGCTCAAACATGTCGCGCACGCGGCTGGCACCGACACCGACGAACATTTCGACGAAGTCCGAGCCAGAAATGGTGAAGAAGGGCACGCGCGCCTCACCCGCAATGGCGCGGGCCAGCAGCGTCTTGCCGGTACCTGGCGAGCCAACCAGCAGCGCGCCCTTGGGGATCTGTCCACCCAGTTTCGAGAACCGCTGCGGGTCCTTCAGGAATTCGACGATCTCCTGCAATTCCTCGCGCGCTTCGTCGATGCCTGCCACATCATCAAATGTGACGCGGCCCTGTTTTTCGGTCAGCAATTTGGCCTTGCTCTTGCCAAAGCCCATCGCCCCCGAACCGCCACCTTTCTGCACCTGGCGCAGGGCGAAGAAGGCGATGCCCAGGATCAGCAGGAACGGCAGCGTCTGGACCATGATGTAAAGCAGCAGATTGCCTTCATCGGGCGCGGCGCCGCTATACTCGACCGCGTTGTCTTCCAGCAGCTGGGTCAGGCCAACGTCGTTTTCGACTGGAATGGTCGAGAATGTCTCGTCATTCTTGAGCTTGCCGGTAATCAGTTCGGGGCTGATGACCACTTGTTCCACGCTGCCTTCGGCAACCTTGGCGCGGAAATCGGAATAGGCGATGGCGGTGCCGGCTGGCTGGCCGGTATTGCCGAACAGCGACACCATCAGCAGCAGCGCCATGAAGATACCGCCCCATACAAGGAAGTTCTTCATCCACGGATTGGGATTGTTTTCCGGTTCGGGTTGTTCGCTCATGACGACAGGTGTCCTTTCACGAGACCAATGTAGGATCGCGCGGGTGAATGGCAAGCTAACGCCGGTCAGCAAACTTTACACATTTTACACTGTCCAATGGGAAAAATCCCCGCTGCTGCCAAGAGGCTGGAATTTCACTGGTTTTCCGGTGGTCCGGCGGTCGCTCATGCTGCACGGCTGGCATATTTGCCACGCTGTAGGAAAGCCCGCCTCGCGCTATTCGCGCGGCCTGGCCAGGATCAGCCGCTCGGAAAGGTCTGCACCTTGCTGTCCGGTAATCTGGAACAGGGCCTCGAACGGCTCATCCGCAATCGCATCCAGCCCTTCGGGCAAGTCGCCCGATGCGACCAGCGCCCCGATACCGCGCAGGCCGGTGATACGCTCGCTCGCCAGCACCGTTACATTCCCACCGCCGGGCGCGGCATAGCGGGTGACATAGGCGTAATCGCGATAGAAGGCAGGAGAGGCGAGGCGGCGCGCCTCGTCACTTGCCCAACGTTCGCCGCTCTCGCGGTCCAGCAGTTCGTCATAGCTTTCGCCGATGCGCAGGCTGCTGTCGGCAAAGGTAATCTCCTCCAGCAGGCCCATGCCCGACAGCAGGCCCAGATAGACCACGTCGTGGCTGTTGAGCATGTCGGAGGTGAGCTGGGAGGACGGGATGATTTCCACCTCCTTGCCAAGACCTGCCAGGATGGGGGCAAGCTGTTGCAGGATGTAGGAGCTCTGGAACGGCAAATAGTTGAGACCGAAATCCTCCGCATAACCGTAACGCTCGGGCTCGGCTTCCTGCATGACAAGCAGCTCCTCCGGGGAATTGACGCGGAAATCACGGATCAGCCGCCCCTGTTCGGGAAAGACCGGGTCGATTTCGCCGAAGAGGTAGTAATCGCCCAGCACCAGCAGGACAGGCCTCTCGGAGGTGGCCAACGGATCCCATATCTCGTTCGAAGGTGGGCCATTGCCACGATTGAGCAGCAGGCCGCCCAGAAATGCGGCCACGAGCGCGATTGCCGCCAGTATAGCCCAATGGCGGGGAAGCGAGCGCATCGCAACGGCGGCTCCAGCACTGTCATCAGCTTCGACCGCTGCTGAAATCTGTCGCAGGGCATAAACGCCTGCGGGAATTTCCAGCTGAGCCTGCTCCGCGCTGGCCGGATGCCTGCGGTAATGGTCTTCCAGCTTCTTGCGCAACCGGTGGACATAGACACGCACGGTCGCGTCATCGGCATCGCTCTGGTCCTGCCCGAAGACGCAAAGCGCGATTTCCGCCTGGGTGGCAGGTTCCGCATCCGGCCCTCGATCGGCGAAGAAATCGTACAATTCGCGCAGGCGGCCGGATTGGCCGACAACGCCAGCGCCGACCAGCCTTGAGACTTCCGCCCTGTATCCGGCGTTACTTCCCTCTTCCGATGCCATGCACATGTATCCGATTGTCGCATTCTGGCGCTGTAACGCCCTTGTAACGGGCTGATTACCGTAAATTACGTGGTTTGGCGAGGACCTGTCCGCCAGACCCCATTCCAGGATCAAGAACATGCTAGGGTTACAAGTTGAAAACGCACACAAACCGCATCCGGTATCTGCTTGCTTCGGCGGCCATTCCCGCCCTGGCATTGCCCAGCGTGCCTGCATTGGCGGCCGAGGATGATGAAACGCCGCCCTCGGTTCCACTGCCTGAGGGACGCGAGAATATCGGCATCGTGCGCGACGTAGCGACAGGCGACATCATCTATGTCTATGGCCGCGGCGAACGGCGCATCGGCGATGCGATCGCCGCCAGCGAAGGCGGCGTTGCCGGTGCCGACCTGGAGATCCGCCCGCTCCTGCGGCCCGGTGAAATCCTTGAAGCCACGCCCGGCCTGATCGCCACCCAGCATTCGGGCGGGGGCAAGGCCAACCAGTTCTTCCTGCGCGGCTTCAACCTCGATCACGGCACCGACTTTGCCCTCTATGTCGACGACATGCCGGTGAACTTCCGCACGCACGGGCATGGCCAGGGTTATCTCGACGTCAACGGGCTGATCCCCGAAAGCGTAGAGCGCGTGGATTATCGCAAGGGCCCCTATCGCGCCGATACGGGCGATTTCAGCTTCGTCGGCTCTGCCGCCATTACGACCAAGGACCGCGTGCAGCCCTTCGCCACGGCCGAAGTCGGCTCCTATGGATATCGCCGTTTCGTCGCGGGCGGATCGGCCTCGATCGGCGGCGGTGACCTGCTGGTCATGGGCCAGGTCAAGCTCAACGACGGCCCGTGGGAACTGCCCGAGGAGTATGAGGGCTATTCCGGCCTGATCAAATATTCGACCGCGATCGGCATGGGCGATTTCCAGGTCGCGCTGCACATCTTCGATGCCAGCTGGAACCCGACCGAGCAGCTGCCCGAGCGCCTGATCGGCACCGCAGCATGCGAGGATCGCTATTGCGCGCTCGATACCACGCTGACCGGCTATACCGAGCGGCAGGTGCTGACCGCGAACTACCAGAGCGATAACTGGCGCATCACCGGCTATGCCCAGCATTACGACTGGAGCCTGCTGAACAATTTCACCTATTTCCTCGAGGACCCGGTCAATGGCGACCAGCTGCGCCAGTTCGAGGAGCGCTGGACATTCGGTGGCCGCCTAGAGCGGTTCGACCAGCTGACCGACCGTATTTCGCTGCGCAGCGGCGCGGAAGTACGGATCGACGATATCGGGCCAATCGGCCTCGACGAGACGATCGAGGGCGCGCTGGAATTCAATTACAACAGCTTCGACGTGCTCGAAAAATCGCTCGGCCTCTATTCCGAAGTGATTGTCGAACCGGTTGAACGCCTGTTCATCACCGCAGGCATTCGCGGCGACTTCTACGGCTTCAAGACCGAAGCGCTGGACGGCGTGGACGTGTGGGGCGGCAAGGTCAGCGACGACATTATCTCGCCCAAGATCGGCGCAAATTATGAAGTGGCGGACGGGATCGCTCTCTATGCCAATTACGGCGAGGGCTTCCATTCCAACGATGCGCGCGGCGTGACCAATCCCGACGATCCGGCTCCCGGCCTGGTCAAGGGCGACTTCAAGGAAGCCGGCTTCCGCTTCGAACGCGGGGGGCTGATCTTTACCGGCGTCTATTTCTGGTCCCGGATCGGCAGTGAGCTGATCTACGTCGGCGATAGCGGAGCGGTCGAACCTTCCGACCCCGGCCGACGTCGCGGCTATGAGCTGACTGCCTTCTGGAAGCCCAACAACTGGCTGGCAGTCGATGGTGTATGGACCGGCACGCACAGCCGATTTGCCGGACTGCCCGAGGGCGAGAACTTCGTACCCGGCGCGCTGGAGAACTCGGGCGAGCTCGGCATTTCCGCAGCCTTCCGGCAATGGAACGCCGCCGCCCGCCTGCGCTACCTTGGCCCGCACCCGCTGATCGAGGACAATTCGCAGCGCGGCGAAGCCACATTGCTGGTCAATGCCCGCATCGCCTGGACGCCGGACAATCTCGCCGGGTTCGAGCTCTATGGCGAAGTGCTCAACCTGTTCGACGCCAAGGATGACGACATCGACTATGTCTACGCCACACGCTTCCCCGGCGAACCCGCCGAAGGGATCGAAGGGCGCAACAGCCGCATCGTGGAACCGCGGCAGGTGAGGATTGGCGTAACCAAGCGCTTCTAGCGGCGAATCGAACTTGCGGGGCCGGGTGCCATCGCGGCGCACCCGGCTCAAGGAAAGGCCCGGCCGTCAGCATGGCGACAGCCGGGCCTTTCTGTTGTTTGTCAGATATTTAGATATTCTTTAGTCAAGTGACATGTACTTGATGTCAATGTCGCTTGACATTTCAGAGAGGGATGTCTAGGTTCCTTTACATATTTTCAAGGGAGCTTGATATGAACAGGAATACCATCCATTCCATCGCGATCGCCCTCGCCATCCTTCTGGTGAGCTGGCTGGGCGGCACGAGCCGCATCTCCGAAGACATGATGCAGACGCTGCTGATCGTGCTGCCAGCATTGTGGGTTGTATCGATTGCTCGCTACGGAAACTGCTGCTGGGCCAAGCGGGCATGACCACCAGCGACAAGCAACCGCGCCCCATGCTCTGGGCCGCAGCCTTCATCGCCAGCATGGCGTTAATCGCCGTGGCGCAGATCTTCGACCTGATCGCCCGCCCGGTGTCCTTCATCCTGATGCTGCTCGCCATGTTCCTGATCATCCCCATGGCCCGCGCCGGCCTGAAGAGGCAGGAGCAAAAGGGCGCGATGAGTCCGGCATTGCGGGTCTACAACCGCCGCGTCTTGGGTGTCATGGCAGCCTATATGATCGCGATGTTCGGGGCAGCTTATGCGTCACACGAGGTTCCAGGAGACTCCCCGTTGCTCTGGGTCCTGGCCGTGCTGCCGCTCATTCCCCTGTTCGGCATGTTCTGGACTATGATCCGATATTACCGGGATGAGGATGACGAATATCTGCGCCATCGCGCGGTTAGCGGATCGCTGATCGGGCTGATCATGGTTCTGGTCATCGGCACCAGCTGGGGCTTCCTCGAAATGTTCGGCCTCGTCCCGCATATCTGGAACTGGTGGGTCTTCCCCGTCTGGGCCATCGGCCTGGGCATCGGAAATTGCTGGCCGCGCAGGGATGGCGAGGAACCGGAGGAATGAAGAACCGCCTCCGCGTGCTGCGCGCCGAGCGCGAATGGAGCCAGCAAGACCTTGCTGACAGGCTCGGCGTCAGCCGGCAGAGCGTCAATGCGATCGAGACGGGGAAATACGACCCATCCCTGCCGCTCGCTTTCAAGTTCGCCGACGTCTTCGAAATGCCGATTGAAGAGAT
>JAHEBH010000042.1 GCA_024642335.1 Erythrobacter sp.
TGGCGCTATTCGCCCTCAAGGGCAGCTCGATTGCCGAGATCGCAATGATGCGCAATGCTGCTGAAGGAACGGTCCGCTCGCAATTGAGCCAGGTTTACGCAAAAGCCGAGGTCAAGAGCCAGTCGGCACTCACGGCGGCGTTCATCGACGATCTGATCGACCCGCTAATTTAATCGAAACTTGGGATGTCCTCTTTCCACCCAATTGCGGACATTGGAAGATGGGAGCAAAGAGCGATCATCTCCTAATCGTTTTGTTCGCCCTCATGGCCCCTCAAATCCTCCAACCGCATCTGCTCCGCCGCCTCTGACCTTGTGCGCATCAGGTCGATCATGGTGTCGAGGCTTTCGAGCACATCCTGCTCCTCCTCTGCGTCGAGGATCGTGCGTTCGCGTTCCCAATCCTTGCGCCATTGCTTTTTCATGCGGGCGAGGAGCTGGCGGTCCACCGCGTTCATGCCCCTGGCTCCGTCTGCGGCGAAGCGTTTGGGGGCGCGGTTGCGGAGCATGAACATCAGCAGCCGGTCATTATAGACGCGGCGGGTGCCGATGATCTTGCCATAGGCATAGACGGGCACTTCCACGCCGTTGAGCGCGCGGTCCATCGCCACGTCCTCGATCCGCTGGATGCCGAGGTCGAGCGCGGCCTCCCACGCCTTGCGGAAGCTTTTCGCCGCAGGGTGGCGGCGCAGGAGGTAGGCGCTTTCCGGCGTCATCCCTACGGCATGGGCGGCGGCGCGGACCGAGCCGACATCGGCCAGCGCCTCGATAAAGCCGTGCTGGCGCTCTGGCGTCCAGCCGTCATGCCGCTGCGTCTTGCGCGGGACGGGGGTGAAGGCGGGCAGGGTGCGGGCGGGTTTGTCTTTCACTGGCATGTCCTTTGCTTTTCGTACGCGCATCCGCGCGCGCGTCCTCGGCGCTGTTCCCTCCGTCCCTTTGGGACTGCGGGGCGCTTGCGGTCGGCTGCGCCGACCGTTTTTTCGCCATCTGGAGGGGGTGGGAGCCTGTAGGAAAGGGGTGAGCGGCGGCTTAACCATATCTACGGATACTGGCGTTATGCCTGCGCGCATGAGGGGATTGCGGCGAATACTCACCTGTGGCGAGGGCCTTGCGGCTGCTCTTGCGGCGCTGTTGCTGGCGGTGCAGCCCCTGTCTGCGCATATTGACGAGGACCTGGTGGGCGAGTTGCCCGAGGTTGAGGGCGAGCTGGTGCTGACCGGCGCGCTCGACGGCAGGCGCGACAGGGTCGATTTCGGGCAGGTCACGCTGTCGATCAACGGGGCGCAGGCGGTGCTCAACGGCGCGGGGCATTTTGCCGCCAGCGTGGAGCCGTCGCGCTATTACCAGCTGCACATCGGCGGGCCGGGTGTCTTTGCCATGGCGCAGACCTTCGGCCATGCGGAAGTCTACGATGCGGGGTGTTCCTGCCTCGACATTCCCGCGGTGGAGCTGGTGGCGCGCAGGCCCGGCAGGGTCGAGCTGTTCTTTGCCGGCGACAGCATGGCGGGGCGGCGCTTCTCGGCACCTTTCAGCGGCAACCCGCGCCTGCTCTCGCCCGAGACGATTGACAGCGATCTCGACCGGCTGCTGGCGCCGATGCGGCCCTATTATGCCACGGCGGACCTCGCCTCGATCAACCTCGAAAGCATACTGGCGGACGAGCGGCCGGGGGCATCGCCCAACAAGCGCTATGTCTTCTTCAGCCCCACCGCATTGGCCGCTGCCTTGCGCCGCAACGGGATCGATCACGTCTCGCTCGGCAACAACCACACCTATGACTATCTCGAGGCGGGCCTTGTCTCGACCATCGGTGCGCTCGATGCTGCGGGCGTGCTGCATTCCGGGGCAGGTCTGGATACGGAGCAGGCCTTGCAGGCGGCGCGCGTGCAAGTGGGCGGGGAGCGTCTGGCCATGCTCGGCTATGTCGGCTGGGCGGGGACTTTCACGCCCACACAGGTTGCGGGCGAGGGCAAGGGCGGTGCGGCGCACGGGACCGAACAGAATATCCAGATGGCGACCGAGCGCGAGCGGCGCGCGGGCTTTACGCCGATCATGCAATATCATGGCAGCGCCGAATATGCCCCGCGCCCTAGCGAATATTCGGTCCGCCGCATGCGCCAGGCGATCGACAGCGGCGCGCCGGTCGTCTCCAGCCATCACCCGCACGTGACGCAGGGGCTGGAGCTCTATCGCGACGGGCTGATCGCCTATTCGCTGGGCAATTTCCTGTTCGACCAGGAACGCAGCGAGACGCAGGCCAGCATGGTGATGAAGGTCTGGCTGGAGGATGGCGAATTCCTGCGCGCAGAGATCATCCCGATCCAGTTGCTGGATTATCGCCCCGTTCCCGCCGTGGGAAACATTCGCGATGCCGTGTTGCGCCGGACGATGGCTCTGTCTGCCGAAAGGGGAACCTATCTGCAGATGTCGGGCGGCCATGCCATTGTGCGCCCGGAGCGGGCCTTCCGCCGCGCACCGGATCCCGAAACATGCGATGCCCCGTCGCCCTCCCGTCGGGCCCTGCTCGTCAACGGCGGAAGTGCCTATTGTGACCGGGCCATGGCGGCAGGCCTGGGGCAGGATATCCTGCTGCGTGGTGACTTTGAAAACACGCACTATGCCGACGCAGAAGAACGCTTCTGGCGTGCGGACGACGCGCAGATGCAATTCGTTCATTCGCCCGAAGAAGGAGGATATCTGCGCCTCACCCCCGAAACGGCAAACGCGCAGCCCAAGCTGTTCTCAAGCCAGTATATGCGCTCGCTTGCACCGGGGCGCTACACGTTGAACGCACGCATGCGCATGCCGCGTGACGCAATGCTTGAAATGGCGATCAAGCTCAGTCCGGAACCCGGCTCACCATCCACTGCGCGGTGGCGGGGAGATGCCGTTGGGCAACATCAGGTCACCGGTGCAGAGGATTGGCAGGAGCTTTCCCTGAATTTCACCATTCCGATGGGGGCAGACGGGCAAAGCCGACCAGCCAGGGCGATCCTGACGGTACGGTTTGCCAATGGAGCTACTGCCGTGCCAGTCGACTTCGACGATGTCGAATTCGTGCGCTGGGAGAGCGATCCCGCCGAAATCAACGGCGGGGAGCTGGCATGGACCCACCAGCGCCCCGCCGAACTCATGGCTTCACAGCGCTGACCAGCGAGTAATAGCCGCCGCCCGTGCGCTGCGCCTGCACATCGGTGAAGCCGGCGCTTTCCAGGATGTCGCGGAACTCCTCGAGCGAATATTGCTTGCCCAGCGTTCCCACCAGCATCAGCAGGCTGAAGGCAGCGGCGTGGAACGGGCCTGTCCCTTCGTCATTCATGAGGATCTCGTTGAGGAAAATTCTGCCACCGCTGGGCAGAGCCTCGAAGCTGCGCTGCGCGAGCAGGCGGCATGTCTCGTCCGACCAGTCATGGAAAACGTTGGAGAAGAAATGCCCGTCATGGCCGCGCGGCCATTCTTCGGTGAACATGTTGACGCCCGCGGTGCTCACCTGTGCGCCCATTCCGGCCCGCTCGACAAATTTGCCGGCTTCGATGGCCATTTCCTTCAGGTCCATGAGCACGACCTTGAGGCCCGGATTGGCGCGGGCAATTTCGATGCCATAGACGCCTGATCCGCATCCTACATCCATCAGCGACTTGAGTGTGCCGAACACAGGCTGCACGGCAGCGCCCAGCGCAGGGGCCTGGCTGTGAGCATGCATGAAGTTGGCGATGCCCTCCGCCGCTTCCTGTGACATGGTGCCACGTTCCCACTCGGCCGGGCGGGCGGTGATGTCGCCGGATTCTTCACCCGAATCGCCGGGGCGCCGACCGGTCCTGAGCGATTCGAGCAACCGGCCGCGCAGCACTTCGTTGAAGTCGATCTGCTTGCAGAAATTGCCCCAATAGCCTTCGCCGTCGGGGTGCAGCCAGGTGCGGGCCAGATGGGTTGCTTGCCATTTACCCAGGCGTTTTTCGACGAGGCCCATCGCAAACAGCGCGGAAAGATGCATGGCCAGCGCACGCGCATCGATCGAAAGTTTCGCCGCCAACTCATCGGTCGTCAGGGACTTTTCGCTCAGTGCGGCAAATGTGCCGACCTCGCAATTTACATTGATGATCGGCAGGCGGAACTGCGATAGCCAGATGTCCCAAATGGCGGAATCATCCACCGTCGGCGGCAATGCGCTCATAAATTTCTCTCCCTCTTGCCTGCCGGAGTACAAGCGGTGACGCTTGCATCGTGCCAGCATGGCATGGCAGGATCATAACGAACGTTATAGAAAATGGGAGAGGCCAAATGGCCAGTGCCGCGATTGATGTGGAAGAGGACAGCGCCAGGCAGGTTCGGGCCATGATGCGCTATGTCGATGAAGGCGATTTCGTCACACGGCGTTACGTCAGCCAGGGCGAGGAACTGAACACCGGCACCTATTCCGACCACGAGGTAGTGATCCGTGACGGCATGCCGATCCGCGACCATTTCACGCTCGATACGCACGGGTTCATGATTGCCAAGAGCAAAAGCGCGGTCAGCGATTTCCATGACCGCGAAGCGGTCGAGCGCCTCTATGAACGCGAAGTCGAGCAAGAGGTTATCCGGCTGACAGGCGCAGACAAATGTGTGGCGCGTGGCTGGATGCTGCGGACAAGCGCGGACCTTTCCGAGCATGCCGCCAGCAAAAAGGGGAATTACCAGCACCAGGGCGGCTTGCAGCCCACTGCTGGCGAAGCGCATGTCGATACCAATACGGCCACTGCAAACCGGATGGCCGCCGCGACCTATCGCCAGCATTTCCCCGACGGGCCGGGATTCAAGCGCTTTCTGGTGACGAGCTTCTGGCGCACCTTTTCCCCGCCGCCGCAGGACGTTCCGCTGGCCTTGTGCGACGGGCGCAGTGCCAATGCGGGCGAGGAGAAAAGCAACACGCTGTTCATCGTGGACGAATTCCCCACCGGCGATGCGCTGACTGCGCCGATCGAGGGCGAGGAAAACATGCTCGCCGCAACGATCCTGTCATACCATCCAGACCATCGCTGGTGGTACTTCGCCAATATGCAGGCCGACGATGCGCTGCTGTTCAAGTTCCACGACAGCGATCACAGCCGCACCTGGCGCTGCCCGCATTCGGCCTTCATCGACAGCAGTGCGCAGAACGCCAATATCCGCGAAAGCATCGAATGCCGCAGCGTGGCCTTCTGGGAGTAGGCGATCTTTCTGACTAATTCACCCTAGCCGGAATTTCTCCGCCCATTGCGTCTTCGATTTGTTCGGGCTGTTCGGGAATTTCTGCCTTGGGCATACGAAGCAAGGTATAGCCAAGGCCCGAGGCCACCCAGAGCGAAGCGGCTACACCCAAGGTCAAGTCCAGATTTTCACTTCCGCCCAGTTGGCCCAGCATCCATGCTCCCAGGGCAACGGGCAAGTTGGCCAGCGAATTGTAGATGGTGAATTGTGTCGCGCCGACACGCTTGTCCGACAGCTGCATGCGCAGCGGGTTGGTGCAGATGCTGCTCAGCAGCGCCAGAAGCGACCATGCCACCAGAACTACCAAGAAGACCGGAAACTCGATCCAGAATTCCTGACCGAGAATCAGGAACAGCATGACGACTGCATGGGAGGCCATCACTCCGCAAGTCGCCCATTTTGCCCCCAGTTTGATGGTCAGCCAACTCCCAAGGGCAAGGCCGGCAAAGGCCATGGCAAGGTCGATCGTACCAATGGTGGATGTGTATTCCGCCGTACTCATCATCAGGAATTGCGTGCCAAGGATTGGGATCAACGGCGTTACAACACCGCCTGCCGCCCGCCCGAGGCTTTGCGCAAGGATGAACCACAGGCTCGATCCCTTCAGGAGAGAGCGGATGGTGATCATGAACTGGCCGTCCCTGCCAAAATATTTTGGCGTGAAGCTTTCCCTTGCGAGTTTCGAGGCTTCACCCTGACTCCAGGGCAACAGCTTCTCGCCCCGCCTTTCCCGGAGTATCACGGCATAGATGGTGGGGATCATCAGCACGGGAATGAACAGCAGGAAGGTCGTCTGCGCGCCAAAGGTCTGCAAGCCATACCCTGCCGCTGCGCCGGCGGACGCCATGCCGAATGCCTGACCGCCAAACATGAAGCCGCTGGCCGTGCCCTGTTCTTTTTCGGGCAGCACGTCGACCGCGAGCCCGTCAACCGCGACATCCTGCGTGGCGGCACCGGTCATCACCAGCATAGTCACGATTACCAACACCGTATAATCGGTCGGACCCGGGTTAAGCACCGCCGCGGCAACAAATCCGCCGGACATCAGGACCTGTGCGCCGATCAGCCAGATACGCCTCTTGCCCATAGGCAGATAGGTGAATCGATCCATGAAGGCGGCCACCACGAACTTGTAGGTCCAGGCGAAATAGGCCCAGGCGACGAGATTTCCGACTTGGCCGTCCGCCACACCATTGGCTGCCATCCAGGCGGGCAGGGCGACCACTGTAAGGCCGGCAGGGAGGCCTTGTCCGAAATAGAAGAGGAAGAAGGAGAACAACCGAAGGTTTCGGCTTTCGTAAAGAACGAGGCCTTTGGCCGCGGCAGTTTCGCTCAAAATGGTGCCCCCATCCCGGATTACATACGAAACCAGACTATGACGGGCTTTGCTGCAGAGTCCAGAGGCGCTTGCCGCCTATATCCACCGCAGCAACTTATCCGCGATCGAATTGGCGGACTTCACTTGGCGTTCAGGACAGTGCTGGCTATAGGCCTGTCCCCATGAAGACTTTCACTTTCAGGACTGCGTCCCGCGTCGCGCTGCTGGCATCGGCCACGCTGCTTTCCGGTTGCTCGATGTTTGGAGGGGGCAAGGACAGTGGCACGGACGGCACCGCCTATGTCGCGCGCGACGTTGAATCGCTTTACCTGGCTGCGAAGGATCGCCTCGATCGCGGGGACATGATGTTCGCTGCGGCCCTGTTCGACGAGGTTGAGCGGCAGCACCCCTATTCACCCTGGGCTCGCCGCGCGCAGCTGATGAGCGCCTTCGCCTATTATGCGCGGCAGGAATACAACCAGTCGATCCAGTCGGCCAACCGCTTCCTGTCGATCCACCCGGGCAACCGCGATGCTCCCTATGCCTATTACCTGATTGCCATGTGCTATTACGAGCAGATCGGCGATGTGCAGCGCGACCAGGCGATCACCGCGCAGGCGCGCCGTGCGCTGAACGAGGTGATGCGCCGCTATCCACGCAGCGAATATGCCAGCGATGCAAGGCTCAAGCTTGACCTGGTGAACGATCACCTGGCTGGCAAGGAGATGGAGATCGGCCGGTTCTACGAACGCGCCGGTCACTGGCTCGCCGCACAGTTTCGTTTCCGCAAGGTTGTGGACGAATACCAGACAACCAGCCACACGCCAGAAGCTCTCTACCGGCTGACCGAAACGAGCCTGGCGCTGGGCATTCCTGAAGAAGCAAACCGTTATGCCGCGGTACTCGGCGCGAACTTTCCGGGCAGCGAGTGGTACGAAAAAGCCTACGAGCTGATCGGCAAGCACGGTCCGGAAGTCGGGCTGGGCGGCTAACCCGCAGTTTTTTCAGGTGCCGAAGCTCTGTTTTGCCGGCGCGTCGTGTTTGCGATTGATTTCCACCAGCTCTGCCAGCTCGGGGATGTGAAGCGCTCGCGTCAGCTTGATGCCGGCGATCCCGTCATGCGACCAGCGTACAGTTCCGGGCATGCTCCTGCCGTTGGGGGCAAGCATTTCCACCTGCTGCCCCGGCTTGATATCCTGGCAATCGAGATTGCTAACCCGTGCACCTTGCAACGAAAGTTCGATTAGAAGTCCGCGCGCCTGTTGGGTGCTGGCGCGCTCCAGCTCGACAGGCAGCCGCATCGCATATCGCTTGTGCGCCCTGATCGTCAGAACTGACATCAGCAGTACCTCGTAAATCCTGTCATGCCTGCCAATAAGGCATGAATTGGTTAAGATTTCCTCGCTGATCCACATTTGTTCCATGTGGCGCGATTGCGCTCGGCATGGGCCCGCCGTAAGGATTGGCACTGCATATGCTGACCTCGCTCGCGATCCGGAATATCGTGCTGATCGAAGCGCTTGACCTGTCCTTCGGGCAGGGTCTGGGCGTGCTGACCGGCGAGACAGGGGCGGGAAAGTCGATCCTGCTCGATGCGCTGGGGCTGGTTCTGGGCAACAGGGCGGACAATGCGCTGGTCCGGGCCGGAGAAGACAAGGCCAGCGCCACGGCAACATTCGAATTTACCGAATTGCCCCCGCCCATCGCCGAAGCACTCGATGAAGCCGAGGTCGATCTGGAGCCGGGCGAACCGCTCATCATCCGGCGTAGCCTGAAGGCAGACGGCGGTTCCAAGGCCTTCGTGAATGACCAACCCGTTGGCGTGGCGCTGCTGCGAAGCATTGCAGGTGCATTGGTGGAACTGCACGGCCAGCATGACGACCGCGGACTGGTTAACCCGCGCGGCCATCGTGCGCTGCTTGATCGCTATGCGGGGGGTGATGTCGATGCGGTGGCGGCGGCACATGCAGCATGGAAGGGTGCCGAAGCCAGGCTGGTTCGGGCGAAAGCAGGCATAGAGCAGGCCAAGGCCGATCAGGACCTGCTGCTGGCCTTTCTCGCCGAGTTGACCTCCATTGCGCCCGAGATGGGCGAGGAGGAGAGCCTCGCGCTTGCCCGGGCGGACATGCAGAAGGGCGAGAAACTGTCGGGAGACCTGGAAGAACTGCGCGCCTTCTGGGACGGGTCGGACAGCGCGCTTGCCCAGATGCGCAGCGCCGCCCGGCGGCTGGACCGGATCGCAGACCAGCACAGCTTGCTGGCCGAGGCGCTGGCAGCGCTCGATCGTGCGGTGATCGAGGCAGGCGAGGCGGAGGAGAAACTCCAGGCCGCGGCAGAAGCAATGCAGCACGAGCCGGCAGAGCTCGACCGGATCGAAACGCGCCTGTTCGAATTGCGCGCGCTCGCCCGCAAGCACAATTGCCAGGTCGACGAGCTGCCCGAAACCATGCGCAGCATGCGCGAACAGCTGGACGCCATCGAACATGGCGAAGCGGATATCGCGGCGCTGGAGAAGGATGCAGAGGCAGCACGGCAGGCCTATATCGCACAGGCCGAAGCCTTGCATGCCACCCGCGTTTCCGCGGGCATGGCGCTGGATGAGGCGGTGGCGGCGGAACTGGTCCCGCTCAAGCTCGATGCCGCGCGCTTCCGCACGGCGGTGACCCAGCTCGATGAAGGCCGCTGGGGTGCGCATGGCATGGACAGCGTCGAATTCCTCATCGCCACCAATCCCGGCGCCGATTTTGCGCCGCTGGGAAAGATCGCGTCTGGCGGCGAACTCTCACGCTTTATCCTCGCGCTCAAGGTCGCACTGGCGGAAAAGGGCGGAGCGGCGACGGTGATCTTTGACGAGATCGATCGCGGCGTGGGCGGGGCGGTCGCCTCTGCCATCGGCGAGCGTCTGGCGCGTCTCGCGGCAGGAGGACAGCTGCTCGCCGTAACCCACAGCCCGCAGGTCGCGGCGCGCGGAAGCACGCACTACCTGATCGCCAAGAGCAGCGAGGGCACGGTGACCCGCACCTCTGTTGCCCTGCTCGATGCCGCTGGACGGCAGGAAGAGATTGCCCGCATGCTCTCGGGCGCCGAGATTACGTCCGAAGCCCGCGCACAGGCGGACAGACTGCTGGAGGGAGTGTGATGAGAACTTGGCTTGTTCCGCTGGCATTGCTGGCCATTACCGCATGTTCCCACCCGGACGATGGCGAACCCGTTCCCGAGGACGCGCTCCCTTCGCTTGCCGCGGACCAGTCAGGACCATTGCTGGCGCTGGTGGACAACATGCTGATGACCTATTTCGCAAGCGACGTATCAACGCGCCCCACAATCTGCGCCAGCACGCATGACGGGCGCTCCGAAGTCGCCCTGGCGCCGAAGGCCGAGCGGGAGTTGATGACGCGCTACGAAGCGCTTGCTCCCTTTTCGCGTTGTGCATGGCTGGATGGCGGCTGGCAGGACGCCGAAACGGGTGAACCGGCAATGGTCTTCAACGTGCATCATTTCACCTGCACGGACGAAGCCAATTGCACGGCGTTTGGCGGATTTGTTGATGGCAACGATAGCTCGCTCACCTATCGCTATGCGATGAACTATGCAGACGGCGCATGGCAGTTCAGGCGCGATTCCCAGATCATTGCGGACGAGTGATGAGCAGGAGCATCACCGAAGCGGAAGCCGCCAATGAGTTGATGCGACTGGCCAAAGCCATCGCGCATCACAACCGGCTCTACCATGCAGACGATGCGCCGGAGATTTCGGACCCGGAATTCGATGCGCTGGTGCGTCGCAATGCGGAGCTGGAAGAGCAGTTTCCGCATCTTGTCCGCGAAGATTCTCCAAGCAAGGTCGTGGGCCACGAGATCAGTGCATCTCCGCTTTCCAAGGTGACGCACGAGGTTCGCATGATGAGCCTCGACAATTCCTTCTCGGATGAGGAGGTGGAAGAGTTCGTTGCGCGCGTGCGGCGTTTCCTTGCGCTGGGTGATGACGAGCCGCTGGTGATGACGGCAGAGGACAAGATAGACGGCCTCTCCTGTTCACTGCGTTACGAGCAGGGCAGGCTGGTGATGGCTGCAACACGCGGTGACGGGCAGGTGGGTGAGAATGTCACGGCCAATGTCGCGCATATTGCGGACATCCCGCAAATGCTGCGCGGGAACGCGCCGCAAATCTTTGAGGTACGCGGCGAAGTTTACATGGCGAAAGAGGATTTTGCTGCGCTCAATGCCGCACAGGAAGCGGCGGGCGGGAAGCTCTTCGCCAACCCGCGAAATGCTGCAGCAGGGTCGCTGCGGCAGAAGGATGACAGCGTCACCGGCAGCCGCAAACTGCGCTTCTGGGCGCATGGCTGGGGCGCTGCGTCGGAACTGCCTGGCGATACGCAAATGGAAGTGATGCAGCGCATTGCCGAATGGGGATTGCCGATCTCGCCTGACCTCAGATTGTGCGCTTCTTCTGCGGAAATGCTGCAGCATTATCGCACCATCCAGCAGCGCCGCGCGCAGCTTCCATACGAGATCGATGGCGTGGTCTACAAAGTGGACCGGCTCGATTGGCAGAAGCGACTGGGCTTCGTGGCCAAGGCACCGCGCTGGGCCATTGCCCACAAGTTTCCGGCGGAGCAGGCGGAAACCGTGCTGGAGCAGATCGATATCCAGGTCGGCCGCACCGGCAAGCTTACACCTGTCGGCCGGCTTGCACCTGTTCTCGTCGGCGGTGTCACGGTCACCAATGTCACGCTGCATAATCGCGATGAGATTGCGCGGTTGGGCGTCCGTCCGGGTGACAGGGTGGTGATCCAGCGTGCGGGCGATGTGATCCCGCAGCTCGTGCGCAATTTGACGCCGGATGAGGATCGCGCGGCATTCCATTTCCCCGATCATTGCCCTGAATGTGGTAGCGAAGCAGTTGCCGAGGAGGGCGAGGTCGATGTGCGCTGCACGGGCGGCTTGATCTGTCCCGCCCAGCGTACCGAGCGCCTGAAGCATTTCGTCAGCCGTGCGGCCATGGATATCGAGGGGCTGGGCGAAAAGACGATCGACCAGTTCTTTGCGCTGGGCTGGCTGGAAAGCCCTGCCGACATCTTCCGCCTGAAGGACCGCGAGGCGGAGATTCTTTCGCTCGACGGGTGGAAGGAGAAATCGGTCGAGAACCTGCTCGCCAGTATCGAAGCAAAGCGCGAGCCCGATGCGGCGCGGCTCTTGTTCGGCCTCGGCATTCGCCACGTGGGTGCGGTGACGGCGCGCGATCTGCTCAAAGCCTTCCACACGCTGCCCACCTTGCGCGAAACCGCTGTACGGGGGGATGCGCAGGCCGAACTCACCAGCATCGACGGGATCGGTCCTGCCGTGGTGGAGGCCGTGCAGGATTTCTTCCACGAGCCGCACAATGTCGCCGTGTGGGAGGATATCCTCTCCCAAGTCTCGCCGCCCGAATACGCGGTCGAAACCACCGCCAGCGCGGTATCGGGCAAGACCGTCGTCTTCACCGGCAAGCTGGAAACCATGAGCCGCGACGAGGCCAAGGCACAGGCCGAGAGGCTGGGCGCCAAGTCTGCCGGATCGGTGAGCGCCAAGACCGATCTGGTCGTGGCGGGGCCGGGCGCGGGATCGAAGCTGAAAAAGGCCGCCGAACTTGGCATCGAGGTTATAGACGAAGCAGCCTGGGCCGAGATTGTCGCGGCGGCGGGCTAGGAGCACCAGGAACATGAACTCTGCGGTGCATGCTGGCGACTTCGAAGCCGCCACCTATCGCAAGATTGCGCTGAAGCTGCTGCCGATCCTGTTTGCGGGCTATTTCCTGGCCATTCTCGACCGGGTGAATGTCGGCTTTGCCAAGCTGCAAATGGCGAGCGACCTGGCGCTGTCCGATGCGGTTTACGGCTTTGGCGCGGGCGTGTTCTTCATCGGCTATTTCCTGTTCGAATTGCCCAGCAATCTGATCCTGCAGAAGGTCGGCGCGCGGCGCTGGATTGCGCGGATCATGGTAACCTGGGGGCTGCTTTCCATGGGTTTCATGTTCACCGGATCGATTGGCTGGGGCGGGGTGTCGGCATTTTTCGGCACCAGCGATGCGGAATTCACCTTCTACCTGCTGCGCTTCATCCTCGGCATTGCGGAGGCGGGATTCTTTCCCGGCGTGATCCTGTATCTGACCTTCTGGTTTCCCGCCGCGCGGCGGGCGCATGTGGTGGCGCTGTTCCTGATCGCCATCCCGCTCGCCAGCGCAATCGGCTCACCCATCTCCGGCCTGATCCTGCAGTTCATGGACGGGCTGCAAGGTATGCGCGGGTGGCAATGGCTGTTCCTGGTGGAAGGCATTCCGGCAGTGCTGCTGGGGCTGGTGGTGCTGAAGGTCCTGCCCAATGGTCCACGCGATGCAAAATGGCTTGCGCTGCAGGAGCGTGAACTGGTCGAGCAACGCCTCGCCGAGGATGAGGCGCGCAAGGTGCATATCGGCGGGCGGGCAGAATTCGCCGCGATTTTCCTCGACTGGCGCATCTGGGCACTTGCGCTGGCCGATTTCAGCCGCGGCATCATCAACAATGCGCTCAATTTCTGGATGCCGACGCTGGTGCAGGAGATCGGCATCGACCGCGCCAATTTCCTGAAAGTGGGCATGGTCACAGCAATTCCCTGGACGCTGGCGGCGATCGGCATGGTGATTGTCGCGCGCCATTCGGACAGGACGGGGGAAAGGCGCTGGCACGCCACTCTGGCGCTGGTCGTGTCCATGATCGGCCTGCTGCTGCTGGCTTTTGCGAATGGCTCGGCAGTGGTCTCGATCATTGCACTGACACTGGTAGCAACGGGTGCGATGGCCTGGCTGGCAGTTTTCTGGACCATTCCCACCGCCTTCCTTTCCGGCGTAGCGGCGGCGGGCGGCATTGCCTGGATCAACGCGCTGTCGCAACTGGGAGGGTTCGTCGGGCCGGACATGCTCGGGCGCATCCGGGAAGCCAATGATGGCGATGGGTCGCTGGCCTTCCTTTTCATGGCGGGATTTGCAGTAGTGGGCGCAGTTTTGACCTACATCATTGCGCACCAGGCAGAAGGCGCTAGAGAACCCGCGCAATGACGCGCAATTCTGCCATGCGACGCTACTCTGGCTGGTTCCTGCTGATTGCCGCAGCGTTGATGATGCGCGCGGTCGTGCCGCAAGGCTGGATGCCCGACACGAACACGCATTCGCTGTTCGCGATCAAGCCCTGTCCCGCGCAATTCGAATTGCCCGAAGCGCCGGTGCAGGCATCCGGGCACCATGACCATATGGCCATGCCTGACGCCGGATCGCACACCGAGCACACCGCGCATTTCGCGGGCGAACCCTGCGCCCTTTCCGGTTTCGGCATGCCCGGCCTTGCCGGGGAGGATTTTGCAGTTCTCTCCGCCCCGCTTGCAGGGCCGGAGGCGTTCGACCGTTCGCAGAGCGATGCGATCTTCCTCGCACGGCGACGCACGCTCCCGCCGGCACGGGCACCGCCGGTTTCCGTCTGACAACTCAGGCCGGGGAATACACTCCCGGCGAGCTTCAATTCAGACAGGATAATCCAATGCACAAGACAACTGCGTGCAGCGCATTCGCGCTTGCCGTTTCGCTCTCCATGCCTGCCTTCGCGCAGGATCAGGACCTCAACGACAGCGATGTAATCGAGGTCCAGCAACAACTTCTCACACCTGCCGCAGGCCTGATGAACGACCATATGCACGAAGGCGGCGAATTCATGCTCGGCCTTCGCTTCGAGCGGCAACGCTATTCGGGCGACAACCAGTCAGGCACGGAAACCATCTCCGACAGCGAGATTTTGGCGGCCGGATACACGGTGCGGGCACAGAGCATGGAGATGGACATGCTCATGCTCGACATCATGTACGCGCCGACACCCGACCTCACCCTGATGGTGATGCCGCATTACATGTGGCACCGCATGGAGATGGTCGGCATCGATCCGTCCAACACCGGCATGATGATGCCAATGCCGGGCGGTCATCACATGGCGGGCCTGCCGTTTGGCGAGACGCATAAGCACGGGACCAAGGGTTTTAGTGATACGCTGGTTTCGGCAAGCTTCCGTCTCGCGCGCGATCCCGGTTTTCGTGCCCATGCGACGCTGGGTGTCTGGGTGCCGACGGGCAAGGTCAATCGCATGAACGCGGATGGCACCTTCGTCCATTACGGCATGCAATCGGGCAGCGGGACATGGGACGTGGAGCCATCCGTTACCATCAGCGGCAAGGAAGGCGCCTTTGGTTGGGGCGGTCAGGCTGCCTATCGCTGGCGCAGCGATGACGACAATTCATCAGGCTTTGCCTTTGGCGACAAGGCGCAGGTGAGTGGCTGGGCCAGTTACCTGCTTACCGGCGATTTGGGCGCCACCTTCCGGCTGTCCTACGAGCACGAAGGTGCGATCGAGGGGCATTACAACGGCCCGCACCGCCATGCTTCCCCGCCGGACAGGCAAGGCAATTATGGTGGTGACATCGTCAGCGCCGGTTTGGGTCTGAACTGGCTCCTGCCCATTGCCGGTCCGCAACGTCCGCAATTGGGCGTGGAGTTTGGCGTTCCGATCCACCAGGACCTGAACGGTATCCAGTTGCCGCGAGACTGGCGCATGGCCGTCTCGCTCGCCAAGACCTTCTGATCTAGAGTACGCCGGGCGCTTCAATCCTCGTAGAAGCGCTCGGCGTGGTCGTAGAATTCGTCGAAAGCGGGCCAGGGCACGTGCCCTTCGCCATGCTGGTACCAGCCAAGCGGATAGGGCGTCTGCTCGCGGCTTTCGGCCACGGGCATGGTTGGCGGGGGAACGCTGGCGCCGAACAGTTCCCACGCGGGCTGGGCCAGTACGAAGCCCGTCCAGTTGCCGACCGGATCGACCCAGCTTTCACCTTTTTCCGCCAGGCCGGTGGTAATGAAGAGCGGCCTCGGCGCGCGCAAGGCGATCAGCGTATGGGCATCCACGGGCATGTCATGCACCGTTATCTGGTCGCGGGAGAAGTTCATTGCATTGGGCGTGAACCAGTGGAATTCGCCCGAGGCCGTAAGGTTCTCCCACAGCTCTCCGAAATTGCGGCGCATCAGGCTGGCACCGCCTGCCCCTGAACTGGAGACATGGGCATCAAGAAAGGCGTGGTCATAGGCCGCGGCTACCAGCACACCCTTGCCGAAGCGCGAATGGCCGGTCAGCGTGACGCGATCGGCGGCAATACGCGGATCCTTGCCGAGTTCCTCGCGCAGTTGGCTCGCGCCCCAACCCCAGGCGCGAAGGGCGCCCCAGTCATGCTGCTGGCGCGGCCAGCGGGCGAGGCCGATCACGCCCTCATGCATCTGGGCGCCATTATCCGCCTGCAGCAATTGCGGGTGATATGCGACATGTGCCCATCCCCGGTCGATTGCCTGCTGCACGGCATCGGGTGCGGAACTTGGTCCGAAATTGGGAGTTCGTCCAGCGGGCCAGACATAGCTGTAGCTAATGATCGAAGGCGCGCTTTGCGCATGGCGGGGCAGACTGACGATGGCATCGATCACGGGACCGCTGCGGCCATCGGGTGTGCTGATGCGTCCGGTCCAGTGTTCCTGCACATAGTTGGCCGGCTGGTCTTCGACGGGAAGCTTGTCCCATGTGATGGTGAATTCGCTGACCGTGGCAGGGATGCGGCCGACCCAGACATCTTCCACCATCTGTGCCAGTTCGGCGCGGCGGGCGGGCCAGCCATCGGGGGTCTGCTGTGCGGGCGTTTCGAACAGCGGCGGCACGCTGTAATCGCCCACAAAGGCCTCGACGGTGTTGGCGGCATTGGGCGCATCGGGATCATTGCCGTTCGCACCGCCGCGCAATGTGCCAAAACCGAATGCCGCGCGCTCTGCCGCGTGTATGTCTTCGCTGGTGGTCTGCGCCAATACAGGAAGGGAAAGGAGCGATCCCAACACGGCAAGGCCGCCAATCAGGAGGTTTCGGGAACCTCGATCCATTTCATCACTCCCCCGGCAAAGGGCGTCCACAGCCCCATCTGTATATCGGCCTCGGCGAGCATGTCACCGACCCAGTCATTGCATGTCTGGAACAAGGTATAATGGCCACGCGCCTGATAATAGGCATCTTCCGGATTTGTCCCGCGCAAAATTTCGCGTTCATCGGGCGGTCCGGCAAGGCTGCCTGCTATCGCCTGTGCCATTCGCACATATGCCGCGCGGCTGATGGTGACCGGGCGGTGATATCGGCCGGGGGCAGGGCGTACATAGTGGCTGACCCGCATCACGGGATTTCCTCCCGTTACGGCGATCCGCAATGCGGTTGAGGGTTTGAGATCGCCCCAGGTCGGGGTGTGGAGGAAGATCTCACGCTCTCCCCAGCCAACAGCAACATGCGTGGGCAGGCGTCCGTTTCTGGCCAGTCCTGCACTGCTGAAGTGTTCGCGCCAGTCGAACTCCTCCGTCACTATCGGCATGACGATACCCGTGTGCGTGCCATTGGTTTCGACCAGGATATCGATTCCATCTTCGACGGAGGGCGTTGCATTGTTCCGAGGGATGGTGCTGCCGATCCAGCCAAAGAGCAGGAAGAGAACGGCGATCAGGACAAGCCCGGCCAGCAGAGCGGCCAGCGCCTTGCCCGTCCATCTCAGCCAAAAAAGCGATGCCTCAGCCACAGTATCGACCAGTCTCCGTTCACGATCTTTGCCTGCAGGCGAAATCCTGCCTTCATGTAGGCCTTGCGAACTCCGCGTTCCTGCGTCGTGAGAAGGCCTGCGAGGAGGATATTGCCGCGCGGTGCCGTGCTGGCGGCGAATTCCGGGGCGAGCGCGATCAGCGGGCCGGCCAGGATATTGGCGATCAGCAGGTCAAAGGGTGCGCGCTCGGCAAGGAAGTCGTCCTCCATTCCGTCGGCGATGATCATGGCAAGCTCGCCCGGTTCGGTACCGAGAGGAATGGCGTTCATTTCCGCATTGTCGAGCACTGTGGGAAGGCACACCGGGTCGATATCGCTGGCTGTCGTTACCGCGTGAGGCCACAACCTCATGGCGGCAAAAGCGAGCAGGCCCGTTCCGGTGCCGATATCGGCAATATGGCGCGGGGTAACGCCCAAGCACTTCATGGCATCAAGCATGGCGAGGCAACCCGAAGTCGTCTCGTGCTGGCCCGTGCCGAAGGCCTGCGCGGCCGGAATGCAGAAGCTGATCGCGCCATTGTCATTGGCGGGGGCATGATCGGGCGTGTGGACATGGAAACGGCCCGCGCGGATCGGTTCGATGCCCTTCTGGCTTTCGACCACCCAGTCGGTTTCGGGCAGTTCTTCTGCCACGATCCTGGGGACCTTGCCCGCAAACAGGGCACGCACGGCATTGCGTTCGATTGCGGTTGGCCTGCCTTCCAGATAGGCATCGAGCCGCCAGACATCGGGCTCGTCCGGATCGACTTCGAACCCGGTAAGCACGATGTTCTCATCCCAACCGATTGTCATCTCGCGCCGTTCCAGCGCGGCTTCGACTTGGGCCTTGGAGGCAATGGCGGAAAGCTTCCAGCTCATGGGGTGGTTCCCGTTTCTTGTGCGAGCCGCGCGTCGAGGCGGGCTGTGATCGAGGCTGCATAATCAGCGCAATTGGTGCCAGAGGCCAGGTCTCCCGCAAGGAGTTTGTCGCGCATTCCACTGGCAGAGGGGTGCGGCGTCAGCAGTATATCGCAATCGAGGGCCGCCAGCCGTGCAAGCCCGTCGCGATAGGCCTGCACATATTCCGGGTGATCGGAGAAGCGGTAATCGTCGCTGCTGACAGGAGTGAGGCTGTCGGCATAGACAATGGTCTTGCAGTCATCGCCCTCGCAGCTTTGCCAGTACCAACTCGTCGCACCAGGCGTGTGGCCGGGGGTCGCGATCGAGATGAGGACCGTCCCGCCAATGCCCATGCTTTCCCGGTCGCCCTGAACGAAATCCACACGAGCGGGAGTAAAGTCTTCGTGGATTGCGGCCTGCGGATCCTCGTCCGAGGAAACACCGCTTTCCATCACTTGTGCCGCCGCTTCGGAAGAAGCGAGAAGCGCGCCTGAAAGCTCCTGCAACCGGGCAATGCCGCCTACGTGATCGTAATGCTCATGGCTGAAACCGATCAGGCCAACGTCCTTTATGTCCATCCCGATCGAAGCCAAATTTCTTGCTACAACCCCGGCACCTGCCTCGGTCCCGCTGTCGAGCAGGATATGACCTTCGCTATCGGTGATGAGGATGACCGAGATTCCGCAAGTGCCGACATGCCAGGTGTTGCCATATACCCGGAAGGCGGGGGCCGGCTTGTCCCAATCATCCCAATCCTTGCACTTGGCGGCCCATTCGAACTGGTCTTCTCCCGGCGGCGGTTCCAGTACCGTGGCACCCGACAGGGAGGAACTGGCGGACACGGCAAGCGCCAGCAGGCCAGCCACATACTTACCGGACATAACTTGCTCCATTGGCATCGATCACCGCGCCGGTCATGCTTTCGGGAGCATCGAGCGCGCAAAAGACAGCAATCCTTGCAATTTCATCGGGTGTTGCCACCCGGCCCAGCGGTATGTCGGCCAATATCCCTTCGCCGCCGCGGCTCGCAAGGTAATCGCCCGCCATCGAGGTGTCGGTAAATCCCGGAGCGATGGCAAAGCTGAGAATGCCCTCCCTGGCATAGGCGCGCGCAATGGTCTTGTGCAGTGCCAGCATGCCGCCCTTGGCGGCGGCATAGTGCCAGTGGTCGGGTGAATCCCCGCGATGGCCTGCACGGCTGGCGATATGGACAATGCGGCCCTTGCGACCGCTCGCCCGCCAATAGCGAAGGGCAAAGCGAGAAAGCTGCGCCGCTGCGGTCAGGTTGATGCGCAGATTGTCCTCCCACCGGTCCAGCCATTCGATATCCGATGCATTGACCGGGTTGGCTTCGAACAGGCCCGCATTGTTCACCAGCACATCGATCCTGCCGCCAAGCCTTGCCTGTGCTTCCTGCCACAACATCTGCGGGGCAATGGGTTCGGCAAAGTCGGCTGCAATGGTGTCCGCGTCGGCTGCGGTGGTCGCATGGCCGATCACAAGTGCTCCACGCGCGCGCAGCTGGACGAGAATTTCGGCGCCGATCCCGCGGCTCGATCCTGTGACGAGAACATTTGTCATGCCAGCAGGCTCTTAGCCGCCGCCGCGTTCCGGGGAAAGGCCCGAGCTTCTGCTTCTGTCAGCACAAAATACTCCCCAAGGTCTGCTTGTCAGGCGCGTCACAATCGTTAAGTGGGGCGGGCAAACCGGATTCATGGGACTCGCTATGGCTGCAAGACCGCTTTCGCCGCATCTGTCGATCTGGAAATGGGGCCCGCACATGCTGGTGTCCATCCTCCACCGTGTCGCGGGAGACGGCATGGCGCTGGTCGGCCTGCCTGTCCTGCTCTGGTGGCTGGGTGCATTGGCAAGTGGCCCTGATGCCTATGCCACGTTCCAGGAATATGCGACGAGCTGGTACGGCATGGTGGTGCTGGTGGGCCTGAGCTGGTCGTTCTTCAATCACATGTGTTCGGGTCTTAGGCACTTCATCCTCGACATGGGTGCGGGGTTCGAACTCGATACAAACCGCAACTGGTCGATCGGCTCCATCGCCGCGGCCGTGGCGCTGACCGTGGCCTTCTGGGCCGCGATCTTCTCGCAGTAAGGGGGCGCTCAGATGGGCAACGGAACTTCCATCGGCAAAGTGCGCGGGCTGGGCAGCGCGAAGCAGGGCGCCCATCACTGGCTGGTGCAGCGCTTTACCGCCGCCGGCAACCTGCTGCTGGGACTCTACCTGGTGTTCGCCTTTATCTTCCTGCCGGACCTGTCCTACGAAACACTGGCGGACTGGATGTCCGGGCCGGTGCAGGCGACTGCTGTAGCGCTGTTCGTGATCAGCACGTTCTGGCACGCGCGCCTGGGGCTGCAGGTCCTGATCGAGGACTACGTCCATTCCGCCGGTAACAAGTTTGCCGCCATGACCGCCCTCAACCTGTTCACTTTTGCGGGCGGCGCATTCGGCCTCTTCGCCATTGCCCGCCTCGCACTTGGAGTTGCCGCCTGATGGCTTCCGAAAATACCACGCAGCCCGCCTACAAGATCATCGACCATATCTATGACGTGGTGGTTGTGGGCGCTGGCGGTTCGGGCCTGCGCGCAACCATGGGAGCCGCGGAAGCAGGCCTGAAGACGGCCAATATCACCAAGGTATTCCCCACGCGCTCGCACACGGTTGCGGCGCAGGGCGGCATTGCCGGATCGCTGCAGAACAATTCGTCCGACCACTGGACCTGGCACATGTACGATACCGTCAAGGGATCGGACTGGCTTGGTGACCAGGACGCGATCGAATATCTGGTGCGCGAGGCGCCGCATGCCATTCTCGAGCTCGAGCATGCCGGCATGCCCTTCAGCCGCAACGATGACGGCACGATCTACCAGCGGCCTTTCGGCGGCCACATGCAGAACATGGGCGAAGGCCCGCCCGTTCAGCGTACTTGCGCGGCGGCGGACCGCACCGGCCATGCGATGTTGCACACGCTCTACCAGCAGAGCCTGAAGTATGACGCGGATTTCTTTATCGAATATTTCGCCATCGACCTGATCATGAAGGATGGCAAATGCGTGGGCGTGATCGCCATGTGCCTGGATGACGGGTCGATCCACCGCTTCCGCAGCCACGCCGTGGTGCTGGCGACGGGCGGCTATGGTCGTTCCTATTACACCTGCACCAGCGCGCATACCTGCACCGGCGACGGCGGTGGCATGGTGCTGCGCGCAGGCCTGCCGCTGCAGGACATGGAATTCGTGCAATTCCACCCCACCGGTATCTATGGCGCGGGCGTGCTCATTACCGAAGGTGCGCGCGGCGAGGGAGGCTATCTCACCAACTCCGAAGGCGAGCGTTTCATGGAACGCTATGCCCCCAGCGCCAAGGACCTTGCCAGCCGTGATGTCGTCTCGCGCTCAATGGCGATGGAAATGCGCGAAGGGCGCGGTGTCGGCCCGAACAAGGACCATATCTACCTGCACCTCGATCACATCGATCCCGATGTGCTGGCGAAGAGGCTTCCGGGCATTACCGAAAGCGGCAAGATCTTTGCCGGCGTCGATTTGACCCGCCAGCCTCTGCCCGTTTGTCCGACGGTGCACTACAATATGGGCGGTATCCCGACCAATTATCATGGCGAGGTGCTGAACCCAACTTCTGCCAACCCCGATGCCACCGTTCCCGGCCTGTTTGCCGTGGGCGAGGCGGCCTGTGTCTCGGTGCATGGAGCCAATCGTCTTGGCTCCAACTCGCTGACCGATCTTGTGGTATTCGGCCGCGCTGCCGGCCTTCGCGTGAAGGAACTGATCCGTCCCGGCACCGCGCATGACGAGTTGCCCAAGGACAGCGCCGATTTCGCGCTCGGCAGGCTCGACCATTTCCGCACCGCCAAGGGCGGCTCGCCCACGGCCGAAGTCCGT
>JAHEBH010000006.1 GCA_024642335.1 Erythrobacter sp.
AAGCGGAATCACCCCCATATAGGCCCTCACCTGCCTGTCGGGCTGCTCCCCGATAGCTCAGCGGTAGAGTAGGTGACTGTTAATCACTTGGTCGTTGGTTCGAATCCAACTCGGGGAGCCATTTTCCACTTCGCCAATTCGGAACACGCTGCTGCCGCATCCGCGCGGCACAATTTCGCGCGCGTTATCGACGCGAATCAAAGCAAAATTAACTATCTTGCGCTCTTGTTGTGGTACAGGTTGAAACCATCTTCGTTTTTCGGATAATTGGCCGGGCATGACTGCATCCGCACCAACTGCGCATTTCTACATTGTGAAATCGGAAGATATTCCGGTTCTCAATTACTTGCGCCCCGGTCATCCGAAGCCTTCCCAGGTCATGTGGGTCAACCGGGCGACGGATCAGGAGCTGCGGCGCAGCTCGGTCGACCAGTTCCTGCGAACCTTGTTCAAGGATGGATTGTCCGAAAGCGCAACGCGCCTGCATGACGAAACCGGGCTGCGGTTGGCCTTTGCCAGCGAGGCGGATCGCAATGCCTTTGCCACCTGTTTCCGGCAAGCGCAGGATTACGAACGGGATATCTGTGACGGCCAGATAATTGCCGTCTTCGACAGCAAGGATGCAGCCGAAAAGGCCATAACCAACCTGCTGTTCGAAACCGTTCCCGATGCCGCGATCTCGCTGCTCTTTCGGGCCAACAGCATCATGGATGCCAGGACCAACTGGCCGGAGGGCCACAGCCTGACCGGCATCCTGGGATCGGTGGCCGGTGCGGGTGTGGCGGGTGTTGCCGTGGGCATGGCCATACTGGTCATCCCGGGTGTTGGACCTATCGCGGCGGCGGGAGCGCTTGCCGCTTCGGCCTATACTTCGGTAGCCACGGTCAGCGGCATCATCGGTGCCACCGGCGGTGCAATTGCGCGCATGATCACCGATCCGGACGTTGACGAGGTGGCGAACAACCACCTCGAGCGGCAGATCCAGAATGGCAAGATCTTTCTGGCCGTGGAGCTGGAAAAGGCACGGCTCAACCGCGCGGAAATCGAGCGAATACTGACGGACAGCAACGGCGTGCTGGTGCGTCGTCCGGGACAATCAGGCGACGGGCTCAAGCTCGTCGCCGCCTGATCGCGCTGCCGCCCTACGCGGGCTTCTTGAACCGCAGGGCAAACTTCTCCGAAGTCGGTTCGACATCGCGCGGCGAGATATCGCGCGGGTCGTTTGGATTGGCGAGCAGGTCGGACGTGCCCTCCAGCACCAGCCCGGCCTCAGTCACCTGAGCGATCACCGCCATCGGGTCGATCCGGTGGATCGTGGAAGTGGCGCCGGTTCCGGTCCCCGGTGCGGAATGATCCTCCACGAAATAGAGACCGCCCGGCTTCAGGGCCCTGGCCACCCAGTTGTTCACCACGCTGACATCGCCATTGGCGAGATCGTGATAATTCTCGGTCGTCCACACCAGATCGACCTGTTCGGGCAATTCGGTTGCGGCATAATCGACCACCACCACTTCGATGTTGCCATATTCGGCAGCCAGCGCATTGATGCCGTCGAGGCCCCCGGGACGGTTTGCGAAGAAGGCGGGCATCAGGGCATAGACCTTACCCTCAGGCCCAACCGATGCGGCAAGTATCCGCGTGAAATAGCCGCCGCCCGGCGCGATCTCGGCGACAGACATGCCCGGCCTCACACCGGCAAATTCGACGATTTCAGCGGGTTTGCGCAGCGGATCGCGGGCAACATCGCCTTCAGGGCGGCGATCATCGGCGACGGCTGCGGCGATAACCTCGCCAGCGCCACCATGATGGTTGGCCACCACGGCGGTGGATGAAGCCAGCAAGGCAGCGGCAAAGGTGGCAAATACGGCGCGTTTCATGGTCGATCCTCCCGATAGCGTTTGAAGACGAAGCTATAGGGACGCCGCGCGATCACAAGTGGTAATTTGTAACGCAGTCAGCTGACTTTCGCCCTTTGTGCGTCGAGCAGCTTCACCGCCTGCAGCGCCACCAGCACCACGAGGCCGATCATCGCGGCGCCAACGTACCAGGGCGCATCATGGGCAACACTGCCGTAGATGAAGCCGAAGATCGGCGGAGCGACGATCCGCCCGATGGCGTTGGAAGCCATCAACAGACCCATTGTGCTCCCCTGCCGTTCAGGCGGTGTATTACGGCTAAGGAGCGCGCCCGCGGAAGGAAACGCCAGGCTGTGCCCTGTCATCAGCACGCCCATCAGCAACACCCCCGATATCGGATGGCGGATCACCGGCTGCAGAAGCATGGAGAGCACGAGCAGCGCCAGCCCCATCACGATCACCCGCGCCTCGCCATAACGGTGGACTAGCGGGCCGATCAGCACCAATTGCGCAAACAATCCGCCGCCCCCGATGGCAAGGAAGGCAAAGCCCAGGTCATGCGCGCTCCAGCCGAAATTGGCCTCGCTCCACAAGCCATAGATCGCTTCCATCGAGGCGAAGGCGGCGATGCCGAAGAAGGAAATGACAAAGAGGCGCGCCAGCAGCGGCTCGGACGAGACAAAGCGGAAGGCTTCCGAAAATCTGGGAAGCGGCGCGCCCTTGCCCTTGGGCTCCACCGCGTCACGCAGCGCCGCCATGCACCACAGGCTTGCCAGGATCGACAGGCCGCCCGCTATAAAGATCGGCAAGCGGAAACTGGCCGCAACCACTTCCTCGCCAGCAAACAAGCCGCCCAGAACCGGACCGAAAGCAAAGCCGAGCGAGAATGCCGCGCCGAAATAGCCCATCGTCTTGGCGCGCCGTTCGGGTGGTGAGACATCGGCGATGAACCCCTGGCACACGCTCAGCGTTCCAGAGAAGAACCCGCTGAACACGCGGATGCCTATTGCCGCCCACAATGTCGGCGCATAGGCGAAGGCGACATAGGAAAGCCCGGCGATGAAGGTGGTGACGGCAAGCACCTTGCGCCGTCCCCAGATATCCGACTGGCGGCCCCAGAATATCTCGCCAAAGACATTGCCGAAACTGTAGGCTGCAAAGAGCAAGGCAATTTCGAACGGTGTTGCGTCAAAGACCTGCCCGTAAAAGGGCAGCAGCGGCAGGATCAGGCTGAAACCCGCGATATTGATGAAGACCGCGACCAGTAGCGGTGCCAACACCGCCCAGCTTCGCCTATCCATGATAGCGCGGCTCCGGCAGGCCCTGCACGCCAAGGCCGTCGATCACGTAGTTCCATCCGTCGCCATCTGCCGGCTCGCGGCCGAGGAAACCGGGATCGATGCTGGGCACGAACAGCCGGTCGAGCTTGGGGCCAAAGAACATGCAACTTGCCGGCAGCCTGGTGGGCATGTCGATCACGCGCTTCACTTCCCCTTCTGGGGAGAGGCAAAGCACCACTCCGCCCTCGCAGATCGCCACCCACATGTCGCCATTGGCATCGATGGTCGCGCCATCGGGGATGGGGCCGTAATCGCTGGTGTTGAAGAACGCGCGGCGATTGCCCGCTTCACCCGTCGCCATGTCATAGTCATAGGCGTAGATCACATGCGCCATGCTGTCCGCATGATAGAGCGTCCTGCCATCGGGCGACCAGCAGGGTCCGTTGCCCAAAGTCAGCCCGCTGTCGAGCTGTGTGATTGTTCCGTGGTCCAGGCTGAACAAGCCCCCGACCGGTTCCGCCGCCTTGCGGTGGCTGGTGCCGAAGATGAAGCGTCCTGCCCGGTCCACCTTGCCATCGGCGAGCTGGATGGCGGGATTGGCGGGAGCCATCAGCGCCAGCGGCGTGACTTTGCCGCTGTCCAGGTCGAGCGTGTGGATGCCGTCGACCAGCGCCACGATCGCGCCGCCGCCTTCGCGCACCGCCATCGCGCCGATCATGTCGGGCACATCCCATTCGCGATGCTCGCCGCTTGCGGGGTGCCAGCGCAGCACCTTCTTCTCTAGGATATCGATATAATAGAGCGCCTGTTCGGCGACGTCCCATACGGGACCTTCACCAACCGAGCGGCGCGGCAAGTCCAGCCTTGTTATCTGCATTGCGGCTCTCCCTGCACTCGACAATAACGATCGTTACTGTCGTGGCAAGAAGAGCCTTGCTTCAGCGGTGGATCACACCGCCCCGTGACAGTGCTTGTACTTGTTGCCCGAACCGCAAGGGCACGGTGCATTGCGGTTGACGTACATCTCTGCATAGGGATCTTCACGGTTCGATCCACCAGGACCTGCTTGCGCCATCACCGAGCCTGCCAGCGCACCGAACAGCGCCTGGCGTTCTGCAGATCCATCGCCATCGTTCGAATTGTCCTCGCCCGTCAGCGGATCGATGTGTCCGGTCATGAATTCGGGCAGCTTCGGCAATTCGCGCGGCGGCGGCGGTTCGGCCATGCGCATTTCGCTGGTGAGCAGGATGCGCGTCACGCTTTCGCGGATCGATTCGAGCATCATCTCGAACAGGCCGAATGCTTCCTGTTTGTATTCGTTGAGCGGCTGCTTCTGCGCATAGGCGCGCAGGAACACCACCTGCCGCAAGGCATCGAGCGTGGCGAGATGCTCCTTCCAGTGATGGTCGAGCTGCTGCAGCAGGATGCTTTTTTCGATACGGCGCCAGATGCTCTCCTCGATCGGCGCGGACTTGGCCGCCAGTTTCTCGCGGGCAAGTTCCTGCAGCCGTTCCTCGATCAGTTCGGGCTCGACCGCTTCCTCCTGCAGCCAGTTGTCGATCGGCGGCTCCATGCCCATGACATGGGCGACCTTGGTCTTGAGACCTTCGATATCCCATTGTTCGGGATAGGACCCGGGCGGGCAGGCGCCGGTAACGATAGCGTTGATCGCATCCTCGCGCATATCGTCCACGACATCATCGACGCGCTCGGAATCCATGATCTCGGCGCGCTGTTCGTAGACGACCTTGCGCTGGTCATTCATCACGTCGTCGTACTGCACGACCTGCTTGCGCATCTCGTAATTGCGCGCCTCGACCTTCTTCTGCGCGGTTTCGATGGCCTTGGAGAGCCACTTGGAACCGATTGCCTCACCATCTTCGAGGTTGGAGTTCATCATCTTGGCGAAAAGCGTATCCGGCCCAAAGATGCGCAGGAGATCGTCCTCCAGGCAGAGGTAGAAGCGCGACAGGCCGGGGTCACCCTGGCGGCCCGAA
The DNA here is from genome assembly GCA_024642335.1 of Erythrobacter sp. Lineage (GTDB taxonomy): Bacteria > Pseudomonadota > Alphaproteobacteria > Sphingomonadales > Sphingomonadaceae > Alteraurantiacibacter. Next base: position 5,134 of record JAHEBH010000006.1, read on the forward strand.
CGGCCGCGCAGCTGGTTGTCGATACGCCGACTTTCGTGGCGTTCGGTACCGAGCACGAACAGGCCGCCTGCATCGAGCACCTTCTGCTTTTCCGCAGCCACCTCGGCCCTGATCCGGTCAACCTCCAGCTGGCGCTTGGGATCATCCTCGGGAATGTCGCGCAATTCGTCCGCGATACGGAATTCGACGTTACCACCCAGCTGGATATCCGTGCCGCGACCGGCCATGTTGGTGGCGATCGTCACCGCGCCGATACGGCCCGCCTGCGCCACGATATGCGCTTCCTGCTCGTGCATGCGGGCATTGAGCACGGCGTGTTTCACGCCTTCCTTGTCGAGGAACTGGCTGAGCAGCTCGGACTTTTCGATGGAAACAGTGCCAACCAGCACAGGCTGGCCGGTATCGTATTTCTCCTTGATCGCCTTGGCGATGGCCCCGAACTTGTCGATCGTATTCTTGTAGAACTCGTCTTCCTCGTCCACGCGCTGGACAAGCACGTTGGTGGGAATTTCGACCACGTTGAGCTTGTAGATGTCCCAGAATTCAGCCGCTTCGGTGGCAGCGGTGCCGGTCATGCCGGAAAGCTTGGGGTACATGCGGAAATAGTTCTGGAAGGTGATCGAGGCCATTGTCTGGTTCTCGGGCTGGATCGCCACGCCTTCCTTGGCTTCCACCGCCTGGTGCAAGCCGTTGGACCAGCGGCGGCCATCCATCATGCGGCCCGTGAACTCGTCGATGATGACGACCTTGTCGTCCTTGACGATATAGTCCGTGTCCTTCTTGAACATCACCACCGCTCGCAGCGCCTGGTCGAGGTGATGGACCACCTGCGTATTCTCGATGTCATAGAGATTGTCGGAGGTCAGAAGTCCGGCGGCGATCAGGCGCTGCTCGACCTCTTCTACGCCCTCTTCGGTCAACTGGACGTTGCGGGACTTTTCGTCCTTCTGGTAATACTCCTCTTCCAGCCCCTTCACGATTTCGTCGAGAGCGACATACATTCCGGCCTTGTCCTCGGTCGGACCGGAAATGATCAGCGGCGTGCGCGCCTCGTCGATCAGGATCGAGTCCACCTCGTCGACGATGGCGAAGTTGAAGGGACGCTGCACCATCTGGCTGCGTTCCTGCTTCATGTTGTCGCGCAAATAGTCGAAACCAAGCTCGTTGTTGGTGCCGTAGGTAATGTCCGCCGCATAAGCCTCGCGGCGCGCATGTTCGGGCAGGTTGGGCACGACCACGCCGATCGTCAGGCCCAGGAACTTGTGCAGCTGGCCCATCCATTCGGCGTCGCGACGGGCGAGGTAATCGTTCACCGTCACCACGTGTACGCCCTTGCCTTCGATGGCGTTGAGATAGGTGGCGAGCGTGGCGACCAGCGTCTTGCCCTCACCCGTCTTCATTTCGGCAATCTCGCCGCGATGCAGAACGATGCCGCCCACCATCTGCACATCGAAGTGCCGCATGCCGAGCACGCGCTTCGACGCCTCGCGCACGGTGGCAAAGGCTTCGGGCAGCAGATCGTCGAGCGTCTTGCCTTCCTGCAGCTTGAGGCGGAACTTGGCGGTCTGCGCCCTCAGCTCGTCGTCGGAGAAATCCTCCAGCTGGGGTTCCAGTGCATTGATCCGCGCAACGATCTTGTCGAGCGAGCGCACGTAACGTTCATTGGCCGAGCCGAAGATGGATTTGGCGATTGTCTGCCACATGATGGGCGTATCCTGTCGAAAATATGGAAGATGCGGCCGCGCGCTTGCCTGCGGCCGGAAGATATCAGCGATGTGGGATAGGCTGCGCCTATTCGCGCGCGCGATCCGCCTGCAGCATTACCGTGGGCGTGTGGACCACGATAACCGGACGCATGCACATCCCGCCTTCGTCTTTACGCCGGTAGCTGAAAAGGTCCTGCTGTACCTCGACAATCGCACCGCCCTGCACTTGGCAGGCGGCGGCATCCTGCGCCATCTGCACGGCCTGGACCGAGCTATCCAGCGCTTGCGCCGGAGCGACCGCGGTGGTCAATCCGGTGAAAACAGCCAGCAGAGTGAGCAATTGGCGAAGCATCATGGACCCAGATAGCGATCTATTCGCCCGTGTCTACGCCGCGCGCGTTACTTTCGCCTGAATTTTGGGCGATTGTCGTGCACCCGACTTGCCACTATGCGCGTGCCCCATGGATATCGAAACTTCACCGCTAGCCGTTCCCTTCCCCGACATGCCACCTATCGAAGGCGTGACGCTGCGCGTGGCGCGGGCGCGGTACAAGAAATGGGATCGCTGCGACCTGACCTATGCCGAGCTGGCGGAAGGCACTGCGCTGGCGGGGGTCTTCACCAAGAACGTCTGCTGCTCAACCGAGGTCGAGATGGGGCGCGAACAAGTGAAGCGTGGCAAGGCGCGCGGGCTTGTGGTCAATGCAGGCAATTCCAACGCCTTTACCGGCTTTCGCGGGCGCGAGGCGGTGGAGCAGATCATGGCGCAGGTGGCGGCGCACCTCGGTTGCGACAGCGAGGAGGTGCTCGTCTCCTCCACCGGCGTGATCGGCGTTCCGCTGCCCAAGGACAAGGCGCAGGCTGGCGTCGCGGCGGCACTCGGTGCGGATGCCTGTTCATGGCAGGATGCGGCCAACACCATCGGCACCACCGATACTTTCGCCAAGGGTGCCACCGTTTCCGCCATGCTCGGCGATACCCGGGTGACGCTCAACGGCATCATCAAGGGCAGCGGCATGATCGCGCCCGACATGGCGACGATGCTCGGCTATATCTTCACCGATGCTGCGGTGGAGCCTGCTTTCCTGCAGCAATGCCTTTCTGCCGCGAATGAACGCACCTATTCCTGCATCACGGTGGATAGCGACACTTCTACCAGCGACACGGTGCTGGCCTTCGCCACCGGCAAGGCGGGCAATGTGCCCATCACCGGTTTCGATGATCCGGGTGCGGATGCTTTCATGGCTGCGATGGAGGATATTTGCCGCCAGCTCGCCCATCTCGTGGTGCGCGATGGCGAAGGGGCGCAGAAGTTCATCTCCGTATCGGTGCAGGGCGCTGTGAGCGATGAAAGCGCGCGCCGGATCGGCCTCGCCATTGCCAATTCGCCGCTGGTGAAGACGGCGTTCGCCGGCGGAGACGCCAATTGGGGCCGCGTGGTCATGGCGGTAGGCAAGGCGGGAGAGCCTGCCGACCGGGACAAGCTTTCGATAGCTTTCGGCGGAATCTGGGCTGCAAGGAACGGACTTCCGCTCGCCGATTATGACGAAGCGCCGGTCGCAAAGCATCTCGCGGGGCAGGAGATCGATATCACTGTCGATATTGGCCTTGGCCAGGGTCACGCCACCGTCTGGACCTGCGACCTGACGCATGGCTATATCAGCATCAACGCGGATTACCGATCGTGAGACCCCTCCCGCCCGCGGGAGGGGCAGCGAGACTTGGTCGCGTGAGCGGCCTAGTCGCAGCGGGGTGGGCCTTACGGCCCATGCCCACCCCCAGCCCCTCCCGCAAGCGGGAGGGGAGATCGTGAGCGATATCACGGCCCTCCACGCTGCAGTGGAGGAACTGCTTCAGAGGGTGACCGAAAAGATCATCCTGCCGCGCTACCAGAACCTGAAAGACGGTGAGGTGCAGGACAAGGGGGGTGACGATCCCGTTACCATTGCCGACCGCGAGTCCGAGGAAATGCTCGAGGAAGGCCTCGCAAAGATCATCCCCGGCCTGCCCATTGTCGGCGAAGAGGCAGCGCATGCCGACAAGAGCGTCATGGATCGCCTGTCGGGCGACTGCTGGATCATCGATCCCATCGACGGCACGCGCAATTTCGCCAAGGGCAAACCTCCCTTCGGCATCCTCCTGGCGATGGCATCGGGCGGAGAGGCCCATACCGGCTGGATCTACGATTGCCTCACCGGCCGCCTGTGCACAGCCCACCGCGGCAAGGGCGCCTTCATCAATGGCGAAAAGATTTCGGCACGGCCCACCGGCGCGGTGCAGCCCGTCGCCGCGATCTCGCTGTTGTTCATGGATATGGGCAAACGAGAAGCGGTGATGGAAAGCATCGCACCGCATTACCGCATGGTCGACGTGCCCTATTGCGCGGCGGAACAATATCCACGGCTGGGCCTGGGCGAGAACGACGTATCGATGTTCGAACGGACGCTGGCTTGGGACCACGCGGCAGGCGCATTGTGGCTAAACGAAGCGGGCGGCAAGGTCGCCCGCCCGGACGGCTCCCCCTATCGCGTGGACGGAGATACCCACGGCGGCCTGATCGGCGCCGCCTCACCAGCCTTGTGGGACGAGCTGGTGGGCAGGCTCAAGGGGCTTTGAGTCCCCGCGCAGGCGGGGACCACGGCAAGACTTGCGCCAGACTAACAAAGTCCCCCGCCTTCGCGGGGGGTGCATCCAGAGTTCAGAGAACGCTTTCGATCCAGCCCTTGAGCGCGTTCTTGGGTGCGGCGCCGGTCTTGTGCGCCACGGGCTCGCCATTCTTGAACAGCACCAGCAGCGGGATCGACTGCACGCCCATCGAACTCGGCACATCGGGATTTTCCATGATGTCCATCTTGGCGATGGTAACCTGATCGGCCAACTCTTCGCTGATTTCTTCCAGCGCGGGCGCGATCATCTTGCAGGGGCCGCACCAGTCCGCCCAGAAATCGACGAGCACGGGCTTGTCGGAATCGAGCACATCGGCCTTGAAGCTGGCATCGGTGACGGATTTGGTGGCCATGGGGGAATCTCCTGAAATCTCTTGTCGCCAATCTAGGTATGCGCGGGAAATCGGCAATATCTCACGGGCAAAGGATTACTGCACCGGGGCCAAGGCCGGTTTGTTTGCGCGCAACATATCCCCGGGAATCGCGATCAATTGCGGTGTTTGCGTGTAGAGGACCACAGCCTCCACGCGCTTGCCTGGAAAGATCACCTCCAGCGCGGCGGCATAGGCGCCCATCTGCCTGATCGTCGAATCGGGCATTTGCTCAAGCGACGAAGGCGGGCGCCGCGCGGTCTTGAAATCGCAGACGAGGACGCGATCACCCTCCACCAGCAAGCGGTCCGCCAGGCCGGCAATCACCTGTCCGCCCACCGTTGCAGCCAGCGGCACCTCTGCCAATGCATCAGGCCCGAACAGAGATGCCCAGGCCGGCTCGCACAGGACCGCCAGCGCCTTGTCGAGCATTTCGCGCCGCTCCGCATCGTTGAAATCACGCGCCTGATGGGCAAGCCATGCCGCCCCCCGAACGGCCCGATCATCTGCCGCAACATCGGGCAAGCGTTCGAGCAGGCTGTGCATCAGCACACCGCGCCGCGCCGCATTGGCGACAAGCTCCGGCGGCAATGGCGGATCGGAACCCTGCTCCTCGCCCGCAGACGACGGCGCAAGCGGGCGCGGCGGACGCGGTTCATCGCCAATGGGGGAGCGAACCCAAGCAGGCAATTCCAGATGAGCCCCTTCCTGCTCGGTATCGACCTTGGGGATATGCGCAGCCTGAGAGCCACGTTCGCGCCGCGCGCCCCAGATATCGTCATGCTCCGCCATTTCACCGAACAGCGGGGCGAGCCGCGCATACCAGCTGTCGGTCGCTGGCTCCTTCTCGCGCTTGCCCAACGCTCCGCCTATGAACAGCGCCTCTTCCGCGCGGGTCATGGCGACATAGAGCAAGCGCCAATGCTCCTCCCGCTCGGCGGCGCGTGCCGCTTCTTCTGCGGCAAGGATCGGGCCGACTTTCTGCTCCTTGCGCAAATCGGGCAGCGGCATGGTGCGTCCGCCACCGCCGGGTAACTCTTCTTCCAGTTCCAGCCCGCGCGTGGGAGATGCATCGGGGTTGCCGGTAGCATCGGCGAGGATCACGATCGGTGCCTGCAAGCCCTTGGCGCCGTGCACGGTCATGACCCGCACCTGCTCCCCGCCCTCGCCAGCCTCTCGCTTCAGCTCGCCTTCGCCTGCATCGAACCACTGGATGAAGCCCTGCAGCGATGGCGTATGGGCGGAGGCGTAATTGAGCGCGGCGTTGAGCAATTCATCGATGGGGTCGTTGGCCTCGCTGCCCAGCCGTGCTGTGAGTTTGCGGCGCGCCTGCCACTTACCGACGAGCATCCAGTGCAGCAGCGCCTGCGGCGGCTCGAAATCGGCGATGCGCAGCAGGTCGCGCAGCTTGTCGACCGTCTCTGCCACCAGCGGATGGTCCGATTTGCGGATATGATCCCACAGGCTGATCCGGCCCTTGCGATAGCCATGATCGAGCAGGTCCTGCTGGCTCCACCCGAAAATTGGCGATACGAGCAGGCTGGCGAGGCTGAGGCTATCCGCTGGCTGCGCGGCAAAGCGCAAAGCTGCCATCAGATCCTTTACAGCCAACGGAGCGCCGAGACGCAACCTGTCGACGCCCGCCACCGGCACACCGGCCGCATGCAGCCGCGCGACGATCAGCCCCGCCAGTTCGCGGCGCTTGCGCACCAGCACCATGATATCGCCCGGCCCGGCATTGCGCTTATTGCCCTTCACCAGCGGGAAGCCGTGCTTCATCCACTGCTTCACCTGCTCGGCAATGCGATCCGCCATCCGGCGTTCGGGTTCCGAAATCCAGCTTTCGGCCCCTTCGGGATCCTCCTCCGCGTCCTCAGGCCGGGACGAGACCGGGTTCCAGAGCGTGACGAGACCGGGACGTCCTGTGTCGCCTGCATGCGGCTCCGCGTCATGCTTTAGGCCCAGCGTTTGCGGACCGATTGCCTTGATCGCATCATCCACAAAGTCGAGCACATCCTGCGCCGTGCGGTAGGAGCGGCCCAGCCCCAGCTCCACCAATTCGCGCGCTTCGATCTGCGATCGCATCGCGGCAGCACCGCTCGCCCAGTCCTGCATCCGGCGGGCAAAACTGCGCCTGGCCGCCTCGAAATTCTCCGGGCTGGTGCCCTGAAAGCGGAAGATCGCCTGCTTGTAATCGCCCACGACGAAAACGGTGCGCAGCTTCTCGTCGCGCTGCCCAAGCCCGGTGAAAAAATCCCCTGTCAGCGCATCGACGATGGACCATTGCGCGGCGTTGGTATCCTGCGCCTCGTCGATCAGTATGTGGTCAAAACGCCGGTCCAGCTTGTAGCGGATCCACTCCCCCAGCCCGCCATCGGACAGCAATTCCGCCGCTTGGCGGATAAGGTCGTCGAAATCTACCAACCCCTCGCGCCGCTTGGCTTCGTCCCATGCCAACGCGTAGCGCCGCCCAATGGTGAGTGCGGGGGTGATGAAATCGACAAGGTCCAGCAGAGCGATTTGGGTCTCGATTGCGCCAAGCTGGATGCCCACTTGCCCTGCAATATTCTCCATGCTCGGCTCGATCTTCAGCAGGCTGGCGAGCGAACGAATGTCGCCCTTCTGGGTATAAAGCGCAGCCTTCAGCGCCGCCATTCCCGCCAACCGTTCATCGGCATTGCCCGCAAACCATGTCTCGATGGCCTCGCAGCAATCGAACGCGGTCTTGGTACCCCACGCAGTGTGGACCGCATGCCAGCGCCGCAGCATTGACTCGTCGAACGAGCCGGGCGCGCATTGGGCGGCTATATCATTGCGAGAGGTGTCCGGCGCCAGCCCGAGCAGGCGCTCCACGCGATCGCGCATCGGCGGTTGCCATGCGCCTTTGCCGAACCATGCTTCGCGCGCCAAAGCGCAGCGCATCAGCCAGCCGCGCGCACCGTCCGCTCCCATGCGTAGCGAGAGCAGTTCCAACGCCTCTATCGCCTCGCGATCACCCTTCGCTTCCCAATCGACCAGCAAATCCCTCAGCACACGATGCGCCAACAGGTCGCGGTCGCGGTCCTCCATCGGCTGCGTACCCGGCTCGATCCCCGCTTCCACCGGAAAGGCGGCGAGCAGATATTGCGCAAAGGCGTGGATCGTATCGATCCTCAGCCCGCCGCCCGGACAATCGAGCACGCTGGCGAAGAGAGTGCGTGCACGGGCGACGGTTTCGGGATCATTATCGGCGCCGATCGCCAACAGATCGCCTGCAAGCGCTTCGTCCTTCATCCGCACCCAATTGGCCAGCACCTCGTTTACGCGCGTCGCCATTTCGGCGGCGCCCGCCTTGGTGAAGGTGAGGCACAATATCTGCTCGGGCCGCACATCCTTGCGCAGCAACAGCCGCAGCACGCGGGCGGACAGCACCTGCGTCTTGCCCGTGCCGGCAGAGGCCGAAAGCCACACGCTGTCTCTCGGATCGACCGCGCGCGCCTGGTTATCGCTGAGGGGATGGACCTTGCCGCTCATGGCAATGCATCCTCCCGGCCCATCCACTCGTCGAGCCGCATCAGCTGGTCATATTCGGCATAGACCTTGGCCGCGGGATTGAGCCGCGCAGTGAAGCCCTCTTCGCCCAGAATCCAGCGGTTTACCGCATCATCCAGGAATCGTTCGGCTTCATGCAGGAAGTCGTCAGGATCGATGCCTGACTGCTTTTTGCCAGACTTCAGCGGCGTGGTAACATAACCGAAATCGGTGGGATGGCCCCGCTCCTTCACTTTGCCGAGCGACCAGTATTCGAACGCGGTGGGCTCTGCCGCAATGCCGCCGAATGCACCCTGACGTGCCATCAGGCCCAGCGTGCCGAGCTGCATGGCAAAGCCCGCCTCCACCTCCTTGCTGGTGGGGGGCGCGCCGGTCTTGTAATCGACAATCGCCAGTGTTCCGTCGGGCATTTGATCGATCCGGTCGGCCTTGCCCTTTATGGTCACGCCGTGGAAGGTGACCTTGCCTTCCTCCTCTATCAGGATCGGCTTGCGGCCGGGTGCCTGGCGCACCTCCTGCTCCACCCAGTCAAGCGCCTTCATCAGCCGCGGCCGCCACAGCGCGCGCATCAGCGGATGGGCGTGCATTTCCTTGAGGTGGTGCGCGGCGAGCTCCTCCATGCTGCCCTCACCCTTGTGCCAGCTTTCGAGGATGGCATGCGCCAGCGTGCCCTGCCATGCGGGAGAAGGTTCGGCATCGAGCAGGTCAAGCTCTCGCAAGCGAAGTATCTTGTTGGCATAGAACTGGTAGGGATCACTGCGCAGCCGGTCGAGCGCGGTGACGCTCAGATCCTCGCGCCGTTGTTGCGGTGATGGCCTGGGGTCGGGGCGCTGATGCGGCGGCACCGGCTTGCCCTTGTCCACCGCGCGGGCGAGCAAGACGGGGCCATCATCGACATAGCGCTTGAGCAGGTCCTGACCCAGCAGTGCCTGCACGCGCAGCCAGAAGCGCGAAGCGATAACCGGCCCGCCTGCATCGCGCTGCGCCCGGCTCAATACCACTTCGGGTGCGCCCAAGGCGCCCGCCAGATCATGGGCGGCAAGGCCGATGCGGAAATCGGCACCCGGAACGCCCAGCGCCCGCAATATCGCGGGAGCCAGAACCGGATCGGTCGAAGGACGCGCAGGCCATGTGCCCTCGTTCAGCCCGGCACAGATGACCAGGTCCGCACGCGTCATCCGGCTTTCGAGCAGGCCATAGATCGCCACGCGCGGGTGGCCGCCATAAGGAGGGCGCACCGCCTCCCGGTCCATCGCATCGCGCAGCGCGGATGGCAGGTCGTCCATCTCGATTTTGAGGTCCGTGCTGCGCGCATGCAGGCGCAAATTCTCGACGAAACGCGCCAGCGTGCGCCCATCCTCCTGCGCCCACAAGCCCTGCCCGCACAGCGCTTCGCCTGCCGCTGCCAGCAAGTCCAGCGCGTCGCCCAGCGAGATGGCGCCCGTGACATCGAGCAGAGGTGCAAGCACCGTCTCTACTTCCTGCCACCAATCGCCATGGCCTGCGCTCGCTGCATAGCTGCGGACATGCGCAAGCCCGGGCGCGGGGCGCGGGCCACGCAGGGCGAGTTCCAGCGCGCGGGCCGCCTTGAGCCAGTCCTCGCGACCTTCCTCCCGCCGCACGAGCGGATGGGTCAGCAACGCCAGCAGCGGCACGGGCGCGGCTTCCTCCGCTGCGACATCGGCGAGTTGCAACAGCACGCGGCCCGCCGGTGTCTGCGACAAGGGACGCCCGGCAGTATCGTCCGCCTGAAGATGCCAGCGTCGCAGATGCTGCACCACGCGGCCTGCAAGGCCCCGGTCGGGCGTGACCACCGCCACCCGCCGTTCCGGCACTTCCAGCGCCTCGCGCACCAGCAAAGCGATTGCCTGCGCTTCTTCTTCCGGATTGGCGCTTTCCATCATGCGCACACCGGCAAGGCGGCGCTTCTCGGGCGGCAGATCGACCCATGCCTTGCTCGCTTCCGGAGGCAGGAAGAGGCTGGAGATCGCATGGCTGCGCTCGGGCGGTCCCTTGCCGAGGCCAGCCCTATGCCAATGCTCCACCTCGCCCCGCGCCACGCCCATGCGGTTGAGCAGAAGCTTCAGATGATATTGCGGGTGGGTCACCGCATCGTCGCGCTGGAAGGGCGTTTCCTCATCGGGAGAACCGGCGCTTCCCAACTCATCCCAAACCGCGTCGGGCATGGAGAGGTCGAGATCGGGAAACACCACGGAACCCTGCGGCAACTCGCTGATAGTTCTTAGGAATTCGGCCAACGCTGGTGCAGCGCTGGTCACGCCTGCGGCAACAATCGGCGTCTCCGGCGGATTGTGGCGCAGTCTCTTGGCCGCCTCGCGGAACAGCATGTTGCGGCGGGTGGCGGCGTCGACCTCGCCTCGCTCCTGCAATTCGGAAAGCCACATTGCCTGGATTGAGGCGAAGGTGCGCAGGTTCGTGACCCAATGCTCAGACAGTTCGCCGACGAGGTCCAACACCTGCTCGTTCATCAGGTCATCGGGCGCGATTTCCTCCACCAGCAGGCGGTCCATCACCTGGCCGGTTTCGAAAGCAAGGCGCAGCAGGGCACTGCCTTTCGGGGCATCATCTCCCCTGAAATTGCGGATCAGCCCGGCGAGACGCATCCAGCGATAGGTGGGATCGGCTGCGGGCGGCACATCCAGCGCCGCCCCCATATTGTCGAGCAGTGGCCCCAGCGCCTCGTCAAGGTCGAGATCGCCCACCATGACCATGCGCGGCATCAGCAGGCCCGCCCGGCCCTGCGTGCCGAAATGCCGGATGAAGGCCTCGCCCACCGTGCGCGCGGCGCGGCTGCTGGGCAGGATCAGCGTAAGGCGGGCAAGCCCGAGCTGCTCGTCCCAATATCGCGGTACCAGGCCTGTCACCAGTGCATCGGCAAAGCCGCGATGCGCGGCGATCGAATAGATGCTGGGTCCCGCCTGTCGCATCAGCCCTTAACAGCCATCGGTCAGCGCCAGTTCGGTGGGATGGATCGCCTCGGGCGTGCCGACCTCGAACCAGCGCCCCGTAAAGGCGAGGCCGAATAGCCGCTCCTCCTCGATAGCGCGGTCCCACAACTTGTTGGTAGAAAATGGCCCCGCGGGCGCTTCGCGCAGCAGTCGCTTCGAGACGAGCTGGATGCCGGTATAGATATGCGGAGCTATGCGGCCCGAACGGCGACGGCGCAGGCGTCCCATCGGGTCCATGTGGAAATCGCCCTTGCCGACGAAGTTGGACGCCCCCTTGTGTGACACCAGCAGCAGCAGCGCGTCCATCTTGTCCGCATCCCAACGCGCCGAAAGATCGGCAAAGGCGTTCTTGGGGCCATCCAGCCAGATATTGTCGCTGTTGATGCAGAAGAAGGGATCGGGAAGCAGGGCCTGCGCTTTCACCAATCCGCCACCGGTTTCGAGCAATTGCTCGCGCTCGTCCGAGATTACGACCTCCAGGTCATTGCGCACTGCCAGATGGGCTTCCAGTGCATCGGCGAGGAAGTGGACATTGACCACGGCCCGCTTGATCCCGGCTTCGACAAGCCGGTCCAGTGCATGATCGATCAGCGGCTTGCCCGCGACACGCACCAGCGGCTTGGGTTGCGCCGCGGTAAGCGGGCGCATGCGCTTGCCCAGCCCCGCAGCCATGACCATTGCCGTGTCTGAAACCAGTCTGTTCACCCAAGGCCTCCACCACGCTTGTCGCGCCATTCGGCTGGTACATTGGCATCGAACCATGACGCTACGGGGGCAAGCGCGGGATGCGCCAGGTCGCGCTCCATCGCCTCCCATACGCGGGGGATCATGGCAAGATAACGGTCCTTGCCATCACGCTTCCACAGCCGCGTGAAAATGCCCACGATCTTGGCGTTTCTCTGCGCACCCAGTCGCGCATAGTCCGCTGCAAAATCCGGCCCGCAATCGACCTTGCTGGCGTAATACCGGAGCATCTCCGCTTCCAGTTCAGGCGAAACATCGCGCCGCGCATCCTGCAGCAGCGAGACAAGGTCATAGGCCGGATGGCCGACGAGCGCGTCCTGAAAATCGATCAGGCCTTGCCCGCCACCGGGCAGCAGCATGATGTTTTCAGCGTGATAATCGCGCAGCACGGTGACGCCGGGCTTTTGCCTTTCAAGGAGCGGTTCAAGCACCTCTACCCATGCCGCATCATGCGACGCGCTGTCCGCTTCGATACCGGCTGCCGGACAGAACCATTCGGTAAACAACCGCACCTCGCGCATATAGGCCAGCATGTCATAGGGCAGGAACGGCCCCGGCGGGCACTTGTGCAGGTCCACCAGCGCATCGACGGCGGCGGCATAGGTTGCGTGTTCACCAGCCGGATTGTCATCCAGCCAGTCGCGCATGCGGTCCGTGCCGAAATCCTCGATCAGCACCAGACCGCGATCTGCATTTTCGGCATAGATCTGCGGAGCGCGCAGGCCATGTTCGATCAGCCAATGACCGACATGCAGGAAGGGCCCAGGGTCTTCATGCGGAGGCGGCGCGTCCATCAGCATGGCGCTGGCTCCGTCCCGGCGGATACGGAAATAGCGCCGAAAGCTGGCATCGCCGGGCAGAGGCTCGATCTGCGCCCCTCCCCAGCCTGCCCCGGCCAGAAACTCTTCAACACCTTCCGGCAAATCCGCATTCATTCCCAGCGTCCGCTCCAATCGTCACCCGGTTCGATCACCGCCCTGCGCCCGTCTCCCGACACTTCCAGAGTAATCGCAAGACAGCCGGCTTCATGGGCAAAACCGCCCGCCCTGCCGGGCCATTCGGCCAAGAGGACGGCTCCTTCACGATAGTGGCCCAGCCCGATCTCTTCCAGTTCCTGCGGTGATTCCAGACGGTAAAAATCTGCATGGACTACCGGCAGGCGCGTGTCGGGCGGGTCGTAGGTTTCGATGATCGTGAATGTGGGGGACGGCACCTCTCCCACATGACCCAATGCGGCCAGGATTGCGCGGCACAGCGTGGTCTTGCCCGTTCCCAGCCCGCCGCTCAGGGCAACCACATCGCTTGCGCGCAGCAGTGCGGCAATGCGCATTCCCAGGGCCTCCATCGCGGCAAGATCGGGCAGGTCCACGATCAAGGCAGGGTGATCGTCGCGGTCGTGCCCCCGCCCACTTCCGATTGCACGTCCAGCCTCCCGCCATGCGCTTCCACCAGCTGGCGAGCGAGCGGCAGGCCCAGCCCGCGTTTCTCGCCTTCGCCCTTGGTCAGGCGATAGCCGTCCAGCGCGCGCGCCAGCTCGCCCGGCTTCATCCCCGCGCCATTGTCGGAAATGACGATCTGCACCCCGCGCCGCCGCCGGTTGAGCGCCACCAATATGCGTCCATTCTTGTCCGGCACCGCTGCAATCGCATTATCGAGCAGGTTGCCGATGGCACGGCCAAGCTGGCGCTTGTCAGCCATGACCTTGCCAGCCCCCTTGTCGCCGCGCAGGTCGAGCAGAAGGTCCTTTTCCTCGATTGCCTCCTCGCGCTGGCGGACGATGTCGGTCACGAAGGGAAGCAGTTCCACTTCCTGTGTAGCGATCGGCAGCAAGCCAGCCTCGCTCTGGGTCAGGTCAAGCACGCTCTCGATCTGCGCGGTAAGGCGTTCGACTGAAGCCACGATGGCGCCGACATATTCCTTGCCCTGCTCGCTCAATTCGCCCGCCACACCCGATTGCAGCAATTCGGCAAAACCGCCGATGGAGGTGAGCGGCGTGCGGAACTCATAGGACATGTTGGCAAGGAAGCGGGTTTTCACCGCGTCCGCCTCTTCCAGCGCCGCGGCACGGTCCCGCAGGGCCTGCTCCGCCTTGGTCGAATCGGTCACGTCGAGCACGGTCAGCAAACCATTGCCATCGGGCAAGGGAACGCCGGCGAATTCGAGCGTACGGCCGTCGGCCAACGTCACACGGCCACCGCGCTCCTTCCTGTCCAGGGTGGAGGAGCGAACGACCTCACCGATCGCCGCTCTTTGCCCGGGTCTGGCAAGGGCACGGGTAATCCGTTCCAGCAGCGCATCGACATGGGGGTGGCTGTTGAAGAACTCTTCCTCGATCCCCCAGATTTTCGGAAAGCCGCGGTTCCACAATTGCACCTTGCCATCGGGCGAGATCACGGCGAGCGCCTCGAACAGGCTGTCGAATGTGGCGGTGCGGGTGCGCAACAGCGTGTCACGCATGGCGGAAAGTGCCAGCTGCTCGGAACGGTCCTCCGCCACCAGCACAACGCCGCCATCGGGCATGGGCTGCGCAACGATACGCAGGTGTGTGTTGTCCGACAGGCTCCATGCATATTCTGCTGGCGTGTCCAGCAGGAACCAGCCTGCCAGTTCGGCGCGCCATACAGGGAAATCGCGAACTTCCGGCAGCCGTCCCTTGTCTCGCGCCATGTCGAGGAAGCGGTCAAAATCGGGAAGATCGTTTTGGACCGAAGACGGCAGTGCAAAGATGCGCAGGAAGGGTTGGTTGGCAAAAGCGAGGCGGTGTTCTGCATCGAATTGCGCCACGCCCACGGAAAGCTGGTCCAGCATGCTGCGCTGCGCTTCGCGAAAGGCGCGGAAGGCTCGGTTCTGCTCCTCCATTTCCTCGATATCGATGGCGTATCCGGCAACGCCTTCCTGGCCGAGCGGCAGGTCAGTCACCCTTACCGCGCGGCGCTGGGTACCGATCGTCGCCTGCACGATACGCTCGATCGGCAGGTCCTTGTCGCGCGCCTGCCTGGCCACCTGCGCAGCACTCAGGCCATCAACCATCTCGACCAGTTCCACCTGCCCATCGACAACCGATTGCGCATTCTCCGCCTCCACCGCCTTTACATAGGCGCTGTTGACCAGTTGCAGGCGCATGTCGGCATTGCGGAACCACATCGGCATGGGGGCAGCTTCGATCAGCCCAACCAGCGCGGCAAAGTCGCTCCGCGCCCGCGCGGCATCCGCACGCAGCTGGGAGAGCTCACCTTCGCTCTCGGAGAAATCGAACCACCAGACCAGTGCCGTGCCCGCCGGAGCCACCGCCGGATCGGCCTGTTGCCCGCGCAAGGCGAGGCTCTTTTGTGAGCCGCGCGCGGTCACAGCCATGTTAAACGGAGCGGCTGTTTTTTGCGTACGCCGGACCGCCTCTCTCAAGTCAGCCAGGTCCTTCTCTGCCAGCCCGCATCCGTTATCGGACAGCTCGCTCAGGAAATGCGGCAAGCGGTCAAGACCCAGCCATGCGGCAAGACGTTCCGGCCCCTCGATCCTGCCATCGCTCTTCACCAGCAGCGGAATGGCGGGAGAATCGTCGATCATGCGCGTAAGGCGCCGCGCGTTGGAGCGTGCCGACTGCGCCAGCCGGGCGCGCTTTTGCGCCGCCAGGACAAGCCAGGCTGCACCGAAGATCCAGCCTGCCAGAAGCAGGCCGAGCAAGGCCAGTGCGGATGGGGTCAGCTCCATGCAGACACAGCTATTCGCGCGCACTCGTGGATGCAATGGCAAGCGGGCGAGTCCCCACGCCTGTGAGGGCCCGCCCGCAAGAAATCAGCGATGAAACGCGATCAGTAGCGATAATGTTCCGGCTTGAACGGCCCGTGCAGCGGCACGCCGATATAGTCGGCCTGCTTCTTGCTCAGCTGCGTCAGCTGAACACCGAGCTTTTCGAGGTGCAAGGCAGCAACCTTTTCGTCCAGGTGCTTGGGCAGGATGTGAACTTCCTTGGAATAGTCATGCCCGCGCTGCCACAGCTCGATCTGAGCCAGAACCTGGTTGGTGAAGGAACAGCTCATCACGAAGCTGGGGTGGCCGGTGGCGCAGCCCAGGTTCACCAGGCGGCCCTGCGCCAGGATGATGATCGACTTGCCATCGGGGAAGGTCACCAGGTCCGTGCCCGGCTTCACTTCCTTCCAGTCATAATTGCTGAGTGCAGCAATCTGGATCTCGGAATCGAAGTGGCCGATGTTGCAGACGATGCTCATGTTCTTCATCGCCTTCATGTGATCGGCGGTGATCACGTCTTCGTTGCCGGTGGCGGTCACGAAGATGTCGCAGCGCTTCACGGCCTCTTCCATGGTGACAACTTCATAGCCTTCCATCGCCGCCTGCAGCGCGCAGATCGGATCGATTTCGGTCACCATCACGCGCGCGCCGCCCTGACGCAGCGAATCCGCACTGCCCTTGCCGACATCGCCGAAACCGGCAACGCAGGCGACCTTGCCGGCCAGCATCACGTCGGTCGCGCGGCGGATGGCATCGACCAGCGATTCCTTGCAGCCATAGAGGTTGTCGAATTTTGACTTGGTGACGCTGTCGTTCACATTGATCGCCGGGAACGGCAGCTTGCCGTTCTTGGCGATCTGGTAAAGCCGGTGGACGCCGGTGGTGGTCTCTTCCGAAACACCGCGGATATTCTTGACCGATTCGGTCAGGTAACCCGGCTTCTTCGCCAGGAATTCCTTCAGCGCGCGGACAAATTCGATTTCCTCGGCATTGGAAGGCTCGAACAGGTCTTCGCCAGCTTCCACGCGCGCGCCCCAGAGCGCGAACATGGTGGCATCACCGCCATCGTCGAGAATCATGTTGGCGGTTTCATCATCGCCCCAGTCGAAAATCCGACCAACATAATCCCAATATTCGGCGAGGCTTTCGCCCTTGACCGCGAACACCGGTATGTCGCGCGCGGCGATCGCGGCGGCGGCGTGGTCCTGCGTCGAAAAGATGTTGCAGGTGGCCCAGCGCACGTCCGCGCCCAATTCCACCAGCGTTTCGATCAGCACGGCTGTCTGGATGGTCATGTGCAGCGAGCCGGTGATGCGCGCACCGCGCAGCGGCTTGGCGGCGCCAAACTCGTCGCGCAGGGCCATCAGGCCGGGCATTTCGGTTTCAGCGATGTTGATCTCGTCACGGCCGAATTCGGCGAGCGAGATGTCCTTGACGATATAGTCGTTTTCAGCAGCGGCAGTGGCCACGCGCACTTCTCCTGTCATTTACGGGCTGAAACGTCGCCGGGGCTCCATGCAACGCAATGTCGTGCGCGGACATAGTCGCCGCGGGCCGAAGCGACAACCCCATGCGTGCACTTCGGCCCGCCTGCAATGACGGAAAAGTAGTGTGACGAAACCTAATATGCTGCAAGCAGCGGATCGCGCCTGGCAGGGCGATCGGCGAGCAATTCACTGGCTGCGGACAGCAATTGCTGGCGATCGCTGGTATCTGCCAGATTGCGCGCGGCCTCTGCGAGTGCAGCGCAATTCATCCAAGGGTGCCCAAGGCCGTACTGATTGGCCATGCTCGTGCTCATCGTGTCCATGTACCGGCGAGCAGCTCGAGTACCGTGGCGCCGTTCGTGGTCGGCACTCAGGTCCCGGCTCGCGGCGCGCAATGTGCCGACATGGCGGCTGGCGAAGCGGTAATAGTCGTCCTGGAAATCATCCGCACCGCGCCGGCAGCGCAAGGATGTGACCATCAGCATGATATCGAGCCTGCGCAGTTGCTCGGACTCGGAGGTATTCGCTTGCGCCACGTTCGAAATCGCTGCCAGCGATCCGATGGCCAAGGCTGCAGCGACCCATTTTCCGACCTTGTTCATAAGCCAGTCTCCCCGCAAGGCGATCTGTTCGCCTTTGAACGGAAACTGGACGAAGAGCCTTTACGCGGCCTTCCCACATGCGATTAAATCGAATTTAACCATGTTTCGACGGCTGATTGGCACTTGCATGCCTGTGTCCACAGCCTATCTCGACTGTTCAAGGATCGGACCAGGAGGATCTTCCCAAATGACTATTTCCAAAGGTGACAAGCTGCCTGACGTGACGCTGGTCAAGGCCACCGCCGAAGGACCGGACAAGGTACAGAGCAGCGATTATTTCGCCGGCAAGAAGGTGGCGCTGTTCTCGGTGCCGGGCGCTTTCACGCCCACCTGTTCCGCCAAGCACTTGCCCGGCTTTGTCGAAAAGGCAGCCGAGTTGAAGGCCAAGGGCGTGGACGAGATTGCCTGCACCGCGGTGAACGATGCCTTCGTGATGGGCGCGTGGAATGCTGCATCGGGATCATCGGACATCACCATGCTGGCAGACGGCAATGGCGACTTCGCCACAGCCGTGGGCCTCACCATGGATGGCAGCGGCTTCGGCATGGGCAAGCGCGGCCAGCGTTTCTCCATGATCGTGGACGATGGCGTGGTGACCGAGTTGAACGTGGAAGAACCGGGCCAGTTTTCGGTTTCGAGCGCGGAGCATATGCTGGGACAGCTTTGATCACCGCATCAGGCTGAAACAAGAGGGGCGCCCGTTGCGGCGCCCCTTTTTATTGGCTGATCACGAGCTCAGCCTTCCCACTCCACGTTCACGCCCAGGCTATCGATATTGGGCACGAAATTGGGGTGCGCTCGCTTGATCGGGTCGGCATCGAGGATCTTGCTCTCGCCATCGATCGAGGCCGCAACCATCAGCAGGGCGATAGCCACGCGGATGATATAGGGGCTGGTCACCGTCGCCGGGACAAGGCGGTTGCCGCCGAAGGTAATCAGGCGGTGCGGATCGCACAGCAGCGTATGCGCGCCGAACAGGCTGAGTTCGGTGTGCCATGTCAGCCCGCCTTCGTAGACTTTGTTCCAGAACATGGTCTGCCCCTTGGCGCGCACGCCCAGGGCGATGAAGATGGGTAGCAGGTCGGCCGGGATATAGGGCCAGGGCGCCGCCTCGACCTTGGTGGTGAGATGGCTGGTGAAGTTCTGCTGCACCACCAGCTCTTCCGGAGCGTTGAGCCGCGACCAGCCATCGGCATGCTCGACATGTGCACCGAACTTCTCGAACGTCCGGTCGATCAGCATGAACATTTCAGGTTGCGAATTGCGCACCGAGATGTCGCCACCGGTGATGGCCGACAGCGCGAGGAAGGTCGCCACCTCGTGAAAATCTTCCACGAAAGTGTAGTCGGCGCCGGATAGCTCCGCCCCTCCCTCGACCGTCACCATCGATGTGCCCTTGCCCTTGATGCGCGCGCCCATCAGTTCGAGGAATGTACACATCTCCTGCACATGCGGTTCGCAGGCAGCATTCACGATCTGGCTGGTGCCCGTCGCCGTCAGGGCGCTGATGATAAAGTTCTCTGTGGTGGTGACGCTGGCATATTCGAGCCACATGCGCGTGCCTTCCACCGTGCCGCGATTGCGGAAGACGATGTCCTTGCCTTCGGTCGAAACATCGGCCCCGAATGCCTTGAACACGGCGACATGCGGATCGATCTCGCGCGCACCCAGCGTGCAGCCCTTGACCTCGTTCTCAAGCCTGGCCTCGCCCAGCCGGGCGAGCAGGCCGGGAATCATCATGATGCTGGCGCGCATGGCCTGCGGCAAAGTGGCGCGGGCGTTCGACGGCATGGTCGAATGATCGATCTCCAGCACCTTGCCGGCCTTGTCCCACCTCACCGTGCTGCCAAGCTCGGCAAAGAAGGCATGAATGCGGTTGACGTCCGTAATATCGGGAACATTGCGCAGCGTGATCGGCGCATCGGTCAACAAAGTGGCACAGAGCACCGGCAGCACGGCATTCTTGTTGGCAGACGGATCGATCTTTCCCCGCAGCTTCTGCCCGCCGCGCACATAGAGTGCAGTCATTCCTTACCTCTCATTGCCGGCAACAGCCGGGACCTGTATCAATAGCCCATCAACTTGAGAACTTCCTCGCGGCTCTTCGAATCGCGCCGGAAGAGGCCCATCACGCGTGACGTGACCATGTTGACGCCCGGAGTGCGCACACCGCGCGCGGTCATGCAGGCATGGCTCGCCTCGATCACCACCGCCACGCCGCGCGGTTCGAGATGGGTCCAGATGCATTCGGCCACCTCGGCGGTGAGACGCTCCTGTATCTGCAGGCGCCGCGCATATCCGTGCAGCACGCGCGCGAGTTTGGAAATGCCGACCACCCTGTTGGTGGGCAGGTAGGCGATGGCCGCCTTGCCGATGATCGGAGCCATGTGATGCTCGCAATGGCTCTGGAACGGTATGTCTTTCAGCAGCACAATCTCGTCATAGCCGCCGACTTCCTCGAACACGCGGCTGAGATGATGCGCGGGGTCCTCGCCATAGCCCTGGCAATATTCCCTCCACGCGCGAGCCACGCGCGCGGGCGTGTCGAGCAGCCCTTCGCGTGTAGGATCATCGCCCGCCCAGCGGATCAGGGTACGGATCGCGTCTTGCACATCGTCAGGTACGGGGAGCTTGCCGCCCGTATCGTCAGTGTCACAGCTCATTCTGGGGTCGCTTTCTCACCAGTCTTCATATGCAGACTGCCAATAGGCCGCCTCGCTGCAAAACGCCACGCCTGTGCAAGAAAATGGGAAAATGGCGCGCCCGGAAGGATTCGAACCTCCGACCACCTGATTCGTAGTCAGGTACTCTATCCAGCTGAGCTACGGGCGCGCACCGGAGGGCGCCACATAGGGGGGGCATTCCGGCTTGGCAATAGCTATTGCGGTAATCTTGCGAGCAAATCCGTATCCATGGGCGGCATGGGCAAAGCCTTGGCTTTTTCTTGCAAAAACCATCCCCATTGCTGGCCATCAAGGGCTGTAACCTGCCCTGTCCATCGATCGGCGCTGTAAAGAATCAGAACAACCGGGTTCTGCAACCCCTCATCAGCCACCAGGGCGGGCTGCAAAGCCTGTGGTTCGATTGTGATTCCCAGCTCCTCGGCAATCTCCCGGCACAGCGCAAAGCGCGGATTTTCGCCATCTTCGACCTTTCCGCCGGGAAATTCCCACAAGCCGCCATGGTGTTTGTGATCGGGTCTGCGTTGCAGCAGCAAGCGCCTCGATTCGTCCCGCAAAGCGAGTGCAACCACCGGCAGCCATGTCGGATTTTCTTCCAAGTGAATCGCCCTCATCAATCTTTCGTTAGGAATTCAATGTCACTTCCATAGTCATCAGTACGTTGGAAGGACCCATCCCAATGCGAGTAATCGACCAAATTATTGGCCTGTTCCGCGATGAGCGGGGTGCAACTGCCATCGAATACGGGCTGATCGCAAGCATGCTCGTTATCGCCATCGTCGCAAGCCTCAACACCTTCGCGAATGAGACGATCGACATGTGGACCAACGTCTCGACCACCATGGAGAACGCTCGATAGGCGGTTAGGACTTTGTCAATATTTTACACCTAAACCCGATGACAGTCCGATTGGGAAACTGAACGGACCGGGTACCGAAGACACTACCAGGAGACTGACATGACTTTCTTTAAGAACATGCTGCGCGACGAAGCTGGCGCAACTGCTATCGAATATGGCCTTATCGCTGCTCTGATCGCTGTTGCAGCTATCACTGCTCTGCAGAGCGTCGGTAACGAGCTGAACACGACCTTCAACAAGGTCAGCACCGATCTGGCTGCTGCCAACACCTAATCTGGTTTTCCAGTTTAGACTCAAAAAGAGGGGCGGCAGGGAAACCTGCCGCCCTTTCTTTTTGCATGAATGCCATGCGCTCCGGGCTAGTTGGTGCGAACGACGATCTTGTACTGCTCGCCCGGAACCACCTGATCGGATGAAGACAAGCCGTTCAGCACACGAAAACGGGCCTCCTGCGCATCGCTATAGGCCATACGGCGCGCCAAGGTCTGCACCGTGTCACTCCTTGCTGCCGTGACGACATCGAGCTGGCGCGGAATCACCTGCGCCGCTTCCGCCGATGATATCCTGCGCATCGAGTTATACATCGAATTGAAAATTGTCGCCTGACCGGCAGGCGTGACCGCCTGGAAATGGAAGGCCTTTCCGTCACCGAAGTCATAGGCAACGACAGTCACATCAACCTGCCCTTGCCCGTTGTTCACACGGGCCCCTCCGAACAATACCGGAATGCCGTTCACATTGTCGCGCTGCAGGCTCTGCGGCGTTAGCTGCTGCTGGTCGCCGCCCAGGCTGCGGAACACCGCCCGCACATAGTTTTCCAGGTTTCCGTCAAATTGTGCAGCGGTCAGTTGCGCCCTGCCGCCATCGCCATTGATCGAAACGGCGCTAGTCCCGTTGACCATGTAGAAACCTTGCGGAGCGGTGAAACGCAGGCGCAGTTCGGGATGGATGAAGTCGCTGCCCTCGATAACTCCCTGTGCCGGGTCATCGCCGTAAAGCAACCCATCAATCCGGTTGAGGAAGGTCTCGCGATTGATCGCACCGGTTGCCGCGCCGGCCTGCGCCAGAGCATTCTGCACGCGATTCGCCGGGTCCGGATGCGTCGAAGCCCATGAGGGGATGGTGGCGTTCGCGCGCCCCTGCAGCTGCGCATCGAGCGCGTTCTGCGCAGCAAGGCTGGTGAGCAGCGACGCCATGGCACGAGGGTTGTATCCGGCACTGGTGAGGTATTGTACGCCCAGATTATCCGCCTCGATTTCCTGCGTGCGCGAATATTTGAGCGTCAGAAGCTGTGTATATTGCGAACCCTCGCTGATCAGGCCGCCAAGATCGCCGCCCACGGCGGCTCCCACGACTTGCCCCAACAGGCCGAGCAGGGCATTTTGCTGTGCCTGCTGCTGCCTGCGGGCGGAGTGGCGCGCGGCGACATGGCCCACCTCGTGCCCGAGAACGCCAGCCAGTTCCGCCTCGTTGTTCATCAGCGTCACGAGCTGGCGCGTGACATAAACATATCCGCCCGGCACGGCGAAGGCGTTGTTGACAGGTGAGTTCAGCAGGGTGACCTCGAAAGCATCGGGCCGTGTCGCAAGTCCCGACTGCACCGCAATTTCGGACCCGATCCGTTCGACATATTGCGCCTGCGGCCCGGTCATCTCGCCGCCGAATTCGGCAATGAATTGCGGATGATATTCCGCACCCTGCTGCGCTTCTGCGGCTGTAATGGGCGAACCGGGCACGACATTGCCGCCGGGGATCGTGGCGCAGGCCGCCAGCGCCACGGATGCCGTCCCGCACAGCGCCAAACGCACGATTGCCGAAGTGGTTGTGGCTGGCATTTCTTTCTCCCGAACAATCGGTTGTCTGGTGCTTATGGTCGCGCGGACGATTGTCGAAAGCAACCCGCTTTCGACAAGCCGTGCAGCCGCCTAGCTGCCCAGATTTTCGCCGATAGCGAGAAAGCGATCTTCACGCTGGCGTCGCAGTTCCGCAGAGTCACGCCCTGTAAGCGCGTCCAGCTCCTCGCCGATAGCCTTGGCCAGTGCAGCCGAAGCCGCCGCCGGATCGCGATGCGCGCCGCCGACAGGCTCTGGCACGATACGATCGATCACGCCCAGTTTCACCAGATCCTGCGCCGTCATCTTCATGGCTTCAGCAGCAAGCGGAGCCTTCTCGCCCGTGCGCCACAGGATGGAGGCGCAACCTTCGGGCGAAATCACCGAATAGACCGCATGTTCGAACATGAGCACGCGTTCGGCGCTGGCAAGTGCGACAGCACCGCCCGAGCCGCCCTCGCCCACGATGGCTGCAACCATCGGTACGCCCAGCCCGAGACAGGCCTCGGTCGAACGCGCGATGGCCTCCGCCTGGCCGCGTTCCTCTGCCTCGATGCCCGGAAATGCTCCGGAGGTATCGACCAGTGTCACTACCGGCAGTCCGAAGCGGTCGGCCATCTCCATCAGGCGGATCGCCTTGCGGTAACCTTCCGGCTTTCCCATGCCAAAATTGTGGTGAATGCGGCTTTCGGTGTCATTGCCCTTTTCATGGCCGATCAACATGACCTTGCGGCCATCCAAAGTGGCAAGTCCGCCCATGATCGCCTCGTCATCGCCATAGAGCCTGTCTCCTCCCAGCGGCGTAAAATCGCTGAAGGCGTTGCTCACATAGTCCTTGAAATGCGGGCGTGCCGGGTGGCGCGCAACTTGCGTCTTCTGCCAGGGCGTCAGTGAAGCATAGGTGCTGGCCAGCAGGTCCGCGCTCTTCTTCTCGAGCTTTTTCAGCTCTTTCGAAATATCGACATCGCCGCCCTCACCCGCCGCAGCGCGCAGTTCCGCGATCTTCGATTCGATGGTCGCGACCGGCTTTTCGAATTCGAGATAGGAAATCATGCCCATGCGCTAAACGGAGCGGGCGCGCCCTGCAAGAGGATGTCGCTCATTTACAAGCGCGACCAGCCGTGCGGAATCGACATGGGTGTATATCTGGGTGGTCGCAATATCGGCATGGCCGAGCAGCGTTTGTAGCACCCGCAGGTCCGCTCCACCTTCGAGGAGATGGGTGGCAAAAGCATGCCGCAGCACATGCGGGCTGACCTTGGCCGGATCGAGACCCGCCCTCGCGGCCAATTCCTTTACCAGCTGGAACAGCCTGATGCGGCTGATATGCCCGCTCTTAGAGGGAAAGAGAAAGCGCGAATCGGAATTGCGAACTTCCAACCAGCGCCCCAGCGCCTGTTGTGCGCGCCGCGATACCGGGACCATACGCTGCTGTGATCCCTTTCCGGTGACCGTCAGGAAGGGCACATCGCGCGGCACGCTGGCGCGAGGCAGGCCGACCAGCTCGCTGGCGCGCAGGCCCGAGCCATAGAGCAGTTCCAGCAGCGCAAGCATGCGCACGGCAGGTGGGCTGTCGGTGGTGGCCTCAAGTTCAACTCTTTCGAACAGGGCCTCTACCTCCGCGTGGCTCAATATCCTGGGCAGAGGACGCCGTGATGCAGGCTTGGGCAAGGCAGCGGAAGGATCATCCTTGCGCATGCCCTCATCCACCAGGAAACCGAAAAATTGCCGCAGGGCCGAACTCTTGCGGGCGACGCTGGATGGCGAAAGATCGGCCCATTTCCCGGCCAACGATGAAAGCTGCGCCTTGTCGGCGCTGGCAAGGCCGCCCAGCAATTCCTCCGCCCCTTCAAGGTCGCGCCTGTATGCCGCAAGTGTATTGATGGCCGCCCCCCGCTCTGCGGCGAGCATGGCGAGGAAAGTGTCGATCTCCGCGCCGATGGCCCTACCCTCGCGCCACGGCCTCTGCCGCAATCATCCGCGCTTCGGCAGAAAGGCCCGCGGCATTGAGCGCGCTGACAATATGGTAGAGCTGGCGTGCCGTCATCCGATGCCAGCCATCACCCTGCATGCCAACGCCCGCCAGCAAGGCCACGAGCCCCGCATTGCGATAACGACCGGCAGCCGAAATACGTTCGCTCCATGCCGAAGAGCGGGCGAGATCGACGCCCAGATCGGAGGAGATTCGCGCCACATCCTGGCTATCTAGGCGTCCCAGGCCCGCAAGCCCGGCAAGCAGGAAGCGCGACTTGCGAGCATCCTCCGATGCATCGTCATCAAGGAAGCTTATCACGGCATTGGCATCGACTGTTCCGCCATTCGGGTCAGCCAGCGCCAGAAGAGCCCAGCCCTGGCTGCCCTCCTCCACCAACTCGCCCCAGCGGCGTGCGTTGGCATCGAGGCCCGCAGCCAGGATGGATGCTAGAATGGTATCGGCCTGACCTGCAAAGTCATCGCTGACCGGCAGGCGCGCCGCCGCATAGGATGTCAGCACCAGCCGGCCATAATTCTCCTGGTCGCCCCAAAGGCTCTGCATGGCGGCCAGCCGGTCATCGGGGTCTTCCGCCACATAGGCCTCGCGCAGGGTAATACCCGGCTGGCGGTCGCCGTCGGTCACGGATTCGCTGGCGTAGAGTTGCGAATAGAGGTCAACCATCGCCGCTGAAGAAAGCACGCCGCTTCCACCCGCGCGGTCTGCTGCTGCAATACGCGCCACCAGCGGAGTTGCCGGAATTGTCGCATCATAGAAAGCAAAGCGGGTCTGCACCGGTGCCAAAAGGTTGTCGGGAATTTCCTCGCCCAAGGCACGGGAAAGCGCATAGCGCCAGGGCGAAAGCTCCTCCACCGGTTCCCATTCGATGTCTACCGCACGGCCAGCATCGCCTGCGGCACCGGCAAAACGTTGCGCCAGGCGGACATCGATCTCCGGTGCTTCGCCTTCCCACAATGCGCGGTCCAGCCGCCGTTCGGCCGCGCGCGTATCACCACGATAGGCGGCGCAAATCGCCTGGGCGAGAATCCACTCGCCGTCATCACGGAAACCGGCATGGAGCTGCGTGACGGGACAGATGCCAAGGATATCCCCTGTGCCCAGATAGGCGTCGAAAGCGGCATCGACCAAAGCGGGATTGTAATTGCCGCCATCGACATCCTGCACCAGCGCGCGGGCTACCTGGGCTTCACCCATGCGGTTGAGCAGCGCAGCGCGCAAAGCTGCAAATTCGACGGGATCCATCCCCACCGGCGCATCCATGCGGCTGGAAAGAGCGCGGCGCAGCAATATGTGGCCCCACCGCGAAACGAGCGGACCGCGGGTCCCCTCCAGCGCAGAGCGAACCAGCGATGCAGGCTGGCCGGCCAGTGATTGCGACGGGAAACC
The DNA here is from genome assembly GCA_024642335.1 of Erythrobacter sp. Taxonomy (GTDB): domain Bacteria; phylum Pseudomonadota; class Alphaproteobacteria; order Sphingomonadales; family Sphingomonadaceae; genus Alteraurantiacibacter. The sequence continues at coordinate 31,708 of JAHEBH010000006.1, forward strand.
GCCTTCGCTGCGCGCCACGACGCCTATTCGCGACAAGGCGCGCCGTGCAGTTTGGGGCACGTCGAATTTGGGCCGCAGGCCGAACAGCTCGTTGATCTCGCTGTCCTCCATCTCCTCCAGCTCTTCGATCGAGGGGAAGTCCTCGGGCAGCACCACAGGAGCGTATTCGAGAGGAGCGGTAACCCCGGGAATCGGCTGCACCACGGGTGCATTCGGCAGCGGCGCGACAGAAGGCGCAGTTCCGCCGGGTCGCGCGGTTGCGCGCGGTGGCGGCGCCGGAGCGGGTGCATCGGGCGGCGGATCGTTGAAGATATCGGGCAGCAAATCCTCGGGCTGGGCCAATGCCAGCGAGGAGGTAAGGCCGATCACGACACCTCCGATCAGCAAGCTCTTCCTCATTCACCCGTCCCCTGCAGGTCCACCGGCTCCACGATCAGTCGCTGCTCTTCCTGCCCGCCATCGAACCATGCCAGGGCCAGCAACAGGCCGAATACTAGCAGGATGACCACGATACTCATCTGGCGTCTCGACACTTATCCCTCGATCCCGTTCACATAACAGGGCTCAGCAAGCTTGCACCGGCGGTTAGCGCAATTATAGCCCCAACGGCAATGAACAAGGCACAATCAACCCCCCGTCGCAATTTGAGCGATGCACAGGTCAGGGAACTGGCGGCACGGATCGATCGCCCGATCGTGCTTGTCGGCATGATGGGCGTGGGAAAATCGAGCATCGGCAAGCGGCTGGCACAGAAACTGGGCTTTCCCTTTTACGACGCCGATGACGAAATCGTCGAAGCCGCGCAAATGTCCATCACGGAGATTTTTGACCAGTATGGCGAGGCCTATTTCCGCGACGGAGAGAGGCGTGTCATCGCACGGCTGCTGGAAAACCCGCGCAGCGTGATCGCCACCGGAGGCGGAGCGTTCGTGCAGGAAGATACGCGTGCGGAAATTCTCGCAAGAAGCATTCCCGTCTGGCTCGATTGCGATGTCGATACGCTGGTCACGCGTGTCAGCCGCAACAACAAGCGCCCGCTGCTGCGCGGCGGCAATGTGCGCGAGAAGATCGCCAGCATGAAGGCGGAGCGCGAACCGTCATATGCAAAGGCGCGCATCCGCGTTACCAGCGACACCGGCCCGCATGGCGAGGCCGTGGATCGCATCCTGGAGGCACTCGAATCATGTCTGTAACCCGCGTGGAACTGGCCGGAAGGTCCTATGAAGTGCGCGTGGATAGCGGGTTGCTGGCCGATTTTGCGAACCAGTGCGGCGGCCTGCTTCGCAAGAAAGTGGTTCCGGTAATCACGGACCGCAATGTTGCGATGCACTGGCGGGAAGCAATCGAACAGTCGCTGCGCGATGCGGGGCATGTGCCCGAATTCCTCGTGCTCGATCCGGGCGAAAGCGCGAAAAGCTGGTCGGTGCTCGAGCGCGTCGTCAACTGGCTGCTCGAGCTTGAGGTGGAACGCGGCGACCATATCGTCGCGCTCGGTGGCGGCGTGATCGGCGACCTCACCGGATTTGCCGCCGCGATCATCAAGCGCGGTTGCGGCTTTATCCAGGTGCCCACCACGCTGCTGGCACAGGTGGACAGCTCAGTGGGCGGCAAGACGGCAATCAATGCCAAGGCCGGCAAGAACCTTGTCGGCGCCTTCCACCAGCCGAGCCTCGTGCTGGCCGATCTCGGCAGCCTTGCCACCCTGCCGCTGCGCGAGCTCCAAGCGGGCTACGCGGAGGTGATCAAATACGGCATTTTGGGAGACCGCGATTTTTTCGAGTGGTGCGAAGCGAACGGCCCCAGGGTCATCGACGGAGAACGCGCCGCACTGGAATACGCGGTGACCGAAAGCGTCAAGGCCAAGGCCCGCATCGTGGCAGAGGACGAACGCGAAACCACCGGCGCACGCGCACTGCTCAATCTGGGCCATACGTTCGGCCACGCGCTGGAGGCCGAGACTGGCTTTTCCGACCGCCTGCTGCACGGCGAAGGCGTGGCTTTAGGCATGGTGCTGGCAGCGCGCTATTCCGCACGGAAAGTTCTCATCTCGCAGCAAGATGCCGTACGTATAGGGCGAGCCATTGCTGCGTCAGGTTTGCCATCGGATGTAAGCAGTCTGGGCCTGACTTGTTCAGGACAGGAACTCGCCGCGCATATGCTGCATGACAAAAAGATGGATGCAGGCACCCTTCCCTTCGTGCTGTTGCGCGATATCGGCGATGCTTTCCTCGACAAGCAGGTGTCGCTGGAAGATGTCGCTGCGTTTCTGGGCGAACAGCTCGCCGCTAGCTAATTTAGCCCCGGCACAAGGTCGGTCACGTCGAAATCTTCTAATATGGCTTCGACCAGCAGGTGACGATGGCATTTCGAGGCATCGCGGCAATAGCACAGCAAGCAGGTGCGCTGTTCTTGGGCCAGCGCACGCAATTCGGCCATGGCGGCAAGCGCTTCGGGCAATTCGAGTTGGCCAGAATAGATGCGCCGCAGGGTTTCCAGATCTCCTGCGCGCGCAGCAGCCCTGCCTTCCGGCGGCGTGCCGATAGCGGGGAAATGACGATACGCGATCCCCTCTTCCACCAGAGAGGTGGCAAGGTTGGATTTGGAAAAGCCCGGTTTGCGCGATTGCGCCCGCGCGCGAATATCGGCGAGCAGCGCAATTCCTTTGTCCTTGAGCAAGGCAATCAGCTCTGGATGTGCCGCCTGCTGGTAACCGATGGTGAAGAGAGCGGGACGCATTATCGCTTGTCCTCCCGCTACTTCAGCAGAACCAGTTCTTCGGCCATCGATGGGTGCAACGCCACAGTGTCGTCGAAAGCCTGCTTGGTCAGGCCCGCCTTCAGCGCCACGGCTGCCACCTGCAATATTTCCGGAGATTCCGGGCCGATCATGTGGATACCGAGTATCTTTTCCGAAACCTCGTCGCAGATCATCTTGTAGAGGCCGCGCTCCGGGTGGGGGCTGAAGATGTTTTTCATCGGGCGGAAGTCCGAGGTGTAGACCTTCACATTGCCATATCGCTGGCGCGCCTGCTTTTCGGTCAGGCCGATCCCGGCAAGCGGCGGCTGGCTGAATACGGCGCTGGGGATATGCGCGTAGTCGATCGTACGTGGATTGTTGCCGAACACCGTATCGGCAAAGGCATGGCCCTCGCGAATGGCAACGGGGGTCAGCTGCACGCGGTCGGTCACATCGCCCACGGCATAGATGCTGGGGCAGGATGTGCGGTTGTATTCATCGACCTTGATCTCGCCCTTTGAGCCCAGTTCGACCCCGGCATTCTCGAGGCCGAGGCCGGTAGTCTTCGGCGTGCGGCCCGTGGCGATGAGCACCTGGTCCACGCGCTGCTTGTTGGCAGCGCCCAGATCGACCAGCAGGCATCCGTCTTCGGTCTTTTCGACCGACTGGATCTGGCTGTGCATCTTGAAGTTGATACCGCGGCCCATGGCGATATGGAGCATGCGATCGACGATCTGCTCGTCATAGCTGCGCAAAATACGGTCGGTGCGGTTCACCACAGTCACTTCGCTGCCCAGGGCATTGAATATTCCCGCGAATTCCATGGCAATATAACCGCCCCCCATGACCATCAGGCATTTGGGCTGCTCATCCAGATGGAAGACTTCGTTCGAACTGATGCAATGCTCGACACCCGGCAAATCGGGCATGGCAGGCCATGAACCAACCGCGACGAGGATATATCTGGCAGTCACCTCGCGGCCGCTGGCGAGCCTGATCGTGTTCGGCCCGGCAATGGTGGCGCGTTCGGCAAACAGATCGACCGCGTGGCTCTCCAGCGTCTTGCCATAGAGACCCTCGAGCCGGTCCACGTCGCCATTCACGAAATCGCGCAGGGTCGGCCAGTCGAAGCTCTTGTCACCCACGGTCCAGCCGTAATTCCCGGCATGGCCAAGCTCCTCGGCAAACATGGAACCGTAGACGAGCATCTTCTTGGGCACGCAGCCGCGGATCACGCAGGTGCCGCCCACGCGGTGTTCTTCGGCGATGGCTACCCTGGCGCCGTGGCTGGCGGAAATGCGCGCGGCGCGGACGCCTCCCGACCCGGCACCAATAACAAACAGATCATATTCGAATTCGGCCATGGTGGCGTGCTCCCTGTTGCGCCCGCGCCAGCCATATGGGCAGCCCGCCCCGCTTTGCCAAGCGAAGCGACCAAAAGCATTTCTTCGATCAGGCTGAAGGTCAGCTTTGCAGGAAGAGGCTGAATTCGCGCAGCAGTTCGAAACTGCGCATTTCGACCAGGCCCAGCTTGTCCGCACGCATGCCGGCGCGGTCCTGCATCATGCGCGTCGCCGCAAGCCTGACCGGCTCGGGCATGCCGTAGGCGCTCGCAAGCACGTCTGGCTGCTTTTCCAGCGGGCCATCGAACAGGAAGTCCATTTCGCGCGGATGCCAGCTGAAACCAAGGAACACGAGGCGTCGCGAACCGGAGACCGCTTTCCTGAGGCCGGTGACATAGTCCTTGTGCTTCATGCGTTCGGATGCGGTGTCCACCACAGGAACCACGCTGTGAACCACTTCGGCAGCAAGATCGCCCCATTCGGCGGCCGGCAATTCATCCGGCTCCCATGGCAGGCGCCCTACACTCCCGAGAGGATGGGCGATGTTCAGCTTGTCACCGACCAGCGCCCGGGCCTCCTTCAAGGTCATGCCGAAAGCCGTGGCCATCATGAACGGCAGGAAATGCTCAAGCGAACGATCGCGGCTGAAATTCACGATGGCCAGGTTATCGAGACACTTGCCTGCCTGGTCGCGCGGAACTCCGGCGGTCACCAGCTTGCCGAACTGGTACAGCCAGTTCTCCGTGCCCCGCATGGGAAGGCCCCCATCGTGCTCGACCTTGCGCTGCAGGGGCGAGCGGGCCTCAGCCACAAGCGTGAACTGGGCAATTGCAAGCTTTGCCACGGCAAGGGCGTGCGGGTCATGTGCGTATTGCTCCATCACGCAATCGAATGAGTCAGCGATGCGCCCCGAAGTGCGGATGCGTTCGGCAGCCGCCATCATGTCCATCGGATCGACCTTGATCTTCTTTGCATGGGCTTCAATCAGCTTGGCAAAGGTCGACATGTCGTCGGTCTGCAAATCCGACCCCAATCGAGCGAAATCAAGAGCTTGCAATATCCTTCCCAGCAGGTCCACGCTGCCCGGAAGGTCAAGTTCCACACCCGCCCCACTTCCGATAACAAGCGTGGTCTTGGTCCTGATCATCCCGTCTACGTCCCTGGAAAGCGCTAGATTCGAAGCTACGGGCTAGGCGCTCGTGGTTAAGATTTGCCTAGGACTACAACGCAACCTTAATGGGAAAGGCCAGCCGCCTTCAGCAGTGCTGCCGTGCTTGGGTCGAATTTCACTCCGCCCGCCTCGATATCCTTGGCCATCTTCTTGCCCAGTTCGACCCCGAACTGGTCGAAGGGATTGATGCCCATCAGCACGGCATTGGCGAAGGTGCGGTGTTCGTGGAAGGCGATCAGCGCGCCCAGCGTCGCTGGATCGAGATCGTCGCACAGGATCGTTGCGCTGGGCCGGTCTCCGGGGAATGCTCGCGCAGGATCCTTGCCGTCCGCACTCATGTTGCCGCCGGCCATCAATGCTGCGCCCTGCGCGAAGCAATTGGTCAGCAGGATACGGTGGTGTGCCGGGTCGAGCATGTCGCCCGGCGCGATGCTGGCGATGAAATCGACCGGAACCAGATTGGTCCCCTGGTGAAGCAGCTGGAATACTGCGTGCTGTGCATCGGTGCCTACCCCGCCCCATGTGATCGGCGCCGTGGGGAAATCGACCGGATCGCCGTGGGCCGTCACGCTCTTGCCGTTCGATTCCATTTCCAGCTGCTGGAGGTAATCGGGCAGCAGGCCCAGGCGCTCGTCATAGCAGAACAGCGCACGCGTCTGGCATCCCCGGATGCGGGTGTAATACTGGTCTGCAAACGCCGCGCGCAGCGGAAGATTGGCGCGCCCGTCGGTATCGCGGAAATGCACGTCCATCGTTGCGGCACCGGCCAGCAAGGATTCGAAATCTTCCCAGCCAATAGCGATGGCGATGGGAAATCCGATCGAGGACCATAGCGAGTACCGCCCGCCCACACTTTCCGCAAAAGGCAGGATGCGCGTCTCGTCCACGCCCCAGTCCACGGCCTTCTCAGGCGCAGCGGTAAGCGCAATGACACGGCCAGCGGGGTCGGCAACGCCGTTCTGCTCGAGCCATGTGAGCGCGCTGGCGGCATTGGTCATGGTCTCGATCGTAGTGAAGGTCTTGGAAGCAACCGCAACCAGCGTGGTCTCAGGGTCGCAAGCGGCGAAAGCCTCCTCCAGCGCAACACCATCGATATTGGATACGACGTGCACGTCGACCAGCGCATTCTCGCGCGCCAGCGCATCGACCGCCAGAGCCGGGCCCAGTGCCGAACCGCCGATCCCGATGTGGATGAGGTGCTTCACATTACCCAGCTCTCCTTCATGGATGGCCTCAACCAGGAATTGCATCCGGGCGCGCAAAGCCGCGGCCTCCTCCACGCTCGTTTCCCTGCCCACACCGCGCAGCGCCGAATGTTCTGCCGCCCGGCCTTCGGTCGGATTGACCACTTCGCCAGCGAACAGCTTGCGGCGCATTTCGGTGAATTCGCAAGCCTCGGCCAGTTCCTCGAATGCGTCGATGCGGGCGTCCGTCAGATGCGTTTTCGACCAGTCGAACAAGATGCCGACTTCTCCCAGCTCGATCCGGGCGGAGAGCTTGTCCACCCGCTGCGGATCGCCGGCAAACAGCTCGATCAGGCTCTGATCTTTTTGCGAGGATAGTTTCGTCCAGACATTGTCGCGCGCGGTGGTCAAATGGGGTGCTCCTCATTGGGGATTCGTCTTGTGGGCTAGGCGCTTGGTCGATCATTGCAAGCCTGCAATCGCCATTTTTCTTGACCTTGGCGGCGGGCCACAACAAGACCGCGCACCATGAGTGACAAACCCGAGAAAAAAGAGAGCCTGGGCAGCTTTGCCGTCTTCTGCCTGAAGCTTGCCGTGATCGTGCTGATCTTCCGCAGCTTCGTCTTCACCAGCTTCAATATACCTAGCGAGAGCATGATGCCGCGCCTGCTGGTGGGTGATTATCTCTTCGCCGCCAAGTGGCCCTATGGCTATTCTTCGCGTTCGCTGCCGTTCAATGCGCCGCTGATACCCGGGCGCATCTTCGGCAGTACGCCCGAGCGCGGCGACATCGTGATCTTCGAGCACCCGATCGACGGAACAGACTATATCAAGCGGGTCATCGGCCTGCCGGGCGACCAGGTGCAGATGATCAACGGCGTGCTGCACATCAATGGCGAACAGGTGACGAAGACAAGGGTTGACGACCTTGTCGTTCCCATTCGCCCTGAAGGTCGCTGCGCACGTGCCGAATTCGTCCAGCAGGTGGGCGAAGGCGGCTTTGCCTGCGTCTATCCGCAGTTCGAAGAGGTGCTGCCCAGCGGCGTCACCTACAACGTGCTCGATTTCGGGCTGGATGCGCAAGACAATACCATGCCCGTGATTGTCCCCGCTGGACGCCTGTTCCTGATGGGCGACAATCGCGACAACTCACTCGACAGCCGTTTCCCTGCCGAGCCCGGTCGCGGAATCGGCCTGGTACCGGAAGAGAATGTCATCGCCCGGGCCAGCTTCATGTACTTCTCGACCGACGGCAACGCGGAATGGATCAAGCCCTGGACCTGGTTCACCGCCGCGCGCTGGGGTCGCATCGGTCGGGGCATATGAGCAAGCTTGAACCGGCAACAAGGCAATGGCTGGAAGGTCTGGGCTTCGCGATTGGTGAAGAAGCGCCGTGGTTCGAAGCCCTGACGCATGGCAGCACCGGAGATGCTCGCGATTACGAACGGCTCGAGTTCCTGGGTGACCGTGTATTGGGACTGACGATCGCAGACTGGCTCTTCCACCGCCACAATGGTGACGAGGGCAAGCTGGCGCAGCGGCTTAACGCGCTTGTCAGCAGGCAAAGTTGCGCTGACCATGCGCGCGAAATCGGTGTTCCCGGCCACGTCCGCCTGGGCAAGCAGGCACGCGATGATGGGGCCGCCGAAAGCGACAATGTGCTGGGCGATATCATGGAAGCCTTGCTTGGCGCTGCCTTCATCGAAATGGGGTTTGACGCCACGCGCGAGATTATCCGTGCCATCTGGACCGATGCAATAGAGGGGGAAGCTGGCCGCTCCAAGCATCCCAAGAGCGCGCTGCAGGAATGGGCCGCAGGAAACCAGCGCAGACCACCGCAATACGAGGTGGTCGAGCGTTCCGGACCCGATCACGCCGCTCGCTTTACGGTGCGCGTGAGCGTACACAATGTTGGCGAGGTGGAAGCCACGGCCACCAGCAAACGCGACGCGGAATCGCAAGCCGCGCAGCTGTTCATGGAGAAATTCGGGTGACGCAGACAGACCAGACGCATTGTGGCCTCGTCGCCGTTATCGGCGCGCCCAACGCGGGCAAGTCGACTCTGGTCAACCAGCTTGTCGGACAGAAGGTCGCCATCACCAGCGCCAAAGCGCAGACCACGCGCGCACGTTTGCTGGGCATCGCGCTGCATGGGGCAACGCAGATCATACTGGTAGACACGCCGGGCATCTTCGAGCCGAAGCGCAGGCTCGACCGCGCCATGGTCAGTGCCGCATGGGAAGGTGCGCAGGAAGCCGATGCCGTGCTGCTGGTGGTCGATCCGGTCAAGCAGCGCCGCCACGAACTGATGCCCTTGCTGGAAGCACTCAGGAATCGTCGCGAGCGCAAGATGCTGGTGCTCAACAAGGTCGATGTCAGCGCCAAGGAGAAGCTGCTCGAACTGGCGCAGGAATTCACCGCGCTCGTCGATTTTTCGGAAGTGTTCTTCGTCTCGGCCCTCTCCGGCGACGGTGTGCCTGAATTGATGGACAGGCTGGCCGAACTCATGCCCGAAGGACCGTGGCTCTACCCCGAAGACCAGGTGTCCGACGCCTCGGAACGCTTGCTCGCCGCGGAAGTCACGCGCGAACAACTCTACCAGCAGCTGCATGACGAACTACCGTATGACAGCGCCGTGCGGCACGAGAGCTATACCGAACGCAAGGACGGCAGCGTGGAAATCCGCCAGCAGATCGTCATCGCGCGCGACAGCCAGAAGAGCATCGTTCTGGGCAAGGGCGGCAGCCGGATCAAGGCCATCGGCGAGGCAGCGCGCAAGGAACTGTCCGATATCCTCGGTGTGCCAGTGCACCTCTTCCTGCATGTGAAGGTGGAAGAGAACTGGGCCGAAAAGCGCGATATCTACGAAGAAATGGGCCTCGACTGGGTGAAGTGACTAGGAAGGCCTGGCTTCGCGGAAGTGGTAACGCGTCAGGCTGCACAGCATCGCCACCACACACAGCGCGCAGGACACCAGCAACGGTGCCGGCCCCATGCCCAGACTCCCGGCAAGCAGCATGCCGACGGCGACCGCGCCAAAGGCCTGGCCAAGCAGGCGCGCCGTCGACTGCAATCCACCGGCGGCGGCTGCCCTGTCCCTTGGCGCGCGGCCGATCAGCAAGCGCGTGTTGGGCGCAAAAAACAGGCCGAATCCCAGCGCGGTGAAGGCAAGCCGCAAGGCAATGCCGGTCTCTCCCGGGTCATCGGACATGAAGGCCAGCGACAGCAAGCCCGCAATGGTGATCGCCATGCCGGTCACGCCCAGCTTGGTCGCCGCAATCCTGTCGCTCAGCCATCCGGAAAGGGGCGAGACGACCAGCATGGTCATGGGAAAGGGCAGAAGCAGCATGCCCACTGTCTGCGGATCGTATCCCATCACCTCCTGCATCCGGAATGGCAGCGACAGCATCATGCAGGCGGCGGCGATGAAGCTCGCCATGCTAGCCAGTGCCGAAAGGCCGATAACCGGTCTGGAGAGCAGGTCCACCGGGAGAACCGGCGCGGGATTGGCCCGCTCGCGGCGCACAAGCAGGACGACCGAAACAAATCCGGCGAGAAGGATCGCGCCCCCTGCAATTGCCTGGCCATGAGTCGCCACCTGCAAGCCGCCGATAACCAGCAGCATGCAGAGTGCGCTCCAGGCGGAACCGATCCAGTCGCTCGGCCGTTCGCGCGGTTCGGGCGTGGGCAAGGCCTGCCCCAGCAGCAATGAAACGATGGCAAGCGGTGCTGCAGCCACGAAGACCCACTGCCAGTCGAAATGTCCGACGATGTAGCCGCCCAGTGTAGGTGCCAGCGCGCTTGAACTTGCCACGATGACGCTGTTCACACCCAAGCCCGTCCCTAGCCGGTTGGCGGGATATATCTGCCGCAACATGGCCGCCGATACGCTCAGCGCCATGGCAGCGCCGGTAGCCTGCAGGGCGCGCAGCAGCAACAGCACGGGCAGGTCCTCGGCAATCAGGCACAGGGCAGAGGCGAGCATGAACAGCATTTGCCCGTACTGGTAGAGGCGGCGGTGCCCCATCCGGTCACCCAGGCTGGAGAATGGCAGCAGCAGCATTACCAGCACCAGCTGGTAGACTGTCACCACATTGGTCACCACGGAGTTGGAGACCCCGAGGTCGCGGGCGATCGTGGGTAGCGCCACATTGGCTATCGCCCCGTCGAGCACCAGCAGAGAGGTGCCGAAACTGATCGCGGCGATCGCCCACAAGCGCCGCGGCCTCGGCAGGCCGGGATGTTCATGTATCTGGTCAGCTGTGGAGGTTGCGGCCCGACTCATGCCTGTCCGATGCGCCTGAAATCTCCAACCATCAACCCCAAGCGGCGATTGACCGCTATGAAAGGGAGTCTAGCGGGCGCCAAGCTTCGCCAGTTTGGCGCGCAGGGCATCCTCACCGAAGGGTTTGACGATGTAATCGTCAGCGCCGGCATCGATGCCGCGATGGATATCGGTCACCTCGCCCTTCTGCGTGCAGAAGACCACGGTCGGAATCTTGGAAGCCCGCACAGCGCGCAAGGCGGTGACGAATTCGATGCCGCTCATGACGGGCATCTCCCAGTCGGTCAGAATCAAGTCCGGCATGTCGTGCTTGCAACGGGCAAGTCCTTCTTCGCCGTTCTCGGCCTCGACCACGCGATAGCCGAGACTCATGGCGATCTTCTTGGAGATCTTGCGCACAACACGACTGTCATCGACAATGAGGCAGGTCTTTCCACTAGCTGCCTCAGCCATGTATTCAGCACGCCTGGCTTTCGCCTGACGGACGATTGCATCGGTTCCTGTTTCCGCAGGATCAGGCGACCTTCCGGCGGGAGGGCGATACTCCGGCCCACCGGAAAATCCATGCTCATCGTCAATTTCTTCGGGCGCGAGCGGATCTCCCAAGCCCGGATGACGTTCCCGGCTTGCTTCGGCCAGCTTGTCTGCCAGCGTCTTGGCTCCACCCCCATAGGACTGACCACTGGGGCCGGTGCTGCGTTTGATCAGATTCCTAATGACGCATACCCCCGGTGGATCTCTTCGGATTCTTCCTCAAATTCCTCATCAGATTCTACTTCGAAGTCCTCATCGAAATCGTCTTCCAGAAGTTCTGAAGCAGCGAAGTCATCACCGTTCGCCGGCAATTCCTGTCCGGCCTCGTCATCGGAAGTTATCCGGACGTGGATGTAGGGGACCCACAGATCGCCGAAATCGGCCTTCTGGTACCACACGTCCAGCACATCGAAGCTGGCCCACATGCCGTCGGGCCCGCGCAAGCGCAGGCCCTCCCCGATGCGCGGCACCGCTGCAAAGCGGATCCGCTCTTGCGACTGGTTGGTTTCATTCTGAACTTCGATTTCTATCACGCGACGCACCCTCGACTTGGGAGCAATCTTAAGGGCCAGTGTTTACCAAATTACCAACGATGCGCAGTGAACTATCTACCCATTGAAATGGTAAAGAAAAACACTGCAAACGAGCTACGCGGAGGCACACTGTCAGGCCGTTTTCCGTTCACCTTACCTACTTTGCGGCAGCCTTCTTCTTCGCCGGGGACTTCTTGCGCGGCTTCTTTTTCGAAGTTCCCTTGGCGGCACGCGCCGTGATCAGTTCGATGGCCCGTTCCTCAGTGACATCCTCGGGCTTCAGGTCCTTGGGAAGCGTCGCATTGGTGGTGCCATCGGTCACATAGGGGCCATAACGGCCGGGCATCACCTTGATTTCCCCACCGGAATCCGGATGAGTGCCCAAGGTCTTGATCGGCTCTGCCTTGGCGCGGCCTTCTCCGCCTTTACGATTCGCCGCTTCCGCCAGCAGTGTGACGGCTGCATTCATTCCGGTTTCGAACACGTCGCGGGTGCCTGAAAGCTTGGCGTATTTACCATCATGCTTGAGGTAAGGGCCATACCGGCCGATTGCCGCCTCGATCGGCAGGCCGGTCTCGGGATGATCGCCGATGATGCGCGGCAGGGCCAATAGGCGGAGTGCCCATTCGAGGTCGAAATCGTCAACATCCTTGGGGATGGAGGCGCGCTTGGCTTCCTTGCCCTCGCCCATCTGCACATAGGGACCATACCGCCCTGTCCTGCGTTCGACATTCTGCCCGGTCTCGGGATCCTGCCCCATTACCGCATCATCCGAGCCATCGCCCTCTCCCGGCTGGCCGAACTTGCGACGGAAGGTGCAGTCAGGATAGTTCGAACAGCCGACAAAGGCACCGAAACGCCCGCCGCGCAGCGCTAGGCGGCCTGCCTCGCGGCCTTCCTCGATGCACTTCTGGCAGACACGCGGATCGGCACCTTCTTCAGTCTGCGGAAAAAGGTAATCGTCGAGATATTCGTCCAGTGCTTCGGTCACTTCGGACGGCAGCCGCTCCATCACCTCGTCGGCCTTGGGCTTGAAGTCGCGCCAGAACTGGCGGAGCAGCACCTTCCATTCCTCACGCCCGCCGGAAACCTCGTCCAGTTCGTCTTCCATGCCTGCGGTAAAGTCATAGGCGACGTAGCGGGGAAAGAAGCGTTCGAGGAATGCTGTCAAAAGCCGGCCCGAATCCTCGGCAAAGAAACGGTTTTTCTCCATCCGCACATAAGCGCGGTCACGCAGGGTCTGGATGGTTGATGCATAGGTTGATGGGCGACCGATCCCCAGCTCCTCCAGCCGCTTCACCAGGCTCGCTTCGGAAAAGCGCGGGCGCGGCTGGGTGAAATGCTGCGTGGCATCGACCTGCTTCTTGGCGGGTACGTCGCCGCTGCGCATCAACGGCAGCAGGCCATCCTCGTCATCTTCCGACTTTTCGTCCCGCCCTTCGCTGTAGACTGCCATGAAGCCGGGGAATTTCACCACCTGACCGGTGGCACGCAATTCGTGCTGTCCCGTACCATCGCGCATGGCGACGGTGGTGCGTTCCAGCTGGGCTGCGGCCATCTGGCTGGCCATGGCGCGCTTGAAGATCAGATCGTAGAGTTTGGCCTCATCCCCGGATCCTGCACGGTCACGCTCGAAATCGGTCGGGCGGATGGCCTCATGCGCTTCCTGTGCATTCTTGGCCTTGGTCGAATAGAAGCGCGGCTTTTCGGGCAGGTAATGCCCGTCATACCGGCCGGCGATGGCATCTCGGCAGGCGGCAATCGCGCTGCCATCCATCTGCACGCCGTCGGTACGCATATAGGTGATCGCGCCCGCTTCGTAGAGCGACTGGGCACAGCGCATGGTGTGACTGGCGGAAAATCCGAGCTTGCGGGCGGCTTCCTGTTGCAGGGTCGACGTGGTGAAAGGCGGCGAGGGATTGCGCTTGAGCGGCTTGGTCTCGACCTGCTCCACGGTGAAGCGACCTTGCTCGACTGCCCTTTTTGCCGCTTCAGCAGTGCCCCTGTCACCGATGCTGAGCCGTTCGATCTTGTCGCCGGCATATTTGACCAGCCGTGCCTCGAAGCCCGTCCCGTCATGCTCCATCTGCGCGGTGACGGACCAGTACTCCTCAGGCTTGAATATTTCGATTTCGTGCTCGCGCTCGCAGATCAGGCGCAGCGCGACGGATTGCACCCGGCCCGCGCTCTTGGCTCCTGGCAGCTTGCGCCACAGCACGGGGCTGAGCGTAAAGCCGAACAGGTAATCGAGCGCACGGCGGGCCAAATAGGCATCGATCAGATCCTGATCGAGTTGGCGCGGATGCTCCATCGCACCCGTCACCGCGGCCTTGGTGATGGCGTTGAAGGTGACGCGCTCTACCTCGGCAGGCAGTGCCTTGCGCTTCTTGAGCAGGTCCAGCACATGCCAGCTGATCGCCTCACCCTCACGATCGGGGTCGGTGGCGAGTATCAGGCGGTCCGCCTTCTTGGCGGCATCGGCAATGGCCTTCACCTGGTCGCGGTTGCGCTTGTCGGCATAGACCTCCCAATCCATGGCGAAGTCCTCGTCAGGACGCACGCTGCCATCCTTGGGCGGCAGGTCACGGACATGGCCATAGGATGCGAGGACCTTGTAGTCCTTGCCCAGGTATTTCTCGATGGTTTTGGCCTTGGCGGGTGATTCAACAATGACAAGCTGCATGATCTGAAAAGCGTCGTCCCTACACGTGTACGTACGCGCGAGGGTGAATCGCGCCGGGCTGTTTCGTCAAGCCGTCCGTCCGCCGAAATCGTCAGCCGGACGTCATGATCGGCATCAGTCGAAGGTGTCGGCAGCGTCGTGCGCTGCCACGATCAGTCCGAACAGTACGACCTCGAAGGCGGCGAAGATCACCGTCATGACAGCGCCAGAGACCTGCGACACGGCCATTCCGAGGAACGATTCCCGACCGAACGTGAACGGTGCGCCGATCGATATGGCAAGGAAGATGATCGCCAGCGCAAGTCCGGCAACGATAATCGGAAACTCGTTGCCTCTCGTGCGGTCCCAGCTTTGACTGAGCGATTCCATCACTCCGCCACCTCGACTAAGGAATAGCGGCCGCGCCAGGCTCCAGCGGGCCATCACGAACAGGCCCGGCAGGATCAGGACGACAAACGCAAGGCCCACGCCGAGTGTGTACAGGATGGACAGTCCGAAGAAAGGGACCAGGTGCCCGCCATCACCCTGCCCCATAAGACCGGATTTCTTCAGCAGGGTGCGGATCAGTGCGTAGTTCACGATGGTACTGACCAGTATGCTTGCCACGGCCAGGCCCACCTGCTGCAATGCAGCGGTCCTGCTGAGACCCACATATGCCATGCCGGAAGTGAGCGCCCCGAGGACGATGATGTAGATCAAGGCAGTTGCCCAGTTCTTTTCGAGAACGTCGAGTGTCTTGTTGATCAGGCGCCCGGCCTTGAGTTCGCGTGCTGCAACCGCAACCATTTCAAATTCCTCCCAAACGTCCCGCGCGCATCCTCCCCCGATCGCTCGGGGAGTCAAGCGGCAAGCGAGACGCGGCCCCCGGCATGGCGTTCAAGACGGCCGATTATCTCCAGCTCCAGCAACGCCATATGGACCGCACCCGTGGGCTGGCCGCTTTGGCGCACGATCTCGTCCACGGATACGGGCGCGGTGGTCAGAAGGCTGGCAATATCGGTACTGTCCACAGCACCCTCATCCAGGCCGATTTCGTAATCGAAGCCAGGCTGCGCTTCGCGGAATGTCGATTGCGGAGTGCCGTCGAAGCCGGAGAGCAGCTCGACCACATCCTGTGGCGATTGCACCAGTACCGCCCCTTCACGGATCAGCTTGTTGCACCCTTCGCTGCGCGGTTCGAGCGGGGAGCCGGGAATGGCCATGACCTCCCTCCCCATCTCGCCCGCCAGCCGCGCGGTGATGAGCGAACCACTCTTGGGAGCAGCTTCCACCACCAGCGTGCCAGCAGAGAGGCCGGCAATGATCCGGTTGCGCTTGGGGAACAGCTGGCCGCGCGGTTCAGTGCCCGGTGGCTCCTCCGCAATCAGCAGGCCCTCTCTCGCAACACGTTCCTGCAATTCTGCGTGCTGCGGGGGATAGGCAATATCGATCCCGCTGGCGATGACGCCGATGGTTGATGGCAAAGCGCCTTCATGGGCCGCACCGTCGATGCCGCGGGCCAGGCCGGACACCACGCAAAAACCCTCCGCTGCCAGTGCAGCCGAAAAATCGCGCGCCAGCTTGACCGCGGCGGCGGAGGAATTGCGCGCACCCACAATCGCGACACAGGGACGCCGCGCCAGCGACAGGTCGCCGCGCACAGTCAGGATCGGCGGTGCGCCCTCAATCTGTCCGAGCATGGCGGGATAATCTGCCATGTCGTGGAAGAGATAGCGCGCACCCGCCTTGCGAACGGCGCCGATCTCGGCCTCGATCGTGGCCTGCGGGGCAGCGCGGTACTGGCGTTTCCCGCGCGCGGCGAGATCGGGCAGCGCCTCCAATGCCGCCTGCGCAGTGCCGAAACGGGCGAGGAGCTGGCGATAGCTGACCGGCCCGATATTGGGCGAGCGAAGCAGGCGGATGCGGGCAAACGCCTCGTCCTGGTCCAGCGGCGCGATCACTTCTTGCTGCCGAGCCTGGGTTCCTCACCCTTCAGCAGGCGGGCAATATTGGCACGGTGCAGCCAGGTCACGAGTATGGCAATCACCCCCAGCACAGGCACGAATTCCGTGTGACCGAGGAAACCAGCCGCGATCATGGAAGCAAAGACCGCGCTCATCCCGGCGACCGAACTGATGCGGAAGATGGCCAGCACGGCAAGCCACACACCCGCATAGGCCAGACCAATGGGTGAGGCGATGCCAAAGGCAACGCCCGCATTTGTCGCCACGCCCTTGCCGCCCTTGAACTTCAGCCAGACTGGGAAGCAATGCCCCAGCAGGGCACCCAAAGCCGCTGCAGCAATGGGAGAGGTTGCCAGCCCGTCATGCGGGAAAAGGTGCCAGGCGAGGAAAATGGTCGCCCAGCCCTTGCCCAGATCGAGCAGCAGGGTTGCCGCCGCCAGCCCCTTCTTGCCGGTACGCAGGACGTTGGTCGCGCCGATATTGCCGCTGCCGATCTTGCGGATATCGCCCTGCCCGGCCGCCAGAGACAGCAACAAGCCGAATGGGACAGAGCCGAGCGCGTAGCCCAGCAAGAGAGCGTAAAGCCAATCCATGACGCTGTTACATAGCGCCTCCAATCGCGATTGGCAGGTGGAAAATCATCCACTTGCGATGCTTGGCGTGTCCCTCGCTTGACGCCCAATCGTCGCTCGGCCATCTCCGCTCGGATGGTCGAGCCTTCCGCCCCAATCCTGATCTTCGATTCCGGCGTCGGCGGACTGACGGTGCTGGCGGAGCTTCGCAAGGTCTTGCCCGACGCGCCGGTCATCTACGTCGCCGACAGGGCTGCCCTGCCCTATGGCGACAAGAGCGAGGCCGAGATTGCCGCGCGGGTTTGCGGGCTGCTGGGACGCCTCGCCGAACGTTATCACCCGCGCCTGATCTGTATTGCCTGCAATACCGCGTCCACCATCGCGCTGGGCATGGTGCGCGATGTGCTGGAAACGCCGGTGGTCGGAACGGTGCCCGCCATCAAACCTGCAGCAGAACTGAGCAAGACCGGTGTCATCGGCCTGCTTGGCACCAAGGCGACCATCCGCCAGACCTATGTCGACAATCTCGAAGCAGAGTTTGCCACCGGAAAGTCCCTGCTGCGCCATGCCGCACCCGAGCTGGTTGGTGCGGCGGAAGACAAGCTGCGCGGGGTTGCGCCGGATCCAGCGATCTTTGCCAAGGCCGCAGAGGGATTGCGCAGCCAGCCGGGGGGAGAGAAAATCGATACGGTCGTGCTCGCATGCACACATTTCCCCTTGCTGGCAGAGGAATTGGGCGCAGCTTTCGGCGGACAGGTGAATTTTGTTGATGGAGCGCAAGGCATTGCCCGCCGCATAGCCTATCTCACGCAAGGTCAGTCATTCGACCGGCAAGGTGATGATTTTGCAATAGTGACAGGAAATGACAGCGATAATCCCGCCTTGCTCGAAGCGCTCCGGCATTATGGAATTGGCAGAATTCAACGGCTTTAATGCGAATCGCTCGCAAACTCTGCACTTCCAACACGAGGCCGGATTGATTAAGTCCGCCAGAACTCGAGGCCGCGATTCTGGAAGCGGTGCAGAACGGACAAGAACGCTGAATTACGACCAGATCTTCGACCAGGCCATCGACCGTCTGCATAGCGAAGGGCGCTATCGCGTCTTCATCGATATCCTGCGCAACAAAGGCGCATTCCCCAATGCGCGTTGCTTTGCCGGACATAACGGGCCGAAGCCGATCACCGTGTGGTGTTCGAACGACTACCTCGCCATGGGCCAGCACCCCAAGGTTATCGCCGCCATGGAAGAGGCGCTCAACGATGTTGGCGCGGGTTCGGGCGGCACACGCAATATCGGCGGCAACACCCATTACCATATCCAGCTGGAAGAAGAGCTGGCGGATTTGCACGGCAAGGAAGCCGCGCTGCTGTTCACCAGCGGCTATGTCTCCAACGATGCGACCTTGTCCACGCTCGCCAAGCTGCTGCCCGGCTGCGTGATCTTTTCCGACGAACTGAACCACGCCAGCATGATCGCAGGCATCCGTAATTCAGGCTGCGAAAAGCGCATCTTCCGCCACAATGACGTGGCGCATCTGGAAGAACTGCTCGCCAGCGAAGACCCCGATTGCCCCAAGCTGATCGCTTTCGAGAGCGTCTATTCGATGGATGGCGACGTCGCCCCGATCCATGCGCTGTGCGATCTGGCCGAGAAGTACAACGCGCTGACCTATATTGACGAGGTCCACGCGGTCGGCATGTATGGCGCGCGCGGCGGAGGCATTTCGGAACGGGACGAAGCGGCCCACCGCATCGACCTGATCGAAGGCACGCTGGGCAAGGCCTTTGGCGTGATGGGCGGCTATGTCGCATCGAGCAGGAAGGTAATCGACTGCATCCGTTCCTATGCCCCCGGCTTCATCTTCACCACCTCGCTCAGCCCCGTGCTGGTCGCAGGCGTCCTCGCTTCGGTTCGTCACCTGAAGCAGTCGAGCGTCGAGCGTGAAGGCCAGCAGGCTTCCGCAGCCATGCTGAAGCAGAAGTTCCGCGATGCAGGCCTGCCGGTGATGGATTCCACCACCCATATCGTTCCGCTGATGGTGGGCGATCCGGTGCGTGCCAAGAAGATCAGTGACATCCTTCTCGCCGAATACGGCGTCTATGTGCAGCCCATCAATTTCCCCACTGTTCCCCGCGGTACAGAGCGCCTGCGCTTCACGCCAGGCCCATCGCACACCGAGACGATGATGCAGGAACTGACAGAGGCTTTGGTGGAAATCTGGGACCGCATGGAACTCGAACTGCGCAAGGCAGCCTGAGATTTCGTCAAACAAATACCCATCGACTTCCGTCGGTTAGGACGATCTTAAGCATATTTGCATACGCCCGAGCGTGAAAGCCGCTTGATCGAAGTGGCCTGCAGGAAGGTTTGTGTCCCAAATGAAGGGCTTGCTGGGCAAATTTGTCACGACTGGTGCGGGTGATTCAGCCGCCGAGGATCCCTTTTATCTCGACAATACCGCACGTCTTGCCCTGCTCGACGATTATGAACGCACTGGCCTCGCCTGGATCTGGGCGACGGACACCGAAGGGCGTCTGATCTACGTTTCCCCGCACGCCAAGGAGCAGCTCGGAAACGATCCGATGGAACTGTTCCAGAAGCAGATGTGCGAGATCTTCGAGACTGACCCTGACAATTCCGATCGCACCGACCGTTCGCTCAATTTCAAGCTCAAGGCCCGGAACAAGATTAGCGACCTTCCCGTGCGCTTCGCCAAGCTGATGCGCGTTGGGCGGAAAGAGGAACGCTGGTGGTCGCTTTCCGGCAATCCCAAGTTTGATGCTGGCGGCAAGTTTCACGGATATCGCGGCAGCGCACGTGATGTCACGGCGGAATACCTGCGACAGCGCGAAGACTCGCGCCTTGCCGAATATGATTCGCTGACGGGCCTTTCCAACCGCCACCGCAT
Source organism: Erythrobacter sp. (assembly GCA_024642335.1). Taxonomy (GTDB): domain Bacteria; phylum Pseudomonadota; class Alphaproteobacteria; order Sphingomonadales; family Sphingomonadaceae; genus Alteraurantiacibacter. The sequence continues at coordinate 51,603 of JAHEBH010000006.1, forward strand.
GGGCAAGCGGCTCGATTCCATTCTGGCTGCCTACAAGACCGCCAAACGCTCCTGCGCGCTGATGATGCTCGACCTCGACCGGTTCAAGCAGGTCAACGATACGATGGGCCACCAGGCCGGTGACGACCTGCTGAAGGAAGCTGCATCCCGCGTCCTGGCCGTCGTCGGCGACCAGGGCGAAGTGGGTCGCCTCGGCGGTGACGAATTCCAGGTGATCCTTCCAGACATGGATGACCGCGGCAAACTGGGCCAGCTCGCCGAAAAGATCATCAAGATCGTTTCCCAGCCCTATCCGATCGACGGCAAGCGCGCGGTGATCGGCACCAGTGTGGGCATGGCCATCGCACCCTATGACGGAATCGAGAGCGAAGACCTGACCCATTCCGCCGACCTTGCGCTCTATGCCGCAAAGAATGGCGGACGCGGGCAATATCGCTTCTATGCCGCAGACCTGAAGGACGAAGAAGAAGAGCGCGCCCACTTGCTGGACGATCTGCGAGAAGCTTTGGCCCAGGATCAGCTTGAACTGCATTACCAGCCGGTGGTGCGGGTCAAGGACGACATGGTCATCGGCTTCGAGGCGCTCATGCGCTGGGAACATCCGGAACGCGGCTTTGTCAGCCCCGGCCTGTTTATCCCGGTTGCGGAGGACTCGAGCCTGATCAACAATCTGGGTGAATGGGCACTGCGCCGGGCATGCGAAGACGCCGTACAATGGCCCAGTTCGGTCAGGGTAGCAGTGAACGTTTCCGCCGCCCAGTTCCGTCACAACGGGTTTCTGTCCACTGTCACCAATGCGCTGGCGCAAAGTGGGCTTGATCCGGACAGGCTGGAGCTGGAACTTACCGAAAGCGTGTTCATGGGCGACAGCGAAACGGTCGACGAACTGTTCCAATCGCTGAAGAAACTCGGCGTTCGCCTGGCGCTGGACGATTTCGGCACCGGCTACTCTTCGTTGAGCTATTTGCGTTCTGCCCCCTTCGACAAGATCAAGGTGGACAAGAGCTTTGTCGATACCTGTACCCACAAGGACCAGAACAGCGCAAAGATCATTGCCGCCATCATTGGCCTGTCCAACGCGCTGGGCATGGAAACCACGGTGGAAGGTGTCGAGGCTTTCGACCAGCTGGAACTGGTCCGATCGAAGGGTGCCAAGCTGGTCCAGGGATGGATCTACTCAAAGGCACTGCCCAACCAGAAATGCATCGAAGGCATGGCTTCCGGTGAGTTCCGCATCAAACCCGACGGTCCGATGAAATACCGCTCGGAACGTCGCTCGGTTTTCCGCAGGATTGGAGTCATTCACGAAGACCACCGCTACGATGCCGTGATGAGGGACTTGTCCTCGACAGGTGCCAGCTTGGAAGGCTTGCTGGGCGTCCCCGAAGGCACAGGCCTGGTGCTGGATCTTGGCGCTGGCCAGCTGGTTGTCTGTTCGGTCCTGCGGTCCGATGGAGCGATGATCGGCGTCGAATTCGAGACGCCGCTGGTCAAGGACGGCGCAGGCGGCCTGGTCACGCGCTACCGCGTTTCACCCTATGCCCTTGCCGCGGCCGGCATGCCTCTCGCCGCGCTTCCGCCGGGCAACTATCCGCTTGCTCAATCGATCGGCCAGTCGGGCAGCAAGCCGCTCTTCATGGAAGTTGCCGTCTCGCGCGCGTAGCCAACTTCTTTCCGGCGGCAATCTGATCAAGATCAATGCGGGAGACCACGATCCACGCAATCCTCCCACGGTGTCAGGATGCCCGTCCGGCATTCTCACCTTGGAAAGAGGAGGATTACCATGAAGAGGATCCCGTCACCGTTCACTGCATCTCTCGCCGCTCTGGCGCTTGTCGGCTGCAACCAGGCCGCTGAAGCACCGGCAGACGATGCAGCCGCATCAGCCGGCCTGCAGTCGCTGCCAATCAGCATCAATGCCACCATGGTGGGGATAACCGACCAGTCGGCCGACTTCATCTGGGCAGTCGGCAATGGCGACTTGCCGCGCGATGACCATGACTGGGACCAGGTCAGGGGTGCAGCCTACGACATGATCCTGACAGGCCAGATCATCAAGATTCCCGGAACAGGAGAGTTCGACGCGCAGTGGGCCGCAAATGCCGACTGGCAGGGCCATGCAGACGAGTTGACGCGGATTGGTCAGGACGCACTTCCATTGGCCGAAGCGAAGTCCGAAGATGTCGAAGCATGGCGAGCCATTGGCGATCGCCTGGTCGGGAACTGTCTCGCCTGCCACGAATTGTTCAAGCCCGAAGTGCCCAGCCAGGGCATCCTTCACGAGGGCACTGAACGTGAATCACGCGGAATCAGCATTTTCGATTGAGCCGGGCAGCGGGCCGGCGTTCGACGGCCCGCCTCCTAGGCATTCCGGTCAGCGAAGGCTGACGACGTTGTCGCTTTCGCGCGGATCGGCGCGATCGCCACGATAGAGGCTGGACATGGGTTCATCTTCGACGATGAAGCCCTGCGTCGCGCCAAAACCGTTGAACCGCGTCTGCATCGCCGCACCATAGGCGCCCAGCATGCCGATCTCGATGTAATCGCCTGCCTGGATATCCTCGGGCAGGAGGAACGGGCCCTTCATGTAGTCGGCATCGTCACAGGTCGGGCCGTAGAACGAAAACTCCGCCTGCGGCTGGATCAGATCGTCTTCCAGCGCGACAACCGGGAAACGCCAGTCGACATGCGCCGCATCGAACAGCGCGCCATAGGCACCGTCATTGATGTAGAGCTCATCTCCGCGGCGCTTCTCGACCTTGACGATCAGGCTTGAATATTCGGCGCAAAGCGCGCGCCCCGGCTCACCCCAGAGCTCTGCCGAATAGGAAATCGGCAGCGATTCGAAATGCCGGTGGATCTGCGCAAAATAGTCTTCCATCGGTGCCGGATCGAGACCCGGATAGATGCTCGGAAACCCGCCACCCACATCGATGATATCAACGGTCACGGCTGCTTCCGCAATGGCCGCGCGCACACGCTCCAGCGCCTGCACATAGGCAAAGGGCGTCATCGCCTGGCTGCCGACATGGAAACAGATGCCCAGCGCATCACAATGCTGGCGCGTGACCTGCAGCAGGGCCTTGGCATCGGCCAGGTCCACGCCGAATTTGGCGGCCAGCGACAATTCGGAATGTTCAGAGGACACGCGCAGGCGGACCAGCAGTTGCAGGTCTTCTGCAGCGTCTGTCGCGTCCACGATCTTCTGCAGCTCTTCCAGCGTATCGAGGCTGAAGGTGCGCACACCGTGCTGGAAATAGGCTTCGCGAATGGCGCTTTTGGTCTTCACAGGGTGCATGAAGCACAGCTTCGCCTGCGGCAGCACTTCGCGCACCATGCGCACTTCGGCAATCGAAGCGACATCGTAATGCGTGATGCCATTGTCCCACAGGATGCGCACCAGATCGGGCGAAGGATTCGCCTTCACCGCATACATGGCCGTGCCAGGAAACTTCTCGGCAAAGAAACGCGCTGCGCGGGCCGCCGCGTGCGGGCGGTTCAGGATGACGGCTTCATCCGGCGCGATGGCGCCAACTACAGCCTTTGCGTCAGGAAAACGGTGCAACTCAAGGGACCCCCAAAACATTACGAATCACAAGCTGCCTTGCGGTTGGAAGTCCCTTGGGGCAGCGGAAGGCGGCATATAGGACCACCAGTCCGCGATGCAAGAAAAAATCGGTCAAAATTTCACGTCGGGCACAGCGTCCACCACGCCTTTTTCGCTGTCGTCCAGTTGATGGAAATCCGCCTCGCGAAAACCCAGCATTCCGGCAAACAACACTGCCGGAAAACTCTGGATTCCCGTGTTGAAGCGCGAAACCGCAGCATTCAGCGCCCTTCGCGCGGCCGCAAGCTTGTCTTCCACATCGCCCAGCTCGCGCTGCAGTTCCTGGAAGTTGGCCGAAGCCTTGAGGTCGGGATAAGCCTCGCCAAGCGCCAGCAGGCCATCAAGCGCCATGCGCAGCTTTGCCTCGTCCTGTGAACTGAGCGAACCGTCGGCGGCCGCATTGCGCGCCGAAATCACCGCATCCAGCGTCTGTTGTTCATGCGCGGCGTAGCCCTTCACGATATTGACGAGGTTCGGGATCAGATCGTGCCGCTGTCGCAATTGCGCATCGATATCCGCCACGCCCTGGTTGACGTTCTGCCGCAGCGAGACGAGCCGGTTGTAGATACCTATGACCACGAAGGCCAAGAGGACGACGATGCCGATCAGAATCCATTCCATGAAGTTCACCCTACCCTATGCTTCTTGACCCAAAGTGTGCCATCAATGGCGTTGAACGCAAAGGGGAAAGCAGGACGTGATCGATCGGCCCGATGTGGACGCATTGCTGCGCGGGGAACTGGGCGAATGGCTTGGCCAGCAGACTCTCGTGCGCGAAGAGGCTCGGCAGAAGAGCAATTCGCGGCTTGTCTGGTCAGCGCTGATAATCCTTCCGCTCGCCGGATTTCTCATCGGCCTTCCCTTTGGCGCGGGAGACCTGAAGTTCTGGATTATCGGTGCCGCCATGGCAGGCGCCGGATGGTGGATCTACGCCCCGCGCGCCAAAGCGATCAAGCAGACCAAGGAGGGCATCAACACAGCTCTCGCCCGCGCTCTGGGTCTCGATTACCAGCACGATGTCGAGCCGGGCATGGGCTTTAGCCGCGCGCAGGGCTTCAGTATGGTGCCAAGCTTCCAGCGATCGAGCTTCGAGGACATGTGGAGCGGACAGATCGGAACCCGCCTGTTCACTCTGCACGAGGCGCATCTCCAGCAGCGGCGTCAGAGCGGCAAGAGAACCCATTACGTCACGGTATTTCGCGGTCCGGTGATGACCATCACCTGCGATCGGAGCTTCCATGGTACGACGCTGGTAGAGCGTGCAGGGAAGCACAAGATGTTCGGGTTTTTCGGGGAAAAGGAAACGCTCAGTGTCGAAGGTCGCGAATTGCGGAAAGTCGACATGGTGCACCCCGAGTTCGAGGATGAATTCAGCATCTATTCGACCGACCAGGTGGAGGCGCATTACCTCGTCCATCCGACTTACGTTGAACGGATGATTGCGCTGGAACGCGCCTTCTCTGGCAAGAAGGTGCGCACGCTCTTCCACCAGGGGGAGCTGACCGTGGTGCTGGAGGCAAAGAACATGTTCGAGAGCGGCAGCATGGATGCAGGCCGCGACCGAGAAATGATCGAGACCTGCATCAACCAGTTCATGTCGATGGCCGACCTCGCCGGAACGCTGAACGAACCGACGAGGTAGGCTAAAACTGGATCAGTCTGCGAAGATCGTCGCCCAGCGGCGCTTGTCGCGACTCTTCCAGTGTTCGCGGTGATAAGCGTCCGATGCCAGCAGCGGCATGACCGAGCCTGCTTCGGCAAACACCATCTGCTCGATGCCGGTGTTGACCTTCCCCCAGCTCGCCGCTTCCTGCAGCGTGGAGGAAGAGCAGGCACCATCGCGCACGTCGGCCACGGTGATCTGTACCGCATATTTGTGCACCGCCACGTCCTCATGGCCGAGAATTTCGGCACAGACGACCGTATCCTGGATGAAGTTCTTCGGCACGCCGCCACCAACCATCAACAGGCCCGATTCGCCGGCCTGGATCTTGATGTCAGTCAGTTCGCGGAAGTCCGCGATGGCATCGATCATCATGTAGGGCTTCCCCTCTTTCATGCGATCAACCTGGTGCTTCACAAGGCCGAAACCGGCCGAGGAATCGACAAAGGCGGGGCAGAAGATCGGAACGTCATGCTCGTATGCGAGCTTGACCAGGCTGTTTTCCTTCTTGCCGTGTTCGGCCAGATATTTGCCCATTTCGCGGATGAAGGCGCGGCTGGAATAGGCCTTGGGCTCGAGGCTGTTGGCGATCTTGTTGATCGTGAAATCGCAATCCTGCAGCTGCTCCTCATCGATATAGGTATCGTAGATACGGTCGATGTAGAGCGAACGCAGCGTGTCGTCGTCGGGGATTTCCAGCGCCTGGTAGTGCTTGTGACCAAGCCCTTCGAAGAAATCCATGTCCACGATGGTGGCACCCGTTGCGACCACGCAATCGACCATGTTGGAGCGGATCAGCTCGGCATACAGATCCATGCAGCCGCCAGCGCTGGTGGAGCCCGCAATGACGAGGAAGATGGTGCAATCCTTGTCTTCCAGCATCTGGTTGTAGATGCGCGTGGCGCGCGCCAGATCGCGGCTGGTGAAGCTCATTTTGCCCATCGCATCGACGATGGGACGCGCATCGAACTTGGTGATGTCGATATGCTCGACTTCGGTCGACAGGAGCTCCGCCTTTCTGTTGCTCTTTGGGCGGGTGTCATTGATGGCCGAATCGGTCATGGCATTCCTCCAGGTCCAGTTGCCCGGTCAACGGACCCAGTGAGACACGGGTTCCCGGGAAAAGGGGCGCGCGATAGGGGCTTCCTGCGCCCGCGTAAATATGTATTTCGCATAGAACTATGGCGGAAAGTGCGACAATGCGAAAACCCTCTGCCGAAGGCGTGGCACGTGCAGCGGCAAAAATAGCCGAAATCCTGCCCATGACGCCGCTCTTGCCAGTGGAATATGGAAAGTCGCGCTTCTGGCTGAAAGCTGAGTGCCTGCAACCTGTGGGCGCGTTCAAGATTCGCGGCGGCTGGCACCGCTTGAGCGATTTGACCGGGGAAGAGCGCGTCCGCGGTGTAGTGGCAGTCTCCAGCGGCAACCATGCGCAGGGTGTGGCATGGGCGGCAAAGCGGCTGGGCATTTCCGCCACCATCGTCATGCCGAGGGACGCGCCCGCCATCAAAGTCGAGCGCACGAAGCAACTTGGCGCCACCGTTGTGCCATATGACCGCATGACCGAGGATCGCGAGGCCATCGGGCAAGCTATCGCGGCAGAGCATGGCTCCGTCTATGTCCACGCCTTCGCCGATCCCTGGGTGATCGAAGGGCAAGGAAGCACCGGCATTGAAATTACCCGACAGCTGGGCCGCCAGCCTGCGCGCATTGCCGTATGCTGCGGCGGCGGCGGCCTGACTGCGGGCATCGCACTCGCCTGCCCCGAAGCGCAAGTCATTCCGGTCGAACCCGAAGGCTGGGACGATGTCTGCCGTTCGATCGAAGCGGGCGAAATCCAGTGCATCGCGCCCGATGCCCCGCGTACTGCATGCGATGCGCTGCAGACTTTTGCGACCAGCCCGCTCAATTTCGATGTGATCCGCCAGCGCTGCAAATTCGGGTTGCGGGTCAGCGAGCACGAGATTCGCGAAGCCCAGCGCTTTGCCTTTTCACATCTGCGGATCGTGCTCGAACCAGGCGGTGCCGTAGCACTGGCGGCGGCACTTTCCGGCAAGCTGGAACTGGACGAGCATACGGTTGTTGTTGCCACTGGCGGCAACGCCGACCCAGAAGCCTTTGCCAGGCTGCTCGTAAAATAGGTTTCATTTGACAATCTATTTGTAAATCGTCAGCCTTCCTCTCGAACTGCAGGAGGATCAATCATGCAAAATGCAATGCTCGCCCCGGCTGCCGTGCTGGTTGTCTGGTCGCTGGTCATGCTGGTGTGGATGGCAGCAACAAGGCTGCCCGCGCTCGCCAAGCTCAACATGCCGCCCGAACAAACGCGCGGTGGGCGTGGCAGTGACCTTGATGGAGTGCTTGCACCGGAACTCCAGTGGAAAGCCCATAACTACAATCATTTGATGGAGCAACCGACCATCTTTTATGCGGTGGTGGTGGTGCTCGCCATTGCCGGGGCAGAGGAATTGGATGTGTGGCTGGCCTGGACCTATGTCGGACTGCGCGTGGTCCATTCCTTCTGGCAGGCGGTAGTCAACACCATCCCTGTGCGGATAACACTCTTCATGATTTCCAGTATCGTTCTGGGGGTGATGGCCGTCCGCGCGCTGATGGTGACACTTTGAGCGAGATGGCCATTCTCCAACCCGTCGTTGCCTTGGCCGCATGGACCGCAGTTATGTGGTTCTGGCTCTACAAGACGCGCATCGCTGCAATCAAAGAAGCGAAGCTCAATCCGGATGACTTCCTTGAGAAGTCACCGGATGAAGTCCTGCCGCGCAACGTCCAGTGGAAAGCGCACAACTACAACCACCTGCATGAAGCGCCCACGGTCTTCTATGCCATCGCCATCACATTGGCGCTGCTGGGGGCGGGTGACGGTCTCGCCCACTATCTGGCATGGCTCTACGTGGCGCTGCGCGTGGTGCATTCGCTGATCCAGGCGACGGTGAACCGGGTCATGCTGCGCTTTCAAGTATTCGCGGCATCCAGCCTGGTGCTGTTCGCACTGATCCTGCTCGCCGGGTTGGCCGCAGTCTAGAGGCTGCCCAGCGCCTTCATGTCGTTGATGAAATTGTCGGTCCAGCGCAGGACATTCTCCTCACGCACGGTGGTGATCAACTTGTCATAGCGCGCCTTGCGCTCAGCAAGTGGCATGTCGAGCGCGAGGCGGATATTGTGCGCCAGGTCGTCGGGGCTGTGCGGGTTGACCAGCAGCGCGTCCTGCATCTGCTGCGCGGCCCCTGCAAAGCGTGAAAGGACCAGTACGCCCGGATCTTGCGGGTCCTGCGCCGCGACATATTCCTTTGCGACAAGGTTCATACCGTCACGGAGAGGGGTAACCAGGCCAATTTTGGAGGCACGATAAAAACCGAACAACTCCTCCTGCTTGTAGCCTTTGTTGACGTAGCGAATAGGCACGAGGTCGATATCAGATCGTGCACCATTGATCTGGCCGCATTTCTGCTCAAGGAGCTCGCGGATGTTCTGGTAGGACACGATATCCTCGCGACTGGGCGGCGCGATCTGGATGAATACGAGGTCCTCCACACGCTCGGGATATTCGTCGAAAAAGCGTGCGATTCCGTCGATACGTTCTGGAAGCCCTTTTGAGTAGTCAAGGCGGTCGACTCCGATCATGCAGGTTCGGCCTCGCAATGAGTTGGCGAGGCGCGTTTCGGCAACCTTCGCTTCTTCGCTCGCGCCCATTTGCATGAAGAAGTCGAAGTCGATTCCGATGGGATAAGCGCACGCAAAGGTGGTCCGCCCATCTAGGGTAACAGCGCCAGTGGCCTCGTTCACTTCGGCACCTAGTTCCTTCTCGCAATAATGCAGGAAGCTCGCCAGCCAGGTGTCGTTCTGGAACCCCAAGAGGTCGTAATGCAGCAGGCTCTTGACCAACCGCTCGTGATAGGGGAGCGAGACGAAGAGATTGCTCGGCGGCCAGGGAATATGCAGGAAGAAGCCGAGCCTGTTCTTGAGCCCGCGTGAGCGCAATCGTTCGCCCAGCGGCATCAGGTGATAATCATGCACCCAGACGAGATCGCCGTCTTCGATCAGGGGTAATACGCTGTGGGCAAAACGTTCGTTGACGCGTTCGTAGCCTTTGCCGAACTCACGTTCGTATTCGGTCAGGTCAATGCGGTAATGGAAAAGCGGCCACAGCGTGGAGTTGGCATAGCCGTTATAATATTCTTCCACATCCTGCGACTCAAGGTCAATTGTTGCGGAGGTGACGCCATCAGCCGATCCCTGGGTGTGGAGGTCGCCGGTAAACTCCTCGCACTCCTGTCCGGACCAGCCGAACCAGATGCCGCCGTTATCCTTCAGCGCTGCATTGAGAGCGCCGGCAAGGCCTCCCTGTGCGCCCGCCGCGCCGCGCGCCTTGGGGACAGCAACCCTGTTCGAAACGACGACTAATCGACTCATGCTTCTCCTTAACGCACCGTGCTCCAGGACCTGGAAAGGTGCCCCGCGCAATTGATCACACCCACCAGCGAATAAGTCTGCGGAAAATTGCCCCACAATTCGCCTGTTTCGAAGTCCATGTCTTCGGACAACAGCCCCGATCCAGTGCAATGGCCCAGCATGGTGGTGAACAGTTCGCGCGCCTCGTCCTTGCGATCCATCAGCGCCAGCGCCTCGATCAGCCAGAACGTGCAGATGTTGAAGGCAGTTTCGGGCGCGCCGAAATCGTCCTCCGCCGCATAGCGCAGCATGTGCTCACCTCGGCGCAGTTCCTTCTCTACCATGGCGAAGGTCGACTGGAAACGCTCATCGCTGGCTGAGAGGAAACGCAGCTCGAGCAATTGCAGCAGGCTGGCATCGAGGTAATCGCTTTCGAAACTGGCACCATAATGGCCGCCCTCGCCATTCTCCACCCAAGCCTCTTTGTCGATCGTCTCGCGTACGATGTCGGCGCGATCCTGCCAAAAACACGCCTTGTCTTCCCAACCTTTGAGGTGGGCCACGGTCGCCAGCCGGTCGCATGCCGCCCAGCTCATCACCGCAGAATACGTGTGCACTTCCTGGCGTGTGCGGAATTCCCACAGGCCGGCATCGGGCTGGTCGTGCATTTTCCAGGCAATTTCGCCGACTTCCTCGAGCGCTTCGAAATCGTCCCTGTCCGCCATGCGCAACAGGCGCTTGTCCATGAATCCCTGCGCGGTAGGCAGCACGATCTGGCCGTAACAGTCATGCTGAACCTGCTTGTAGGCCGCATTGCCCACACGCACAGGGCCCATTCCGCGATAACCGGCAAGGAATGGCGCAGTCGTTTCGTCCAGTTCGGCGACCCCCATAACCGAATAGAGCGGCTGGATCTGCCCACCCTGTGCATTGTCCACGATGTTGCGCAGATAGGCGAGATACTTCTCCAGCACGTCCAGCGCGCCAAGCCGGTTGAGGGCCTGGACGGTGTAATAGGAATCGCGAATCCAGCAGTAGCGATAATCCCAATTTCGTTGGCTACCGGGCGCTTCGGGTATGGAGGTAGTCAGCGCGGCTACGATCGCGCCTGTTTCTTCATGCTGGCATAGTTTGAGCGTGATGGCACAGCGGATGACCTCTTCCTGCCATTCAAATGGCGTAGCCAGGCTGCGCACCCAATGCTGCCAGTATTTCTGCGTCATGGCTTCCAAGCGCCTGACTTCGCTGCGGATATTTCCGTTGAAGGGCTCATCCGGGCCAAGAAAGAAATGCTGGTCGCTTTCGACGCGATAGGGACGCTGGTCGAGCACATACCCCACCGGCGCATCGGTGGAGAGGCGCAGCGCCTGCCCTGTCGTCAGATAGCGAATGTGGTTGGTGCCGTTTGTGGTCTCCGCCACGGAGGAACCATAATCACGCATAGGGCGCAGCGTTACTTTCAGGCGCGGTGTCCCCGCCACGGGGCGCACGATGCGGCAATAGGCCACCGGCCGATACATGCGGCCCGAACGTTCGAAACGCGGGCAAAAGTCGAAGACATCGAGTATTCCGCCATCTCGATCGGCAAGGCGTGTCACCAGGATCGGCGTGTTGCGAACATAATGCTGGCTGGAGGATACCTGTCCTTCGATCTCGAAGCGCCATACACCAACACCCTGTGTTTCGCCATTGAGCAGCGAACAGAAGGCCGGATCGCCATCAACTCGCGGCACACAGCCCCAGACGATGCCTGCCCGCTTGTCGATCAGGCCCGAAACCTGGCAATTCCCGATCGGCCAGAGCTCCAGGTCCGACTGTATCCCGTCAGCGCCCATTTCGCTCAAAGCCCCAGCCATTCGTGTACCTGCTGCGGTCCTTCAAGGTGCCATTGCGCCAGCGTAGTTTGGCGATCACCTACCAATATGCCTACTCCTCCAAACTCGTCGACGGCAGCGAAACCATCTTCATCGGTGACATCATCCCCGATGAAGATCGGAAATGCACCCATGAATGCAACATGGGTCATATAGGCGCGCACTGCAGCGCCCTTGTCAGCGCCCGGCTGCACGAATTCGATCACGCATTTGCCCCGTTTGACGGCAAGGCCGCTAGTCTCGGCAAGTTTCTCCGCAAATGCCAAACCGTGATCCTCCAGCGACGGATTAGCGCGGTAATGCAAGGCAACGCCGTGCGGTTTTCCTTCCACTGAAAATCCCTCCGCATTAGCAAAGCTCGCGATTTCCTCCCGAACAACTTCCGGAAAAGGCGCGGGCGCAACGGAAAGCGGCGATCCATCCGCCAACAACCTATCCGCGCCGTGCGAACCAGCGCGCGCTATTGAAAGTGGGCCTGTGTAGGTCTCGATATCGGATATTGCCCTGCCACTGATCAGCGCCAGCCGACCGTCCAGTCGCGCCGACAACTCCGACAGAACAACCGCCATGTTAGCAGGAACATCAATCGAGTCGGGCGTCGAAGCAATCTCTACCAGCGTCCCGTCGAAATCGAGAAAGACGGCCACCGGGCCATCAGCGCATAATGCACTCAGGGCTGGTGGAGGCGGCAGAAGTTGCATGCCCGACATTGACTGACAGACATATCCCGCAGGCGCAAATGGTCAATGCTGCATTTGCGAAATAATCTGCGATCAGTGCATTTGATCGAGCGCAACGACTCCTGTGCGCCAAAATACCATCCCGCCCAAATCAAGAATTCGGAGGTGGGATCATGTCCCAAGTTTCAGGACCGTCAGGAACAGGAAAGCGCGCTATCCCCGGTACGCTCGTGTTCGATGGCGATATCGCGCAGGATGGTTATGCCATCAACGCCATGTGCTATTCCTTCAATAGCGAAGCGAACCGCAAGAAGTTCGTCGAGGATGAAGAGACATACATGGACAGCTTCAACCTCACCGATGCGCAGCGCGAGGCCGTGCGCAATCGCGACGTTCTGGGCATGCTGTCGGCAGGCGGCAATGTCTATTACCTCGCCAAGCTGGCCGGTATCCTTGGCCTCAACGTTCAGGATCTGGGCGCCTTGCAGACGGGCCTGTCGCTGGACGAGTTCAGGGCGAACCTGCTCAGCCACGCAGTGACAGAGACGAGGGTTGCCGACAAAGGGAGGACCGCAGCATGAGCGAGATTTGCGGAGGCATTTTCACCAGCCACGTTCCCGGTATCGGCAAGGCGATTGCCCAGAACCTGCAGCAGGACCCATACTGGAAGCCATTCTTCGACGGTTTCAACCCGGTCCATGAATGGCTGGCAGAGGAAAAGCCCGATGTCGCTGTGGTCTTCTACAACGACCACGGGCTCAACTTCTTCCTCGACAAGATGCCGACTTTCGCCATCGGCGCGGCACCGCAATATACCCACGAGGATGAAGGTTGGGGCATCGCCTTCCAGCGCCCCTATCCAGGCCACCCGGACCTGTCGTGGCACATCATCGAACAGGTCGTTGCAAGCGAGTTCGATCCGGTGACCTGCCAGTCCATGGTGGTCGATCATGCCGTGGCCGTGCCTTACGAACTGTGCTGGCCGGGCAAGGAGCCCTTCCCGCTCAAACTGGTGCCGATCGCCATCAACACGGTGCAGCACCCCCTGCCCAGCCCCAAGCGCTGCTATGAACTGGGCAAGGCCGTGGGCCGCGCAATCGAGAGCTGGAGCGGCAACGAAAAGGTCGTGATCTTCGGTACCGGCGGCTTGTCGCACCAGCTCGAAGGCGAACGTGCAGGTCATATCAATGTCGATTACGACAAGTTCTGCCTGCGCAACATCGGTCCCGATCCCGAAGCGCTGCTGCAACATGATACGCTCGATATCGTCGAACTGGCGGGCAGTCAGGGCGTCGAAATTCTCAACTGGATTGCCGCGCGCGGTGCGCTCACCGGATCGGTGCGCGAACTGGCGAGCAATTACCACGTGCCGATCTCTAACACGGCCGCAGCAACCGTGCTGATGGAAAACCGGGCCACGGTCGCCGCCTGAGGGTCAGCAGAGACAGCAGGATAAGGCCGGGTGGACCATGTGGTTCGCCCGGCCTTTTTGTATCTGGCACCTTGTTCTTGACCAAAGTCAAAGCGCTATGGCCGATCCTCCCTATTCTAACGATCGTTACAAAGATTCGCGTTTAGGAGAGGTGCGATGGTCCATTTCCCGCAAGAGCCGATTTACGCAGAAGTGCTGCGTCTGGTGCGGCTCGAAGGCGATATCAACGATATCGAGATCGAAGGCGAAATTCCTGCCGAAATGGACGGTGCGTTCTATCGCGTGCACCCCGACCCGCAGTTCGCGCCCAAGGCCGGGAGCGGGGACCAGTTCTTCAACGGTGACGGCATGGTGACCATGTTCCGCTTCAAGGACGGCAAGGTCAGCTTCAAGCAGCGCTATGCCAAGACCGACAAGTGGAAGCTGGAAAATGAAGCGGGCAGAGCGCTGTTCGGATCATATCGCAACCCGCGCACCGACGATCCTTCGGTAATCGGCCAGCATCGCGGCACTGCCAATACCAACGTCCTGGTTTTCGGCGGCGACCTTCTTGCCATGAAGGAGGACAGCCCGTGCCTGGTGATGGACAAGCATACGCTGGACACCGACGGCTATACCGACTGGAACGGCGAGCTGAAACTGCGCACATTCGGCGCGCATCCCAAGATCGACGTCGAAACGGGCAATTTCTGCAACATAAGCTATGCCGCCAAGGGCGATCTGAGCACCGATGGCACCTATTTCGAACTAGACCGTGACGGCAACGTCGTCGCCCGCGCCGAGTTCGAAGTGCCCTATTACACCATGCTGCACGATTTCTGCATCGCCGGCGATTACGTGGTGATCCCCGTATCGCCCTATAGTTCCGACCCTTCGGTTCTCGAGCAGGACCGGCCGCATTTCTACTATGACCGCTCGCTCCCCACCTATCTCGGCGTGATGCGCCGCAATGGCGATGGCAGCGACATGCGCTGGTTCAAACATGAGCAAGGCATGTGTTCCTGCCACGTGATGAACGCCTTTGCCGAAGGCACGAAGATCCATCTCGATACGCCTATATCGAAGATCGGCTCGCTGCCCTTCTTCCCCGACAAGGACGGTGCGCCCTTCGATCCACAGCTGGCAATGACCGAGCTGGCGCGCATCACCGTTGACCTGACGTCAAATGAAGATGTGGTCGAAAGCGTGACCAAGCTGGGCGAAGCGCCGGGCGAGTTCCCGCGCATCGATGATCGCATGGCAGGCAAGCCCTATGAGCACGGCTGGATGATCACCTATGATCTGGAAAAGCCCTATAACGGCCCGCCCGGACCCTTCGCCGGTGTCATCAACACGCTGACGCATTTCAATGTGAAGACCGGCAAGGAAGAAAGCTGGTGGTGCGGCCCCGATGGCTCGCTGCAGGAACCCTGCTTCATTCCGCGCAGCAAGGACGCGCCAGAGGGCGACGGCTGGCTGGTTGCGCTGGTGGACGACCATGTCCGCAACTATTCCGACCTGTGCATTTTCGACGCGACGGACGTGGCCAAGGGCCCGATCGCCCGCGCCAAGCTCCCCATTCGTCTGCGCCAGGGCCTGCATGGCAACTGGGCTGCAGCGGATTTGCTGGCCGCCTGAAC
This sequence comes from Erythrobacter sp., assembly GCA_024642335.1. Taxonomy (GTDB): domain Bacteria; phylum Pseudomonadota; class Alphaproteobacteria; order Sphingomonadales; family Sphingomonadaceae; genus Alteraurantiacibacter. The sequence continues at coordinate 66,888 of JAHEBH010000006.1, forward strand.
CGCGAACCAGCTACTTCCATCCCATCCTGAAGGGTGGCCTTCCATCTGGCAGGCCACCCTATTTTTTTGCGAGCAAAGGATGCGCTTCAGGCTGGAAGGAAAAGAAGCGCTTCAGACAGCCGAACTGAAACGGCGCTGCGAATCCTGGCGGTAGGGATCGAAGGCTGCGGCAATGCTGCGCGCATAGGGAAGTGCATGCTCTGCCACGACAACGGTGTTGCCATGCTCGATGCGAGCGAGGCCGGGCTCGACATAGGGCCGCAGGCGCGGCTCGGCACTGGTCAGCATCTCGGCCGAGACCTTCGCCCTGCCCCGGCACAGCAATTCTTCGATCACTGCACCGCGACGCCTGTCATCAACGCTGCGTTCCTTGCCCACGCTGGTTGGCAGATGCCCTTGCGAGAGGAGCATGCGGTAACGGCCCGAATTCTTCTCGTTCTGCACCAGCAAGTCGGGGAAGGAGGAGATCGAGGATGCGCCAAGGCCGATCAGCACTTGCGCCTGATCATCGGTGAAGCCCTGGAAATTGCGACGCAAAGTGCCCGATTTCACGGCCTTCGCCATAGGATCGCCGGGCAACGCAAAGTGATCAAAGCCGACCGCCACATAACCTGCACCGACCAGTTGCGAGTAACCGTCCAGCGCCATCTCGAAACGGGTTTGCTGATCGGGCAGCGCATTGCCATCGATCTGGCGCTGGCGCGGGAGAAGATGCGGCACATGGGCATATCCGAACAGCGCGATGCGGTCCGCACCGAATTCCGTCGCCCTGGCCAGCGTATCGGCGAGATCATTCCTGGTCTGTCCGGGCAAGCCATACATCAGGTCGAAGTTGAGCGAGGTGATCCCTGCATCGCGCAGGATCGTGACCGATTTCTCGATCATCGACAGCGGCTGCACACGGCCGATGGCTTCCTGCAGATTGGGCGCAAAGGTCTGAACGCCCAGGCTGGCGTGACTGGCACCCACGGCCCGCATCACCGTCTCCCAGTCACTTGTCAGGTTGCGCGGGTCGAGTTCGATCGAAACCAGCGGATCATGCAGCGGGAAATGCAGCACGAGTTCATCGAACAGCCGCACGAAATCCACCGGCGATATGGCATTGGGACTGCCCCCGCCAAAGGCTATGCGCCTGACGCGGGCGCCTGCCGGCAGCATCTCGCCCACCAGCTTGATCTCCTTGTGCAGGGCATCGAGATAGCTGGCCAGCCGCTGCACGCGATTGGCGGCAGCCGTGTTGCAGCCGCAATACCAGCAAATCTTCTCGCAAAAGGGAATGTGGACATAGAGCGAGATATCGCCGGTTGCGGTACCAATCGCGTCTGCATGCCTCCCCGCGCTCACATGCGGTCCGAACTCGGCAGCTGTCGGAAAGCTGGTGTACCGAGGAACAGGCGTTGCGAGCAGATCGGGATGGTAAGGCCACATGAGAGCAATATTCCCCCAGTCGCGAGCTTGTTCATTGAAGTGGATCAAGAATTTGGTGTTTTGTGGCCTTGCCACCGAAGTTCCGGCAAGGTGGGCTGCGGGCCGCGCCTATTCCGGTTGATCCTCGTCGTCGATCAGGATGCGCGAGGCAGCGCCTTCGGGATCGTCGAACTGGCCGCTGCGCATTGCCCAGAAGAATGCTCCAAGGCCGATCAGGCCCAGGCCAAGGGCGATCGGCAGCAAAATCAGTACGCCGTTCATTTCGCCGCCCTGACAAGGCGCAAAGAATTGGCCACCACGATCAGAGAACTGGCCGACATCGCGATTGCTGCCACCAACGGCGTCACCATTCCCAGCAGCGCCATCGGCACGGCCAGCATGTTGTATCCGACCGCCAGTGCGAAATTCTGTCGCACCACCCGCATGGTGGCACGCGATGCGCGAATCGCACGCGGGATGGCCAATAGCGAATCCTGCACGAAGACGAAGTCTGCCGCCTGCATGCCCACGTCGCTGGCACTGCCCGGCGCAATCGATGCATCGGCCGCGGCGAGCGCGGGACCGTCATTCAGACCATCCCCTACCATCAGCACCTTCGCGCCCGATTGCTGCAGTTCGGATATCGCTGTCTGCTTGTCAGCCGGAGAAGCATTGGCCTGCCCCATCAGGCCGGTCTCTCCCGCAATCTGCGAAACCGCCTCTTCATTGTCGCCCGAGATGATCGAACCGCTGAGCCCGAGCCGCGCGAGCTCTTCAATGGCCGGTCTGGCATCGTCGCGCAGCCGGTCTGCGAAGGGGACAAGCCTGGTGGGCCGCTCTCCGATAGTAAGCGCCACTCCGCTGGTCGTAGCACCTTCCGGCCGGCGCAGCTCGACGCGTTGCCCGTTCCACAGACCTGTCATACCACGTCCCGGCTCTTCGGTGACTTCGGCAAGGCCCGCAGGAACGACACCGCGCAGCATGAGCTGCTGCGCCAATGCCTTCGAGAGCGGGTGGCGGCTGTGCGAAGCAAGCGCCAGCGCCACGCGCGCTTCGTCTGTAGAGAATGCATCGAGCACGGATTGATCGGGCACGGGCTTGCCAAGGGTAAGCGTGCCGGTCTTGTCGAAGAGAACGCGGTCGACCATTGCCAGCCGTTCCAGCGCGGAACCATCCTTCACCATGATGCCTGCGCGCATCAGCGATCCGCTGGCCACAACCTGCGCCACCGGCACCGCCAGCCCCAATGCGCAAGGACAGGTGATGATCAGCACCGCCACGCCGATTACCAGCGACTGGTACCAGCCCGCCCCTGCAATTAGCCAGCCTGCCACGGCCAGTGCCGCGAGCGAATGGACGGCAGGTGCATAGAGCCGCGCGGCGCGGTCGGCGATGCGGACATAGCGGCTGCGGTTCTGCGTGCTCGCTTCCATCAGCCACGCGATTTCCGCCAGTGTCGTATCGCGCCCGGCATGGCTGACCTTCACATCCACCGGCGAATTGAGGTTGAGCGTGCCTGCCAGCACCTCGTCCCCCAGCTGGCGTGGCACTGGCCTGGTCTCTCCGGTCAGCAGCGACTGGTCGAACTGGCTCGCCCCCGTGATGATCTCTCCATCCGCAGCCAGCCGTTCACCTGCAGCAACGCGCATGACCATGCCCGGTTGCAAGTGCTCCGAAGCGATCCATTCCAACGTCCCGCCTTCCTGCAAGACCAAGGCTCCCTGCGCCGCTTGCCCCAGCAGCGCATCGACTGCATGGCGCGCCCTGTCGCGCATCATGGCATCCAGCACGCGCCCAGCGAGCAGGAAGGCCAGCAGCATCAGTGCACCATCGAACCATGCATGTTCGCCGCCGGTGACGACTTCGTAGACGCTCAATCCGCAGGCGGTGATCACGCCGATGGAAATCGGCACATCCATATTGGTGGTGCCGTGGCTGAGAGCGCCCCAGGCGGACTTGAAGAAAGGCCGGCCCGCATAAGCCACAGCAGGCAGCGCGATCATGGCCGAAATCCAGTGGAACAATTCGCGCGTAGTGCCTTCCGCACCCGACCAGATACTGACCGAAAGCAGCATGATATTCATGCCGGCAAAGGCAGCAACGGCAAGCGGCCCCAGCAGAGGTTTTACCGCCGAGAAGGGCTTCACCGTCTCCTTCGGACGCCGCTTCGCCTCAAATCCGATCCTGGCCAGTTCTTCGACCAGCCTGCAATCATCGAGCGCGGCATCATGCGTGACCGTGACCATGCGCGAGGTCAGATTGACCCTTGCGCTTTCGACCTCTGGCAGGGCACCAAGGCCACGCTCGATCTTGCTCATGCATCCGGCGCAATGCATGCCCGGCACCGCGAGGACGCTTGTCTCCATCTCGGGGGACAAGGCAGGTGTGGCGCTCACAGCAAGTCTTCTTCCCGCCGCCATTCATCTGCGCCGGAAGCAAGCGACAGGCGCAGTGTCCAGCGCCCCTGTGGCAGCACCTCTGTAGAGACATATTCACCCGTGGGGGCCTGTTCGAAAACCAGTTCGCGCGCCGGTAGGCGGCCCAGCGGATGGCGTGCAGTCGCGGTTGCAGAAAGTGCCTCGGGTGCACCGCTGACCTGCAGTGCCAGCCGCCCATCCTCGCGCCAGACGGTCTCGACCTGCCAACCCAGCGCTTCCTGTGCCTCTGCCGCATCCAGCCAGCCATTGAACTCCTGGCTGGCGACGTAGGAGTTCTCCACCACCACACCGCCGAAACTGCCGATGGCGATGCGCGCCATGGTGACGTTGACGGCGATTACCACGCCGAAAAACCCGACCATTGCCGCCAGCATGTGCCAGCCTGTGAAGCAACGCATGATCATTCTCCCGGCGTTTCGAAACGGGTTTCCACCGTATCGCTCTCGCCCTGCTCATCCAGCGACAGCACGCGCAGGCTGAAGTCCTGGCTTTGTGTGCCGCGCGGCGCGATCACATATACACGAATAGTCTCCGTCTGGTCAGCGGGAACATCGAATTCCAGGCTGCGGGCCGCCGCATCAGCGCTGATCTCATCGGTCCACATACTGCCGCCTTCCAGACCTTCCAGAGCCACGCGCATGTCGCGCGGGCGTGCCTCCATGTTGCGCAGCTTCACGGTGAAATTGTTGCGCACACTGCCATCGCGCATCAGCGTAAAGGCTGGGTTGCGGTCAGGCGCCGCGCTTATTTCCGTATGCGTGCGCGTACCGAGCAGGAAGAGCAGGCCGATACCAATGCCCGCCCATACGATAAAATAGACGATTGTTCGCGCGCGCAGCAGGTTCTTCCATGCAGGACGCACCACGCCCGTTTCCGCCTCCGCCTTGGCATCATCCAGGGTGATATAGTCGATCAGCCCGCGTGGGCGGCCGACTTCCTTCATCACCCGGTCGCAGGCATCGATGCACAATCCGCACGTAATGCAGGAAATGTCCGGACCATTGCGAATATCCCACCCCGTAGGACAAACCGCCACGCACATGTTGCAGTCCACGCAGTCGCCATAGGCGGCAGGATCCTTGGCCGCCTTCTTCATGCTGCCACGCTTCTCGCCCCGCCAGTCCTTGTAGGTCACCAGGAGCGAATGCTCGTCCATCAGTGCGCTCTGGATTCGCGGCCAGGGGCACATGTAGATGCACACCTGCTCGCGCATGAAGCCGCCAAAGACGAAGGTCGTCGCTGTCAGGACTGCCACGGTGATATAGGCAGCGGGAGCTGCCTGGCCGGACCAGAAATCCACCGTCAGAGTGGGCGCATCTGCGAAATACATGATCCACGCACCACCGGTCCAGAAGGCGATGGTCAGGTAGATCGCCCATTTGAACAGCCGGCGCAGCACCTTGCCCCATGTCCACGGCGCCGCTTCCAGCCGCATGCGGGCATTGCGGTCACCATCGACGAAGCGATCGACGTGCTGGAACAGGTCGGTCCACACGGTCTGCGGGCAGCTGTATCCGCACCATGCCCGGCCCACCGCGCTGGTGACCAGGAACAGGCCGATGCCCGCCATGATCAGAAGCCCGGCCACGAAGTAGAATTCGTGCGGCCAGATTTCGATGTCGAACATGTAGAACCGGCGGTTCGCCAGATCGACGAGCACAGCCTGATCGGGCGCATAGGGGCCGCGGTCCCAGCGGATCCAAGGCGTTCCGTAATAGACCGCCAGGGTGACCGCCATGATCAGCCACTTGAAGCGGCGGAACGGGCCGTCGATCCGCTTGGGATGGACCGATTTGCGCGCCTGGTAATCCCCCAGGGGGCTATGGTGAATTAACGGATCATTCTTCGCCATCTACCTCATCCGCCGGTTGGGCGACCTCCATGAAGTCTTCGCCTCCCCCCAGCGAGTGGACATATGCTGCCAGCATACGAATGGTTGCAGGGTCAAGCTTGTCCTCCCAGGCGGGCATGACCCCATGACGCGGCGCAACAATCTGCGCGCGAATATCTTCGGCACCGCTGCCGTAAAGCCAGACGGCATCGTTCAGGCTCGGCGTGCCGAATGCACGCAGACCACCGCCGTCCGCACCGTGGCACACCGTGCAGTTCGCGGCGAACAGTTCCGCGCCCGCCGCGTTGGCCGGGCCACGGTCTGTCAGCGACAACACATAGTCCGTAACGACGGAGATCTGCTCGGCCGACAGGATACCGTCACGCCCGAAGGCCGGCATGGCACTTGTGCGCGTAAGCGGTGCACCGGGATGCCGGATACCGTTTGCCAGCGTGTATTCGATCTCCTGCATGTTGCCGCCCCACAACCATTCGTCATCGGTCAGGTTGGGATAGCCTTCCGAACCTGCGGCATTGGCGCCGTGACACTGGACGCAATGCACGCGGAATGCCGCTGCACCGCCGGCAACGGCCTGCGTCATCAATTCCTCGTTGAGCGGCAAGTCCTGGATCGGAGTGTCTGCGATGGCTGCCATGATCGGCGCGCGATCTTCCGCGACGTCCGCCACGGAATCTTCCAACTGGCCACGACTGGTCCAGCCCCACAGCCCTTCCGTGCCCTTCTCGAGCAGCGGTATAGCGGGATAAACAATGACATAACCGATGGCCCAGATGACGGTGGCATAGAAGGTCCACAGCCACCAGCGCGGCAGGGGAGTGTTGAGTTCCTCGATCCCGTCCCACTCATGGCCAACGGTTTCGGTGCCTGTCGGCTCGTCGATGCGCTGATTATTCGCCATCGTTCTGGTCCTTGAATATCAGATTGGCCGCTTCGCGATTGCGTTGCTTCGCTCCGGGCCGGAAAGGCCAAAGGGCAAGGCCCAGCCAGAGGATCGCCATGGCGAGGAGCCCCCAGCTATCGGCCAACTGCCGCAGGAATTCGTATGTGGAGTGCTCGTTCACCGTCCACTCTCCTCTGCCAGAACCTCCTGGGCAGCGGCGGAATTCACATCCACCATCGTACCCAGAACCTGCAGATAGGCGACCAGCGCATCCATCTCGGTGATCCGGTCCGGATCGCCATCGAAGTCACGCACCTGCGCACCGGGATAGCGCTCCACCAGATCGCCGGGAGCGGTATCCGGATCCGCCTGACCGATCACATCCTGCCGTGCCTGTTCGATATCGGTCTGCGTATAGGGCACCCCGACATAGGAAAGCGCGACCAGATTGTCGGCGATATGCTCGAACTCCAGCGGCGCATCGGCGAGGAAGCCGTATGTCGGCATCACGCTTTCGGGCACCACGCTCTGCGGGTCGATCAGATGCTGGACATGCCATCCATCCGAATAGCGACCGCCCACGCGCGCCAGGTCTGGCCCGGTGCGCTTGGAGCCCCATTGGAAGGGGTGATCGTACATGCTTTCTGCCGCCAGGCTGTAATGGCCATAACGTTCCACTTCGTCGCGGAAGGGACGGATCATCTGGCTATGACAGGCGTAACAGCCCTCGCGCACGTAGATATCGCGCCCGGCCTGTTCCAGCGGCGTATAGGGACGCATCCCTTCCACCGGCTCGATCGTGTTGTCGATCCAGAACAGCGGAGCAATTTCCACGATGCCGCCGATGGCCACGGTGACCAGCGCCGCCGCGCCCAGCAGGGTGACATTGCGTTCAAACCTTTTGTGGCCCGTCACCTTTTCTTGCACTTGCGTATCACTCATCGAATGTCCCCTTACTCGGCCGGCTGAGCGACCAGCGGGCGGTCGGCTTCGGGATTGTGGGCGGCGGTGGTGAGAGGCTTCTCCTCGCGCATATGGCCCAGAATGGTCATCCAGATATTGTAGACCATGATCACGGCACCAGCGATGAAGAGCAGGCCGCCCAGAGCGCGCGCCACATAATAGGGCCACATCACACTGACGGTTTCGGCAAAGCTGTTCACCAGATAGCCGTCGGCACCGTATTCGCGCCACATATAGCCCTGCATGATGCCGGCCACCCACATAGACGAAGCGTAAAAAACGATACCCAGCGTCGCGAGCCAGAAGTGCCAGTTGACCATGCGCAGGCTGTAAAGCCGTTCGCGGCCCCACAAGCGCGGCGCGAGATAATAGAGCGCAGCGAAGGTGATCATGCCGTTCCAGCCCAGCGCGCCCGAATGCACGTGGCCGATAGTCCAGTCGGTGTAATGCGACATGGCGTTGACGGCCTTGATCGACAGCATCGGCCCTTCGAAGGTCGACATGCCGTAGAAGGCCAGCGCCCACACCATCATGCGGATGATCGGGTCGGTGCGGATCTTGTCCCAGGCGCCGTTGAGCGTCATCAGGCCGTTGATCATGCCGCCCCAGCTCGGCATCCACAGCATGACCGAGAAGACCATGCCCAGCGTCTGCGCCCAGTCGGGCAGTGCCGTGTAGTGCAGATGGTGCGGACCAGCCCAGATGTAGAGGAAGATCAGCGACCAGAAGTGGATTATCGACAGCCGATAGCTATAGACCGGCCGCTCCGCCTGCTTCGGCACGAAGTAATACATCATCGCCAGGAAGCCCGCGGTCAGGAAGAAACCCACCGCATTGTGGCCATACCACCATTGCACCAGCGCGCCCTGCACGCCGCCAAACAGCGGATAGCTGCGCGATCCCAGCAGGCTGACAGGCACATCCAGGTTGTTGACCACGTGCAGCATGGCAACGGTCAGGATGAAGGCGAGGAAGAACCAGTTGGCCACATAGATATGCGGCTCCTTGCGCTTGATGATCGTCATCACGAACACCAGCAGATAGGCAACCCAGACGATGGTCAGCAGCCAGTCAACATACCATTCAGGCTCGGCATATTCCTTGCCTTGGCTTACCCCCAGCAAATAACCGGTAGCCGCCAAGACGATGAAGAGCTGGTAGCCCCAGAACACGAAACGAGCGAGGCCGGGAAAGGCGAGGCGTGCGCGGCAGGTACGCTGCACGATGTAGAAACTCGTCGCGATCAGGGCGTTGCCGCCAAAGGCAAAGATCACCGCGCTCGTGTGCAGTGGCCGGACACGCCCAAAGTTGAGCCAGGGTTCGAAATTCAGCGCAGGAAAGGCCAGCTGCAAGGCGATGAACAGCCCTGCGGTGAAGCCCGCGATGCCCCAGAACATGGTGGCGATCACACCCCAGCGCACCGGATCGTCATCATAACGACCCTCATCGTTCGGAGCGCGCAGCCAGTTGCCCGCTGTGTCGACCTTGGCGCTGTAGAGCGTCCACCACAAGAAGGCGCCCATGGCGATTGCGACAATCACCATCTGCGCTGCGAAAGCGGCATCGTGGGCGAGCGCTGCAGCCATGACGGCTAGAAGCAGCAACACGAACCACATGACCGCACGAGTCGTGAGAGATTCCATTGACCATTTCCCCTGCGAGATTGGGAAGCCAATGCGTTGTGAAGGATCGCTGCCTCATTGACCACCATCAAATTGAACATTTCCCTCCCGTGAAATTTTCATTCGCGAGAATTGCGCTCGGTCAAAGCGCTGCCATGTGACCGGGAGCATTGGGCTGGGCGTGTCGTAAAGATCATGGGCCGCGTGGGGTGGCCGCTGCGGCACGTTGGAGAATGGACCATGCGCAAAGTAATCGCCCCGCTTTCCGGGGTCCTGGCCCTGGCACTCGCTGGCGGCATCGGCGCAACCCCTGCCCATGCGCAGGACGACATGAAGTTTCAGGTCAAGGTGCTGGGCACCGTTGTGATGCCCGATGGCAAGATCAGCCAGGTCAACGCCGATGCGATCGGCCTGCCTGCCGGCACCCAGACCAATGCCACAGACAAGTTTATCCCGACCGTGGCGATCGAATATTTCTTCTCGCCCAATGTGTCGCTGGAGACGATCTGCTGCGTCTCGCAACATGACGTGGACATCGATGCTGGGCCGCTGGCCGGAGCGGAAGCGGTTTCCAATGCCAAGGTCATTCCGGCGACCTTCACGCTGAAGTACCACTTCAATCCCGGCGGCGTATCGCCCTATGTCGGTGCCGGCCCGAGCTATTTCCTGTGGATCGACACCGCATCAGGCACGGGAACGACCGCGCTCGGTGCACCGGACCAGACATTGACCGACGAACTCGGCTTTGCCCTGCAGGCCGGTCTCGACGCACCGCTCAACGAGGTGATGACCTTCTCGGTCGACGCCAAGAAGTACTGGATGGACACGCGTTCACGCTGGTACAACGGATCCGGCAATCTGGTGCTCGACACCAAGCACAAGCTGGACCCCTGGGTGCTCAGCGCAGGCTTCGGCTTCCGCTTCTGACGGGCCGCGGGCAGGCTCGCCCTGCCCGCTCCTTCGCCGGTCCTAGCCGGCCATCGCTTCCAGCGCCGCACGGTCGATTATCTTCACTGTGCGGCGTGTCGGAAGGTCCAGTATGCCGTCGCGCTTCATGCGCGTCATCTGGCGGCTGACCGTTTCGATCGTCACGCCCAGTATATCGCCGATCTGCTGGCGCGAGAACGGCAGCTCGAACTCGGCGAGCGGCCCGTCATGCGGCGTTTCGCAGGTGGCATCGACCAGCCTCTTCGACATGTCGAGCAGGAAGGTGGCGACCTTCTCCTCCGCGCTCTTGCGCGCAAGCAGCAGCATCCAGCCGCGCGTCCGGTCCAGCTCATCCAGCGTGCGTTTGAGCAACTTATGCTCCAGCGCAGGATGCTCGGACGCGAAACGATCGAAGTCGGCCCGCGCGAAAATACACACCTTGGCATCGGTCAGCGCGGTCACCGAATGGTTGGACGTCGCGCCGAAAGGCCTGCCGATGAAATCCGAAGGATAGACCACGCCAACTATCTGTTCGCGCCCGTCCTCGGTGGAATTGGTCAGCTTGAGGATGCCGTCGATCACATTGGCGACGAGCATCGAATCGTCACCCTCCCAGATCAGCGGATCGCCCGCCTCCAGCTTCTTCCTGCGGCCGATGCCGTTCAGGGCC